>CAYUJV010000013.1:0-38681 GCA_964445085.1 uncultured Burkholderiales bacterium
AGATCGGGATGTTCGGAAAGCTTTCTGCCGTAGCGAATCGCCCGGCGCATGATCCGGCGGAGCACATAGCCGCGGCCCTCGTTGCTGGGGATCACGCCGTCGACGATGAGGAAGGAACAGGCGCGGATGTGATCGGCGATCACCTTGAGCGAATTGCTGGAAAGGTCACTCGCGCCCGTCTCTCGTGCAGCCGCCTTGATCAGATCCTGGAACAGGTCGATCTCGTAGTTGCTGTGCACGTGCTGCATCACCGCGCTGATGCGCTCCAGGCCCATGCCGGTGTCCACCGAGGGCTTGGGCAGGGAATGCATCACGCCGTTCTCGTCGCGGTTGAACTGCATGAACACCAGGTTCCAGATCTCGATGTAGCGGTCGCCGTCCGCTTCCGGCGTTCCCGGCGGGCCGCCGGCCACTTCCGGGCCGTGGTCGTAGAAGATTTCGGTGCAGGGGCCGCAGGGACCGGTGTCGCCCATGGACCAGAAGTTGTCGGAGTGGTACTTGCCCGCACCCGGTTTATCCCCAATCCGTGCGAGGCGCTCGGGCGGCACGCCGATTTCGTTCAGCCAGATGTCGGCGGCTTCGTCGTCCTCGTGATAGACGGTCACCCACAATTTTTCGGCGGGGATCTTCATTTCCTGGGTGAGAAACTCCCAGGCGTACTGGATCGCGTTGCGCTTGAAGTAATCGCCGAAGCTGAAGTTGCCCAGCATCTCGAAGAACGTGTGATGGCGCGCCGTGTAGCCGACGTTTTCCAGATCGTTGTGCTTGCCGCCGGCGCGCACGCAGCGCTGGCTGGAAGCGGCGCGCACATAGGGGCGCGACTCGCGGCCGAGGAACACGTCCTTGAACTGCACCATGCCGGCGTTGGTGAACAGCAGGGTCGGGTCGTTGCCCGGCACCAGCGGGCTGGAGGGGACGACGGTGTGCCCCTTGCTGGCGAAGAAGTCGAGGAAGCGCTGGCGAATTTCACTGGATTTCATGACGGGTCCCTAAAGCGGCCTAATTTCTGGAAAAACAGAATGATAGCGCGAATCCGCGCACCGATGGAGGGGCGGCGCCAGGGAAAAATGCGGAAATCAGTCGTCTGGGAGGCCGCGCAGGACCTTGCCGATCACGTCCAGACTGAAGCCGCGGCTTTGCAGGAAGCGCATCTGCCTGGCGCGCGCCTTCGCATCTTCCGGCAATGCGCCGAATTTGCCTTGCCAGACTTGCCGGGCACGGTCGAGTTCGGTGGCTTTGAGTTCAGCGACCTGCTCGCGAATCACCGCCTCCGGCACGCCGCGTTCGCGCAGCTCATGGGCGAGGCGCGCGGAGCCGAACTTGGCCTGCTTGTCGTGCACCAGGGATTCGGCGAAGCGGGCGTCGGACAGCCAGCCGCGCCGGGCCAGCTCATCCAGCAGCGTTGCCAGCTCATCCGGGTCGTCGGTGTGGGGCGCCAGCTTGCGCTGCAACTCGGCGCGGGTATGTTCGCGCCGGGCCAGGAGATCGAGGGCGCGCTGGCGGAGAGAAGAGGTTGCAGCCATCGGTGCAGGGGCTCGGAAAGGTGCGCTACCCTCCCCCGGCCCCTCTCCCATTCACGGGACAGGGGCGCGGCGGTGCGGGGGAGGAAGCAGGGTTACGCTTCTTCCAGCTCTTCTTCAGTCGGATCGAAGTCCGCCGCGGCCCCGCCGGACACGCCCACCGCCGCGCGGATCTTGGCTTCGATCTCGCGCGCGATTTCCGGATGCTCCTTCAGATACTCGCGCGCGTTGTCCTTGCCCTGGCCGATCTTGTCGCCGTTGTAGGCATACCAGGCGCCGGACTTGTCCACGATCTTGTTGGCCACGCCCAGTTCGATGATCTCGCCTTCGCGCGAAATGCCCTCGCCGTAGAGGATGTCGAACTCGGCCTGCTTGAAGGGGGGCGCCACCTTGTTCTTCACCACCTTGACCTTGGTCTCGGAGCCGATGACTTCCTCGCCCTTCTTGATGGAGCCGATGCGGCGGATGTCCAGGCGCACCGAGGCGTAGAACTTGAGCGCGTTGCCGGTGGTGGTCTCCGGGTTGCCGAACATGACGCCGATCTTCATGCGGATTTGATTGATGAAGATCACCAGGGTGTTGGAACGCTTGATGTTGGCGGTGAGCTTGCGCAGGGCCTGGGACATGAGGCGCGCATGCAGGCCCATGTGGGAGTCGCCCATCTCGCCTTCGATCTCGGCCTTGGGGGTCAGCGCCGCCACCGAGTCCACCACCACCACGTCCACGGAGCCGGAGCGCACCAGCATGTCGGCGATTTCCAGCGCCTGCTCGCCGGTGTCCGGCTGGGAGACCAGCAGTTCGTTCACGTTCACGCCCAGCTTGGCGGCATAGGTCGGATCGAGCGCGTGCTCGGCGTCGATGAATGCGGCGGTGCCGCCCAGTTTCTGCATCTCGGCGATGACCTGCAGGGTGAGGGTGGTCTTGCCGGAGGATTCCGGGCCGTAGATTTCGATGATGCGGCCGCGCGGCAGGCCGCCCACGCCGAGGGCGATGTCCAGGCCCAGCGAGCCGGTGGAGACCACCTGCAGGTCCTGCGCCTCGGCATGGTCGCCCAGGCGCATGACCGAGCCCTTGCCGAACTGCTTTTCGATCTGGCCCAGGGCGGCGGCCAGCGCCTTCATTTTGTCTTCTGCGGATACGGTTGCCATGGTCTCTCTCCTTTGGCTGAGGGGTTGAGCATTCGGTTGATCGGGTCTTTGGACGCAGCCGGGCTGCACCATGGCGTCAATGTAGGCCATACATTTCGTGATGTCAATACTTTTTATCATGTCGGTAGTTTTTATCGCATACTATTTTGTATTCGATCCAGCCGCGAATAACCGTATAATCCGCAGGGACAGCGCGCACCGTAGGGGTAAGCCATGGTTTCCAAAGAAAAATTGGCATTGGACGTGAAGTGGGCGACACGCCAGCGTCTGCAATACATCGAGGTGATGGCCTTCTACACCGGCGCCGTGTCCCGCAGCGACGTGGCGCGTGCCTTCGGCATTTCCGACCCGGCGGCCACCAAGGACCTCAAGCTGTACGGCGACCTCGCGCCCGGCAACCTGCTGTACACCCAAAGCGTGTTCGGCTTCGTGCCGGCACCAAGCTTCCGGCCCGTGTTCGCCGACCTATCCCCCGCGGTGGTGCTGCCCCTGCTGGCCGCCAACCTCGCCGTGGCCGGCGGCCCCTACGGCCAGGAATCCATCTACGGCCTGCCCACTGCGGCCCTTCCCCTCCCCACCCGCCTGCCCGGCGCGGACGTGCTGGCGCAGATCACCCGCGCCATCCATGGCCGCCGCAAGCTGCGCGTGAGCTACCGTTCACTCTCCGACCGCGAGAGCCACGAAAGCCGCATTCTGGAGCCCCACGCCCTCGTGGACACCGGCCTGCGCTGGCATGTGCGCGCCTACTCGGAAGCGACCTACGACTTCCGCGACTTCGTGCTGTCGCGCTTCGTCGCGGCCCAGTGCCTGGAGGAGCCGGCGGAATCCGGCGCAGAGCACGACGAGGACTGGGTGGAGACGCTGACGCTGCAGCTGGCGCCCCACGCAGGACTGGATGCGCGCAAGCGCGAAAGCCTGCTGCTGGATTACGGCGCGCACGCCGAGGCAATCGAGATCGTGGTGCGGCGCGCCCTGATCGGCTACGTCCTGCAGCGGCTCGGCGTCGACACCACGGCCGACCACGCGATGAACCCGAACGCCTATCAGCTGATGCTGCTCAACCGCGATGAGATCGAGCCGTTCGCGGCATGGGCGTTCCAGGGCCCGGGAAGCTGAAGGCCACCCGCCGCTCAAGTTTGGCCCGAGCAGGCCGATAACCCTGTGGTTCGCCTGGCTGAGTTCGCCAGCCCTGTTCCTCCCGATGAAAGATTTTACGATCAGCCTCCTGGTGGCCGGCAGCGCCGAAACCAGCGCCCGACTACAGGCCGCACTGCGCGCGGGCGATGTGACCGTCGCGCTGCGCCGCGCCGACAGGCTGCCGCAGCTGCTCCAGACCCTCGGCACCGACGCGCCCCGCCTGATCATCGCCGAATTGATGTGCATGGACTTCTCCGCCCGTGAGCTCCTGCAGGCCGTGCGCGATACGCAAAGCGACATCCCGGTCCTGCTGCTGCGGGGTACCGGGCCGGAGGAGATCGCGATCGACTGCATGCTCCAGGGCGCGCAGCTGATCGACTGGAACGACGCCTGGCTGCGGCGTTTGCCGGAGCTGGTGCAGGCCAGCGTCCGGCAGGCCGAGCGCAACGCCGCCCGCCGCTCGATCGAACGGCGCCTGAGCGAAAGCGAGGAGCGCTACCGCGACATCTTCGACAACACCAGCGACCTGATCCAGTGCCTCGCGCCGGATGGCTCCTTCCTGTACACGAACAAGACCTGGCGCGACACCATGGGCTACAGCGAGGAGGAGGTGCAGCAGCTGAACCTGCTGGACGTGCTGCACCCGGACAGCACCCTGTGCTGCCAGGACCGTTTCGCCCGGCTGAAGCGGGGCGAGTCCCTGAGCTGCATCGACTTCAAGTTCGTGACCAAGGGCGGCGAAGCGATCCACCTGTGGGGCGACTGCGGTTCGATCATCAAGGACGGCACCGCCGTTTCCACCCGCGGCATCTTCCGCAACGTGACCGACGCCATGCGCGCGGAAGAGGCGCTGAGACGCAGCGAGGCACGCTACCAGGCCCTGTACGACAATGCGCCCGACATCTACATCAGCGTCAACGCCACGGGCGAGATCCTCTCCATCAACCGCGTCGGGGCGCGCCTGCTCGGCTACGAAGTCGGCGAACTGATTGGCGAGTCCGCCAGCAAGATCGTGCACCCGGAGGACCAGCGCGAGGTGTTCGCCCACCTCGAACGGCAGTTCCAGGGGGATGGCGAAGACCCCGGGCTCGAATACCGCAAGATGCGCAAGGATGGCTCGGTGCTGTGGGTGCACCAGCGCGTGACCCGCGAACCGGGGACGGACGAGCCGCGGCTGTTCGTCATCTCGCGCGACATCACGGAAAAGCGCAACCTCGAGGCCCAGCTGGCCTACCAGGCCTCCCACGACACGCTGACCAACCTGGTCAATCGCCGCGAGTTCGAGCGCCGGCTGCAGCGGCTGCTGTCGAATCCGCCCGATCCGGCCAGCCGCCATGCCCTATGCTTCCTCGACCTCGATCAGTTCAAGATCGTCAACGACACCTGCGGCCATGTCGCCGGCGACGAACTGCTGCGCCAGATCGCGGCGCTGCTGCAGGGCCAGATGCGTTCGCGCGACACACTCGCCCGCTTCGGCGGCGACGAGTTCGCCGTCCTGATGGAGCACTGTTCACCCGACAACGCGGTGCGCCTGGCCGAAGGCTGGCGGGAAACCATCGAAGCCTTCCAGTTCCACTGGCGCACCCAGCGCTTCTCCGTCGGCGTCAGCATCGGGGTGGTGGCAATTGCGCAGGGCCAGAACATGATCGACGTCCTCACCTACGCGGATGCGGCCTGCTACGCCGCCAAAAAGGAAGGGCGCAATCGCGTCCGCGTCCACTCCCCGGACGACCCAGGCCACTGAGAACCGCTCACGCGCTTGCGGTGTCGCGCCCGATCAGGTCCAGGGCTCCGCGCAGCGCGGCCACGACCGCCTGCTGCCGCACTGCCGCGCGATCCCCCTGAAACCGGAAGGTCTGCGCGTGCCCGGCCCCGGCGCGCGTGGCCCACGCCATGCACACCGTCCCCACCGGCTTGCCCGGCACCGCGCCCCCCGGCCCGGCAATGCCGCTGATGGCGAGGGCGATGTCCGCGCGGCTGTGCCTGAGCGCACCGGCCGCCATTTCGCGCACGGTCTGTTCGCTCACCGCGCCATGCTCGGCCAGGGTCTGCGGCGACACGCCCAGCATCTCCTGCTTGGATTCATTGGTGTAGGTAATGAAGCCGCGGTCGTACCAGTGGGAGCTGCCGGCCACCGAGGTCACGGCCTGGCCCACCCAGCCGCCGGTGCAGGATTCGGCCGTGGCGAGCATCCAGCCGCGCGCCTTCAGGGCAGCGCCGACCCGAGCGGCAAGCTGGTCCAGTTCATCCCTCGAATCAGCCATGGATGGCCCACACCAGGAGCTTGATGACAATCACGCTATAGACCGCCGCCAGCGCGTCGTCAAACATCACGCCGAAGCCGTTCTTGATGCGCTGGTCGAAATGGCGGATGGGAAACGGCTTCCACACGTCGAAGATGCGGAAGATGAAGAATGCGGCCACGAACCAGGCCAGCGAATAGGGCGTGAACCAGAGGATGGCGAGAAAAGCCACGATCTCGTCCCATACGATGCCGCCGAAGTCGTCCACCCCCAGGGTGCGGCTGACGTGCTCGCAGGCCCACACGCCGACGATGAACAGGGCCGCGATCAATGCCGCGTAACCCAGCGGCGTCAGGCCCAGCTGGATGATGAGGAAGAACAGCGGAAACCCCAGGAGCGTGCCCGCGGTTCCCGGCGCGAACGGACTGAGCCCGCTGCCGAAGCCGAAGGCGATGAAACGCGCCGGGTGGCTGAGAACGAATTTCCAGTCAGGCGAAGTGGTCAAAGCCCTTGTGCTCCCAAATGACGGGCCGGCCTTGTGCATCGTGCAGGGCCAGCCCCTTCCTGCGCGTGATGTGGCCGACGCGCGTCAGATTCAGTTTCAGCCGGCGCCCCAGGCCTTCGATTTCCGCGCGCCGGTTTGGCGCGGCGGTGAAACACAGCTCGTAGTCGTCGCCGCCGGCGAGCACGGCCTCGCGTGCGACGTCGTGCGCCAGATAGCCGCGCACCGACGCCGACACCGGCAGGCTGTCCACGTCGATTTCCGCGCCGACCTTCGACGCTTCGAGCATGTGGCCAAGATCGGCGAGCAGGCCGTCGGAGATGTCGATGGCGCCGTGGGCCAGCCCCAGCAGCTTCTGCCCCAGCTTCACGCGGGGCGTGGGCATGTGCAGGCGCGGCAGCAGCGCGGCCGCGTCGTGCGGGGCGAGGCTGATGCCGCGCTTGAGATGGGCCAGCGCCAGCGCCGCGTCGCCCAGCATGCCGGACACCCAGACGTCGTCGCCGGCTTTCGCGCCGGAACGGCGCAGCGCCGCACCGCGCTCCACTTCACCCATGATGGTGACGGAAATCGTCAGCGGCCCCCTCGTGGTGTCGCCGCCGATGAGGCCGACGCCGTGCGCCTCGGCCAGCGCGAAAAAGCCCTGCGCAAACCCGCCGATCCAGCGTTCGTCCGCCTCCGGCAGCGCGATGCACAGCAGCGCCCAGCGCGGCGTCGCGCCCATGGCCGCCATGTCGGACAGATTCACCGCGAGCGACTTGTGGCCGACGCCGGCGGCGTCGTCCTCATGGAAGAAATGCCGGCCCGCGAGCAGCATGTCCGCCGCGACCACCAGCTCCTTCCCTTCCGCGACGTTCACCAGCGCCGCGTCGTCGCCGACGCCGAGGACGGTGCGCCTGGCGGGGCGGGTGAAGTAGTGCGCGATGAGATCGAATTCGGAGGGCATGGCGGAATCCTACCGCTGCCGGTCAGGACTTCCTGAGCTTGGCCTGGACCTCGGCCGCGCGCACGTCGGCCATCAGCTTGTCGAGCACGCCGTTCACGTATTTGTGGCCGTCCGTGCCGCCGTAGGCCTTGGCCAGTTCCACCGCCTCGTTGATCACCACGCGGTAGGGCACGTCGAGGCAATGGAGGCCTTCGTAGGCGCCGATGAGGAGGATGGCGTGCTCGATCGGACTCAGCTCCGCGACGGGGCGGTCGAGGTGCGCGGCCAGCCTGGCGTCGAGCGCGTCCACTTCAGCGGCCACCCCCTTGAGCAGCGCCAGAAAATATTCGTCGTCGACCGTCTCGAAGCCTTCCTCACCACGCAGATTCCTGGCGATGTCGCCCACCGGATTGGCGGTGAGCTTCCATTCGTAGAGTGCTTTGAGCGCAAGCTCGCGCGCCTTGCGCCGGCTTTTTTTCATGGGTGATCCGAATATGTCTTGGAAAGAACAGGGGTGAAACTCAGAGCTTTTTGAGGAGCCTGGCCATTTCCACCGCCACCATGGCGCAATCGCGGCCCTTCTCCTCCATGCGCGCCAGGGCCTGGTCGTCGGTGTCGGTGGTGAGGATGCCGTTGGCGATGGGCACGCCAGTGTCGAGCTGCACCTGGGTGATGCCGCTGCCGCATTCGTTCGCCACCAGCTCGAAGTGGTAAGTCTCGCCGCGGATCACCGCGCCCAGCGCGATCAGCGCGTCGTATTTCTCGCTGTTGGCCATCACCTGCAGCGCCAGCGGCACTTCCAGCGCGCCGGGCACGGTCGCCAGGGTGGTGTCCTCCTGGCGCACCCCGAGCTTCTCCAGCTCGGCGGCGCAGGCGCCGAGCAGGCCCTCGCCCACGTCGATGTTGAAGCGGGCCATGACGATGCCGATCTTGAGGCCGGCCCCGTTGAGATCCTTTTCGATTTCGGTGATGTGGTCGTATTTCTTGGCCATGGCGTCCTCTCATTCTTCCAGTTTGTCGGCTTCGACCACGTCGGTCGGCAGGATGTAGCCCGTCACTTCCAGGCCGAAACCCTCCAGGCTCGGCATCTTGCGCGGCGCGGCCAGCAGCCGCATCTTGCGCACGTTGAGGTCCTTCAGGATCTGCGCACCGATGCCGTAGTCGCGCAGGTCCACCTTGGTGGCGGGCTTGTGCATCGGCTGCTCGACGCGGGCCAGCAGGGCTTCGGTCGACTCCGGCCGGCGGAACAGCAGCATCACGCCGGAGGCCGCCTCGCTGATGGTCTTCATGGCGTGGTGAAGGTTCCAGGAGTGAGCGCTGCCCACGTCGTCGAGAAAGTCGATGACGGACAGCGGCTCATGCACCCGCACCAGGGTTTCCGCTTCCGGCAGGATCACGCCCTTCACCATCGCCAGGTGCACCTCGCCCGAGCTCTTGTCGCGATAGGCGATGAGGTCGAATTCGCCGTAGATCGTTTCCACCTTGCGCTGGGCGGCGCGCTCCACCAGGCTCTCGGTCTGGGAGCGGTATTCGATCAGGTCGGCGATGGTGCCGATCTTCAGCCCGTGCTGGCGCGCGAACTCGATCAGGTCCGGCAGCCGCGCCATGGTGCCGTCGTCCTTGAGGATCTCGCAGATCACCGCCGCCGGCTCCACGCCCGCGAGCGCGGCGAGGTCGCAGCCGGCCTCGGTGTGGCCAGCGCGCACCAGCACCCCGCCCGGCTGGGCGCGCAGCGGGAAGATGTGGCCGGGCTGGATGATGTCGGTCGGCTTGGCGTCCCTGGCCACCGCCGCCTTGATGGTCACGGCGCGGTCGGCGGCGGAGATGCCGGTGGTCACGCCCTCTGCCGCCTCGATGGAGACGGTGAACGCCGTGCCGTGGGGCGTCTGGTTGTCCGACACCATCTGGCGCAGGCCGAGCTGCTTGCAGCGCGCATCGGTGAGCGTGAGGCAGATCAGGCCGCGGCCGTACTTGGCCATGAAGTTGATCGCCTCCGGCGTGACGAACTCCGCCGCCATGACGAGGTCGCCCTCGTTCTCGCGGTCTTCCTCGTCCACCAGGACGACCATTCTGCCGGCCTTGATCTCGGCGATGATGTCTTGAATCGGGCTTACTGCCATGAGGCGCTTTCTGGTTCCGGTCAGCCTTTGGGGGCTGGAATTATCGCACTTTATTGCACCACGGAGTACGCGGAGGCCACACAGGGTTTTGATCAGAAAAAACTCCGCGTCCTCCGCGTACTCCGTGGTTCAGATTTGCTTTACGTAGTTCAGCAATCGCTCCGCGTAGCGCGCCAAAAGATCCACCTCCAGATTGACCCGGCTGCCGGGCTTGAGATGCTTGAGCGTGGTCACTTCCAGCGTGTGCGGGATCAGGTTCACGGCGAAGCGCTCGCCCTCCGCCTGGTTGACCGTGAGGCTCACGCCGTTGACCGTGACCGAGCCCTTGGGCGCGATGTATTTGGCCAGTTCAGACGGCGCCTCCACTTCCAGCCGGAAGCAGTCGCCGGCCGGCTCGAAGCGGGTCACCGTGCCGACGCCGTCCACGTGGCCCGATACCAGATGCCCGCCGAGGCGATCCGCCAGCCGCAGCGCTTTTTCCAGGTTCACTTCGCCGTCGAGCTCGAAGCCCACGGTGCAGCGCAGGGTTTCGGCGGACACGTCCACCTCGTAGCTGCGCTGCCCCAGGCCGATGACGGTCAGGCACACGCCGTTGGCGGCGATGCTGTCCCCGAGTTGCACGTCGCTCAGGTCCAGCGCACCGGCGTCGATGGTGAGGCGCACGTCCTGGCCGCGCGGGGTACGGGCGGCGATCTTTCCTACGGCTTGCACGATACCGGTAAACATTCGCTCAACTCGCCCGTGTCTGGTTCACTCGCGCAATGATACGCAGATCGTTGCCGACCATGCGCAGGTCGCGCATCTTCAATTCGATCCTGTCTTCCATGCGCTGCAGCTCCGGCAGCGCGAACAAGCCGCGCGCGCTGCTGCCCAGGATGCTCGGCGCCAGATACAGCACCAGCTCGTCCACCAGGCCCGCTTCGAGGAAGGCCCCGTTCAGCGTCGCGCCCGCCTCGATGGTGACCTCGTTCATGCCCTGCTCGGCGAGCCACAACAGCAGCCGCGCCAGGTCCACATGCTCGCCCGCGCCGCCCAGCTCGACGACCTCGACACCCGCCTCGCGCAGGGTGGAGATGGCGTCCTGGTCCTCGCTGGCCGTCACCACGACTGTGCCGCCGCGCAGGATGCGCGCCGTCGGCAAAATGCTCAGGTGGGAGTCCACCACCACGCGCCGGGGCTGGCGCGGCGTGTCGATGTCGCGCACGTTCAGCTGCGGATCGTCGGCGAGCACGGTGCCGGCACCGGTGAGCATGGCGCAGGAGCGTGCGCGCAGGCGCTGCACGTCCAGGCGCGCCGCCGGCCCGGTGATCCATTTCGAGAGGCCATTGGCCAGCGCCGTGCGGCCGTCGAGACTCGCCGCGCATTTCATGCGCACCCACGGCCGACCGCGGGTCATGCGCGAGACGAAGCCGAGGTTCAGTTCGCGCGCTTCGGCTTCGAGCAGCCCGACTTCCACCGTGATGCCCGCCTCGCGCAGGCGCTCGATGCCGCGGCCGGACACCAGCGGATTCGGGTCCTCCATCGCCACCACCACCCTGGCCACGCCGGCGGCGATGAGGGCATCGGCGCAGGGCGGCGTCCTGCCGTGGTGAGCGCAGGGCTCCAGAGTGATGTACGCCGTCGCGCCATGGGCCAGGTCGCGGGCCGCAGCCAGCGCATGGGCTTCGGCATGGGCCTCGCCGGCGCGCTGGTGGAAGCCTTCGCCCACCACCACGCCGTCGCCCACGATGACGCAGCCCACGCGCGGATTCGGGCTGGTGGAATACAGCCCCCGCTCCGCCAGACGCAGGGCGCGGGTCATGAATTCATGGTCGGCAACGGAAAACATCGACTTTCACCACCAGAGCGCGGCGACGGAAGAAAACGCCATCACTGCTTTTTCGCTTTTCCTCTGTGCCTCTGGGTCTCTGTGGTGCCAAGATCCTTGAGCACCTCGCGGAAATCCTCCACGTCCTCGAAGCTGCGGTACACCGAAGCGAAGCGGATGTAGGCGACCTTGTCCAGCTTGTACAACTCCGCCATCACCATCTCGCCGATGCGCCGCGCCTCCACCTCGCGCTCGCCCAGGCTGAGCAGTTCCTGGCCGATGCGGTCGATGGCCGCGTCCACGTACTCGGTCGGCACCGGCCGCTTGTGCAGCGCGCGCATGAAGCTGGTGCGCAGCTTGTCCTTGGAGAACTCCTCGCGGATGCCGTTCTGTTTGACCACCTGCGGCATGCGCAGCTCCGCCGTCTCGTAGGTGGTGAAGCGCTTGTTGCACTCCGCGCAGCGGCGACGCCGGCGAATGCTGTCGCCCTCCTCGCTCACGCGGGAGTCGATCACTTGCGTGTCGAGGGAACCGCAGAAGGGACACTTCATGCTTGAGCTCGTGGCGGGTAGGGGCTAGCCGGTAGCAAAAACAAGACGCTCGTCATGACTACCCGCTACAGGCTACCGGCCGTACACCGGAAACTTCGCGCACAGCGCCTGCGCGTCCTTGGCCACGCGGGCGATCACGCCCTCGTCCGCCGGCGCGTCCAGCACGTCGGCGATCAGGTTCGCCAGGTGCTCGGCCTCGATCTCCTTGAAGCCGCGGGTGGTCATGGCCGGCGTGCCGATGCGGATGCCGCTGGTGACGAAGGGCTTTTGCGGATCGTTGGGGATCGCGTTCTTGTTCACGGTGATGTGGGCGCGGCCGAGGGCGGCTTCGGCGTCCTTGCCGGTCAGATTCTTGGCGCGCAGGTCCACCAGGAACAGGTGCGAATCGGTGCGGCCGGAGACGATGCGCAGGCCGCGCTCCTGCAGCACCTTGGCCATGACCCGGGCGTTGGCCACGACCTGCTCCTGATAGTGCTTGAAGTCGCGGCCCTGTGCTTCCTTCAGCGCCACCGCCTTGGCCGCGATCACGTGCATCAGCGGGCCGCCCTGGGTCCCGGGAAAGATGGTGGAGTTGAGCGGCTTCTCGTACTCGGCCTTGGCCAGGATGATGCCGCCGCGCGGGCCGCGCAGGGTCTTGTGGGTGGTGCTGGTGACGAAGTCGGCGATGCCCACCGGGCTCGGGTAAACGCCCGCCGCGATGAGACCGGCGTAGTGGGCCATGTCCACGAACAGCAGCGCGCCGACGGAATCGGCGATCTCACGGAAGCGCTTCCAGTCGATCACCAGCGAATAGGCGGAGGCGCCGGCCACGATCATCTTCGGCCGGTGTTCGGAGGCGAGGCGCTGCACTTCGTCGTAGTCGATGGCTTCGGTCTCGGGGTGCAGGCCGTAGGTCACCGCCTTGAACCACTTGCCGGAGAAGTTCACCGAGGCGCCATGGGTCAGGTGGCCGCCGTGGGCGAGCGACATGCCGAGAATCGTGTCGCCCGGCTGCAGCATGGCGAAATACACCGCGGCATTGGCCTGGGAGCCGGAGTGGGGCTGGACGTTGGCGTACTCGGCGCCGAACAGCGCCTTGGCGCGGTCGATGGCCAGCTGCTCGGCGATGTCCACGTACTCGCAGCCGCCGTAGTAGCGCTTGCCCGGATAGCCTTCCGCGTACTTGTTGGTCAGCACCGAGCCCTGGGCCTGCATCACCGCCGGGCTGGTGTAGTTTTCGGAGGCGATCAGCTCGATGTGGTCTTCCTGGCGCTGACGTTCCTGTTCCATCGCGGCCCACAGCTCGGGGTCGACGGATTGAATGGTGTGGGAGGCGCTGAACATGGGAAAGGTCTCAAGTCTTTGAAAAAATGGGGAAGAAAACGCGCATTTTAGCACGCCGGGGGGCACCGAGACAGCGGCCCCGCCGGTTCCCGGCCGGAGCTACTTTTCCGCCCGGTCGGCGAGCTTGGCGAGCTCCGCCCGCAGCCTGGCCACTTCCAGCCGCAGCTCCTTGATGTCCTGATGCATTTCGTGGCGCAGACGCTTCTCGTCCTCGCCGATGAAGAAGGCGGCGAAGCTCGCCGTCACCAGGGACAGCATGGCGAAGCCGACGATCACCATGAGCACCGCGAGGAAGCGCGAGGCGGTGGTGCTCGGAATCACGTCGCCGTAGCCCACGGTGCTGCCGGTGACGAAGGCCAGCCACAGCCCCTCGCCGAAGGAATGCACGGTCGGCTCCAGCCAGTAGAAGGCGCCGCCGCCGAGGGCGAACACCAGGACGCCCCAGCCGAGCAGGAAGGGCACGGATGCCGGCGTCAGCACCTGGCGCATGGCGCTGAGGGCGCGGGCGAACACCATGGACACGTAGGCCAGCCGCACCAGCCGGACAAGGGGAAACCAGTCGGCGCCGAGGTTCCACAGGCTGAACACGGCGCTGGCGACGATCAGCAGGTTGAGCCAGTTGTGCAGCACGTACAGGCCGCGCTGGCGGGTCACCCGCAGCATCCACAGGAACTCGGCGCCGAAGGCGAGCGCAATGACACCGTCGAGCGCGCGCCCGACCCCGTGCAGGAGGCCCTGGGCGTAGGCCGCCTCCAGGTAGAAGGACGGCAGGGCGAGCAGCGCGACCAGCACCATCACCCAGTGCAGGCGCTTTTCCCACAGATAGGCTTCCGGCGCGTCATGGGGCGGCACGCCGCCCATGCCCACCAGATTGCGAAGCGTGCTCATGGGGCCATGGTAGCAGGACGGCATTCGACGGCAAACGGCGCACCTGCCTATAATTCCGCACCCCCGGGTCCGTCCCGGCACCGAACAGAACAATGAAACCCCTGCTCGCTCTCGCCCACGCCATCGACCGCCTCAATGAGCGCGTCGGACGCCTGGTCCAATGGCTCATCCTCGCCATGGTGCTGATCAGCGCCGGCAATGCCGTCAGCCGCAAGCTGTTCAGCCTGAGCTCGAACGCCTTCCTCGAAATCCAGTGGACCCTGTTCGCGGCGGTGTTCCTGCTGGCCGCGGGCTACACCCTCCGGCGCAACGAGCACGTGCGCATCGACGTGCTGAGCGGCCGGCTCGGCCCGCGCGGCCGGGCCTGGCTCGACCTGTTCGGGGGCCTGTTCTTCCTGCTGCCGCTGACGCTGGTGGTGCTGTATTACGCCTGGCCGTTTTTCGTGGACTCCTGGCTGTCGCAGGAGCATTCCGACAATCCGGGCGGGCTCATCCTCTGGCCGGGCAAGCTGCTGATCCCCCTCGGCTTCGCCTTGCTGCTGCTGCAGGGCGTGGCGGAAACCGTCAAGCGCGTCGGCTTCCTGCTCGGCATGGAGCCGCCCGAGGCGCCCGCGCACTCGCCGCTGACGGAGGACATGGTGCTGCGCGACGACAGGGAGCGCGACTGATGCCCGCCGAGCTCATGGCGCCGCTGATGTTCGCCGTGCTGGTGATCTTCCTGCTGCTGGGCTACCCGGTGGCGTTCGCGCTTGCCGCCGACGGCCTGCTGTTCGCCGCGCTCGGCATCCATCAGGGCCTGCTCACGCCGGAACTGCTCGGCGCCCTGCCGGCGCGCATCTACGGCATCATGCAGAACGAAACGCTGCTGGCCATCCCCTTCTTCACCTTCATGGGCCTGATCCTGGAGAAGAGCGGCATGGCCGAGGACCTGCTCGACACCATCGGCCAGCTGTTCGGCCCCCTGCGCGGCGGGCTCGCCTACGCGGTGGTGCTGGTCGGGGCGCTGCTCGCCGCCACCACCGGCGTGGTCGCGGCATCGGTGATTTCCATGGGGCTGATCTCGCTGCCCATCATGCTGCGCTACGGCTACGACCGGCGCTTCGCGTCGGGGGTGATCGCCGCTGCCGGCACCCTGGCGCAGATCATTCCGCCCAGCCTGGTGCTGATCGTGCTCGCCGACCAGTTGCGCCAGCCGGTGAGCGATCTGTACCAGGGCGCGATCTATCCCGCCCTGCTCCTGACGGCGCTCTACGCCGCCTATGTGCTCGCGGTGTCGCTGGCCAAGCCGGCCTTCGCGCCGGCGCTGCCGCCCGCGGCGCGCACCCTGCGCGGCGCCGCGCTGCTGGGCAGGGTGCTGGTCTCCCTGGTGCCGCCGCTGGCCCTGGTGTTCCTGGTGCTGGGCACGATCTTCATCGGCCTGGCGACGCCGACGGAGGGCGGCGCCATGGGCGCCACCGGCGCGCTGGTGCTCGCCCTCCTCAACCGCCGCCTGAGCCGCCCGCTGCTGAAGCAGGCCCTGGATACCACGGCCAAGCTGTCGTCCTTCGTGCTGTTCATCCTGATCGGCTCCACCGTGTTCGGCCTGATCTTCCGCGCGGTGAACGGCGATCTATGGGTCGAGGGCCTGTTCAGCGCCCTGCCCGGCGGCGTGGTCGGCTTCCTGATCGCGGTGAACCTGCTGGTGTTCGTGCTGGCCTTCTTCCTCGATTTCTTCGAGCTGGCCTTCATCCTGGTGCCGCTGCTGGCGCCGGTGGCGCAAAAACTCGGCATCGACCTGGTCTGGTTCGGCGTCATGCTCGCGATCAACATGCAGACCTCGTTCATGCACCCGCCCTTCGGCTTCGCCCTGTTCTATCTGCGCAGCGTCGCGCCGAAGGGGGAGTACGTGGACCGGGTGACGGGCAGGCGCACGGCGGGCGTGACCACCGGCCAGATCTACCGGGGCGCGGTGCCCTTCGTGTTGATCCAGATCGCGATGGTGGCCATCGTGCTGGCCTTCCCGCAGCTGGTGGGCAGCCACCAGGAACAGACCGCGGCCGACGTGCCCCTGCACATCGAGCTGCCGTCCGAGTAGGCGCGACGGCCTACTTCACCGCATTGAACACGAAATTCGCATAGGACAGTTCCGCCACGCGGAACCACTGGAACTCGTCGCTGCGGAAGCGGCTCCAGGAATCGTAGATGCGCTTGAAGGTGGGATTCTTGGCGCTTTCCTCGGCGTAGATGTCGTTCGCCGCCTTGAGCGCCGCCGCCATCACGTCCTTGGGAAAGGGGTGCAGCCTTGCGCCGCCCTTGAGCAGGCGCGCGAGCGCCGCCGGATTCTTGGCGTCGTATTCGGCCAGCATGTGCAGGTTGGCTTCCGCCGCGGCGACCTCGAACGCCTCGCGGTAGGACGGGGGCAGCTTCTCCCACTCCTTGAGGTTGATCAGGAAGGACAGCGTCGGTCCGCCCTCCCACCAGCCGGGATAGTAGTAATGCTTGGCGACCTTGTAGAAGCCCAGCTTCTCGTCGTCGTAGGGACCCACCCACTCCGCCGCATCCAGCGTGCCCTTCTCCAGCGCCGGATAGATATCGGAGCCGGCCAGGGTCTGCGGCACCACGCCCAGGCGCGCCATGATCTCGCCGCCGATGCCAGGGATGCGCATCTTCAGCCCCTTCAGGTCGGCCGCGCTCCTGATCTCCTTGCGGAACCAGCCCGCCATCTGTACGCCGGTGTTGCCGCCGGGGAAATTGATCACGCCGTACTGCTTGAACAGGTCGCGCATCAGCGGCAGGCCGCCGCCGTAGTACAGCCACGCATTCTGCTGCCGCGCCGTCAGGCCGAAGGGCAGGCAGGTGTCGAAGGCGAAGGCCTTGTTCTTGCCAACGTAGTAGTAGCTCGCGGTGTGGCCGCATTCGATGGTGCCGCGCCCGACTTCGTCCAGCACCTGCAGGCCGGGCACGAGTTCGCCCCCGGCGAAGACGCGAATCTGGAATTTGCCGTTGGTGAGTTTGGACACCCGGTTCGCCAGCAGCTCCGAGGCGCCGTAGATGGTGTCGAGGCTCTTGGGAAAGCTGGAGGCGAGGCGCCATTTGATTTCCGGCTCGCCCGCGGCCAGGGCGGGGGTGGCAGCGAGCCCCGCCGCGAGACCTGCGCTCGCCTTCTTGAGAAAGTTTCTTCTTTCCATGAGAGCCTCCCTTGTTCGAAAAACCATTGCACCACGGAGTACGCGGAGGACGCGGAGTTTTGTGAAATCTGGGTTCCTCCGTGATCTCCGCGTACTCCGTGGTTCAGCCTTATTCCCCCGCCACCGTCATGCGTTCGACCAGAATCGAGCCGCACTGGCGCGAGCCGCGCACCAGCACGTCGTTGCCGATGGCGACGATCTGCTTGAACATGTCCTTGAGATTGCCGGCGATGGTGATCTCCTCCACCGGATACTGGATCACGCCGTTCTCCACCCAGAACCCCGCCGCGCCGCGCGAGTAGTCGCCGGTGACCGGGTTCATGCCCTGGCCCAGCAGCTCCGTCACCAGCAGGCCGGTGCCCATCTTGCGCAGCAGCCCGGCCAGGTCCATGTCGCCGCTGGCGACGATCAGGTTGTGGTTGCCGCCGGCATTGCCCGTCGATTGCATGCCGAGCTTGCGCGCGGAGTAGCTGGAAAGGAAATAGCCCTGCACCACGCCATCCCTGACCACGTCCCGGTCGTGGGTCGCCACGCCCTCGTTGTCGAAGGGCGCGCTGGCGAGGCCCTTGGGCAGGTGCGGCCGCTCGCGGATCTGCACCAGGGGCGCGAACACCTGCTGGCCGATGCTGTCGAGCAGGAACGAGGTCTTGCGGTAGAGGTTGCCGCCGCTCACCGCGGAGACGAAGCTGGCGATCAGGCCGGTGGCGACGGGCGCCTCGAAGATCACCGGCACCTGGGTGGTCTTGACCTTGCGCGCATCGAGGCGGCGCAGGGTGCGCTCGCCGGCGATGCGCCCCACCTGCTCCGGGGTGTCCAGATCGGCACGGTCGCGCGCGGTCGTGTACCAGTAGTCGCGCTGCATGCCGGCGTCCGACTCGGCGATCACCGCGCAGGAAATGCTGTGACGCGAGGTTGGATAGCCGCCGACGAAGCCGAGGCTGTTGCCGTAGACGAACACCGATTCCTGGGTGGAGACGCTGCCGCCCTCGGAGTTGTTGATGCGCTTGTCCACCCCGAACGCCGCCGCCTCGCAGGCGCGGGCCCGCTCCACCGCGTCGTCCGCCGAGATGTCCCAGGGGTGGTACAGGTCCAGGTCCGGGATGTCCCGCGCCAGCAGCTCCGCCTCCGGCAGCCCCGCGAATTCGTCTTCCGCGGTGTATTTGGCGATGGTCACCGCGGCCGCCACCGTGTCGCGGATCGCCTCGGGCGAGAAATCCGAAGTGCTGGCATGGCCGCGCTTCTTGCCGAAATAGACGGTGACGCCCAGGCCCTTGTCGCGGTTGTATTCGATGGTCTCCACCTCGCCCAGGCGCACGGTGACGTTCTGGCCGAAGCCCTGGTTGACCTCGGCCTCGCACGCGCTGGCGCCGGCCTTGCGCGCCTGCGCCAGGATGTCCTGGGTGATCTGCTTCAGGGTGTCGATGGAATGGGAAAAACGCGTTGATTCGGCCACGGTGCGGGCTTCTCTCCGTAAATTGCAGCAGGGGAATGGGGCGAAAAGCGGCTATGATAGCAACTTTGAACGGGCGCGGTGAACCCGCGCCGGCGCAGCCGCAATCATGGATCAGGACGAAGAATTCGTAAGCAAGACCCGGCGCAAGCAGGCGATGCACGCGCTGCAGGACCTGGGGCAGGCCCTGGTCAAGCTGAGCGCGCAGCAGCTCGCGCAGCTGAATCTGCCGGAGAGCTTGGCCGAGGCGGTCAACGAGGCCAAGCGCCTGAAGAAGCACGAGGCCATCCGCCGCCAGATGCAATACATCGGCCGCCTGATGCGGGAGGTGGATGCGGCGCCGATCCAGGCGCAGATGGATGCCTGGCGCGGCGACAGCGCCCGGGAAACCGCGCGCCTGCACCAGCTGGAGCAGTGGCGCGAGCGCCTGCTCGCCGACGATGCGGCGCTCACCGATTTTGCCGCGGCGCACCCCGGGGTGGACACCCAGGCGCTGCGCACCCTGATCCGCAACGCGCGCAAGGAAGCCGAACTGAACAAGCCGCCGAAAAACGCGCGGGCGCTGTTCCGCACCCTGCGCGAGATCACGCAGCCGGCAGCTGGCCCCGCGACCGGAACCAGCGCGCCGGAGTTGGACGACGAATGAAATCCGGCGCGCACTTTCGCGGATAGAGACTCACCCCCATGACCACCGCCAACGAACTGATCATCGGCCTCGTCAGCACCAGCGACCGGGCCACCCAGGGCATCTACGAGGACAAGGGCATTCCCGCGCTGGAGGACTGGTTCCGCAGCGCGCTGGCCTCGCCCTGGCGCAGCGTGACGCGGCTGATCCCGGACGAGCGGGCCCTGATCGAGCAGACCCTGATCGAACTCGTGGATCGGGAAGGATGCCATCTGGTGCTGACCACCGGCGGCACCGGCCCCGCGCCCCGCGACGTGACGCCGGATGCGACGCTGGCGGTGGCGCACCGGGTGATGGACGGCTTCGGCGAGGCCATGCGCGCGGTGAGCCTGAAATACGTGCCGACGGCGATCCTGTCGCGGCAGGTGGGCGTCATCCGCGGCCAGTGCCTGATCCTGAACCTGCCGGGCCAGCCCAAGGCGATCAAGGAGACGCTGGACGGCGTGTTCGCCGCGGTCCCCTACTGCATCGACCTGATCGGCGGCCCCTACGTCGAAACCCGCGAGGACGTGGTCAAGGCCTTCCGGCCGAAGTCCGCGCAGCGGCCGGCGGGATGAGCGGCGCCTGCCCGCCGGCGCCGCTATTGTCTATCCATCTGGCATCCGATAAGCTCCGGCCTTACAAGAAATTCACGAATCCCGGGCCGTCATCCCGGCCCCTTGCAGCGGTCCCATGTTCGATTTCAGCGGTCTGATCAACGCCATCCTGCGCAGGAAATCCGACGACCCGGTCGGCAGCCTGAAATCGGCCACCGTCTGGGTGCAGGAGCTCCCGCTCGCCGACGTGCACCAGGCCCACGTCGAGATCGTCAGGGCGCTGACCTCCATCAACGAAAACCGGCGCATGCCGCTCAAGGAGCGCATCCGCGTCGTCATGTATCTGGACGAAAAGGCGCGCACGCTCCAGGCGCAACTGTGCCGCGACTTCATGGCGGTGATCGACACGCCGCACGCCCCCGAGCGGGCCTATCTGCAGACCATCCTGGCCTTCTGGGAGGAGATGGCGAACGCCTACCAGATCTGCGTGCGCAGCTTCGCCCAGGCGCCCAGCAACAAGCTGTGGCCGTCGATCCCCACGCTCACCGCGCGCGGCCTCTACCATTACGCAATGCAGGCGAAGTGGGCGCACCTGCGCTATCTGCCGGTGGAAGCCTCGGTCTGGCGCAATCTCAACCGCCTGTGCCTGTTCGCCGAGCGCGAGGACTTTGCGACCGCGCCGCTGCGACTGTTTCCGGACGCCCCGGACGACACCAGCTGCGTCGCCGAATACATGCACGCCATGCTGCTGCATCTGGCCAACCCGGAGAGCCTGCAGCCGGCGCAGATCGACCAGGTGGACCGCTGGCTCGACCAGTGGGGAAAATCCGTGGTGCTGGAGGCGGAGTTCCGTCCCCATCGCCAGCTGTATGCCGTCAACCTGGGTGACACCAAGCCCGCGCGCAAGCTGCGCCGCAACATGCTGGGCGAGAAGTATCGCTACTTCGGCGTCGGCCTGTTGATGGTCACCATCGACAAGGCAATCGAGCAGCTCAAGGCCGGCGAAGTGCCGGCGCGGCTGGGCCTGGGCGAAGACTGCCGCCTGCCGCAATGCCTGGACCTCATCGAACTGGTGCAGAAGCGCTGGGCGCGCAAGGACGACACGCGCAAGCATGAACGCACCGCCAAGGTGAAGGTGGTGCAGGTGGTGCAGGGCTTCCACGATGTCGTGTCCCAGCTCAAGCCCGGCCCGAAGAAACGGCGCAAGCCCAGGCCCGCGGGCGAGATGATCGACTACCAGGTGATGGGCTACACCAGCGGCGGCACGCCCCTGGGCACCGATACACAATCGGGCGAGGACGAGCTGTTCGAGCCTCTGCTCGAACAGTGGGTCATGGAGAATGAAAGCGCCTCCGGCTGCGGCGCCACCCTGGAAATCGGCGCCCAGCCGCTGAAGATCGGCACCCTGGTCGGCCTCAAGCCGGACGACAACCGCCATTTCCTCATCGGGGTGGTGCGCCGCATCAACAAGAACCCGGCGGCCAAGACCTATGTCGGCATCGAGACCCTGAGCCAGGCGCCGATCCCGGTGGAACTGCACACCCTGCCCAACGGCCAGCAGAAGCCCCTGCGCACGGACGGCATCTATCTGCTGGAGATGCCGGAAGCCCAGCAGCCGCGCAGCCTGCTGATCGCGCGCCAGGAATACGAGCCCGGACGCATCCTCCAGCTCAAGGCCCAGGGCAAGGCCTACAGCATCCGCCTGCAGCAGGCGATAGAGCAGAGCGACGACTACAGCCGCGTGAGCTTTGACGTGCTGGCGCGGCACCACGCGTAGCGCGCCGCCATCTTTCACTCATCGTGACCGACGCCCCGCCGCCCCCGCTGGAAACCGCCACCGGCGACCAACCGACCGCCAGCGTCATCTGGCTGCACGGCCTGGGCGCCGATGGCTACGACTTCCTGCCCATCGTCGATGAGCTCAATCTCGGCGGGCTGGGCGACATTCGCTTCGTGTTTCCCCACGCGCCGCTGATGCCGGTGACGCTAAACAATGGCTACGTGATGCCGGCCTGGTACGACGTGGTCGCGCTGCATCCGGACGCGCCGGAAGACGAGGCCGGCATTCGCGCCTCGGCCCGGACCGTCACCGAGCTCATCGCGCGCGAGAACGCCCGCGGCATCCCCGCCCGGCGCATCGTGCTCGCGGGCTTCTCCCAGGGCGGCGTCATCGCCCTGCACACGGCGCTGCGCCATTCCGAGCGGCTGGCGGGCGCGCTCATCCTCTCCTCCTACCTGGCCCTGCCGGAGCGCCTTCCCGCCGAGGCATCGGCGCCGAACCGCGACCTCCCCATCTTCATGGCCCACGGCAGCCTGGACAACATCGTGCCGGAGACGCTGGCGCGGCGGAGCGAAGCGCTGCTGCGGGAGCTGGACTACCCGGTGGAATGGCATGGCTATGCCATGGCCCATTCGGTGTGTCCGGAGGAAATCGCGGATATCGGGAACTGGCTGCGCCGCGTGCTGGCGGGCTGAAGCCGGGCCGCGAGGCCTAGATGCGCAGCGCCGGCTCGGCCACCGGCCGCTGCGACAGCACCTGGAAAGTCACCCGCAGCCAGTCGTCGCCGCGCTCGACCGCCTGTTTGAGCGCGATGTTGTAGGTCATGCCGCGGGCGTTGAACCACAGCTGGCGCCCGCTCGCATACTCGGCGCTCTGGATCAGCAGGGTGTCGGGCTGGCCGGCCCCGGCATCGCCCTTGAGGAACAGCGCCGGCGTCGGCAGCACCACGTCCACCGAATCGATGCCGTCGATGGTATAGCCCGATTCCGCGTGCCGGCTCGCCCGCAGCAACAGCGCGACCGGGCGCTCCGACAGCACTTCCATCCCCACCGCATACTGCGCCGGGTTGATGTGGGTCATGCGCCGGATCACGGCCACCACCCAGGGGCCGTTGCGCTCGGGCTTGAGCCCCACCAGCTTGCCAAGGCGCAGCCAGTCGTCGGCCTGGGCCTCGATCAGCGCGCCGTAGCCATGCTCGCTTTCATTCTCCATCACCCAGCGCTCGGGCGGCTGCCGGGGTGCCGGCGTGTCGTCTCGCCCCTGCTCCAGCTTGAGCTGCGTGCGCTTGGTCACGAAGCCGTACAGATGCACGTCCAGCATCTCCTCGTAACTCAGGCCGCTCTCGCCCTCGCGCGCCAGCTGCTGCGTCCGCGCCTGCTCGTTGTCCATCTGCACGTTGGCGCAGATCTGCTCCATGCCGCGCACGACATCGATCTGCCGCATCACGCGCTTGCGCTCGTGGGCCCGCTGCGCGCGCTTGACCGTCGGCGACCACAGCGCGATCACCCGCTCCAGCAGTTCCAGGCAGGCCGGCAGCTTGCAGTCCTCGGTCAGGCCGAGCCGCGCCGGCGCTTCGCCCTGGGTCAGATCGGCCTTGATCCGGTCCAGGCGGTCCTTGAGCGCGAACGTGTCCCAGTAGCGCTTGGCCTCCCCCGGCTCCACCCGGCGCACGCGCCGCGCGCCCCGCATCTCGTTCAGGTCGACGAAGAACACATGGCGCGACGGCTTGAATTCCTTCTCCAGGACGAGGTCGCGCGTGAAATCGGCGAGCCAGTGGTCCACCAGGTCGATCTGGCGCGGCAGCAGGCTGCCGCTGTTGACCACGTCCAGCATCAGCGCGCGCAGGTAGAGGTTGGCGATGGACGTGCCGGTGGCGTCCTGCTGCTCGTACAGCTTGAGCGGCTGGCGCTCGAATTCCTCGTACTCCGCCAGGTGATACAGGTTGTGCATGCGCTTCCACAGCTTGGGGTTCACCCGTTCGTAGCGGAAATAGCACCACTTGGCGTCGAGGGCGAAGTAATGAATGGCGCGCGCGATCATCAGCGGCAGCGAGGACTTGATCTTGCTGCCGCCGGGATTGGCCACGTACTCCATGACGTGGCCGTGATAGGCCTGCAGGATCTCCTGGCAGTAGGCGAACACGGCATTCCACAGCCGGCTCTCGATCGCACGCGACATGCGGGGATTGAGCAGATACTGGGCCTGCAAGCCGCGCAGGATCTCCTGCGCGCCCTCGTCGATGTGGAACAGGGCGGCGATGCGATCCCTGGTGGCGGGCAGCTTCTGCGCATTGTAGTCGCGCAGGGTCTTGACCACCTGTTCGTGCGCCGCATGCATGTCGCCCAGGGGCAGTTCGTTCATCCATTGGGTGGCGGAATGCAGGTCCGTCATCGGATCGACGGGCTTGCGCTTGAACGATAGAAACTCGAACACGAGCAGGGCTCCAGGCTTTTATTACAGGATGTTTAGCAGGAACCATGCCATTCCCCGCCGCAGGCGCGAGCAGGCGTCAGACGGCCGCGGCACGCCGCGCACGGGCGGCCGAGCCGCGCTGCGGCGCGGACATGGGTGTCGGATTTTCGACAGAACTGGGAGTTTGCGCGCAGGCCTACTCCGGCCAGTGCCGGATGTAGCGCTTGAGCAGGCGATTTTCGAGCTTGGCCTCGGACAGGCAGGCGCGGGCGACGTCGTGAAAGGAAATGATGCCGAGGAGCCGTTCCCCCTCCATCACCGGCAGGTGGGTGATGCGGTTCTCGGTCATGACGCCGCGCACGTAGTCCACGGTGTCCTCCGGATTGCCGATGATGGGCTCGGTGACCATGATGTCGCTGACCTTGAGCCGGCCCAGGTCGCAGCCCTTGTCATGCATGCCGCGCAACAGATCGCGGCCGGTGATCAGGCCGACCATGGTGTCGCCATTCATCACCACGACCGAGCTGATGTCGCGCTCGACCATTCTGGCCACGGCGTCGACGATGGTGCAGTCGGGTGACACCGATACCACCTCGTTGCCCTTGAGAGACAGAATTTCACTGATCAGCACGTATGGTCCCCGCCCTTGGCGCGTAAAGAAAACGTCATGATCGAGTGTAGGGGACAAGCCGGGGGCTGTCGAGAGGGGGCGGGACATCCGGGGCGGCGATTGCGCCCCGACGGGGAATTCTGGTGCCGGAGATAGGAGTCGAACCTACGACCTTCGCATTACGAATGCGCTGCTCTACCAGCTGAGCTACACCGGCGCGAAGGCGGATTATAGAGCCTCGCGGCAGCCGGAGCAAACGCGCCGCGGCCGGCCCTCAGGCGGCGCGGGGACGGATGCGCACGATCACGTCCACCCCTTCGGTGACCAGCCCCTCGGGCAGGGCGGGCAGCCCTTCGACGCGCACCTCGCTGCCGGCGATGTCGGTCAGTTCGCCGGATTCGACATTGAAGAAATGATGGTGCGGCTCGGTGTTGGGGTCGTAGAACACGCGGTTCGGGTCGACGATCACCTCGCGCACCAGCCCGTGCTGCTTGAACAGGTTGAGGGTGTTGTAGACCGTGGCCTTGGAGGTCTCGCTGTGCCGGTCGTTGACGATCGCCATGATCTGGTCGGCCGACAGGTGCTCCTGCCGCCCGAACAGGGCGTAGGCGATCTCGATCCGCTGATGGGTCGGATTGATGCCATGACCGCGCAGCAAATCCGCCATGTTGTCGCGGGTATAGTGATGTTTTTCCATAACTTTATACTAGCCCAAGATTTGGACTTTGTCTAATTCATCGGCCTGAAATACGCGGGCTTTAGGGAACCTCCGCAAAAGGGAGCGAGCAAGCCCGGCTGGCCGCCGAGAAGCGCACCTGTACAAGGAAGTACAGCGAGCATCGCAGGCGGCCAGACGGGCTGCGCAGTACTCTTGCAGAGGTTCCTTAAGGGCGTCAGCCGGTCGGCCAGGCATAGGGCGCCGGATCCAGCAGCGGTTCGCGCCCCAGCAGCAGGTCGGCCAGCAGGCGTGCGCTGGCCGGCGCCATGGTCACGCCATAGCGGAAATGGCCGCTGGAAACCCACAGATTGCCGATCTCGGGGTGAGGGGCCATCACCGGGACGTTGTCCGGGCTGCCGGGCCGCAGGCCCGCCCACTGGCGCACGGGCGCCATGCCCCGCAATGCCGGCAGGATCACCTCCGCCCGCTGGCGCAGGGCAGTGCCGGCCTCGTCCGTCACCGACTTATCGAAGCCGCTTTCCTCCAACGTGCTGCCCACCAGCAGATGGCCGTCCTCGCGCGGAATCAGATAGATGCCCTCCTGCAGCACAATGCGGCGCAGGAGCGGCCTGTCACATTGATATAGGAGCATCTGCCCGCGCACCGGACGGATGTCCAGCCCGCGGCCCAGATCGCCGAGCACGGCCGCGGTCCACGCCCCGGCGGCGACGATGATTTGCCCCGCCTCATGAACCACTCCATGGCGCCCCACGGCAGCGGCTTTGCGCTGCGTCACCTGCAGGCCCTGCACCTCCGCGCCTTCCTGGATTGCCACGCCATGCTTTTCCAATGCCCCGCGCAGCGCCTGGATCAGGCGCGGGTTGCGCACCTGGGCCACCTGCGGCAGCCACAGGGCGGGACCCGCGTGCTGCACCGCGGGTTCCACCAGGCGCGGCGACACTTCGGCCAGGGTTTCGTGATGGGCCGCCGCCCAAGCGAGCGCCCGGTCGCGATCGAAGGACGGCAGCACCAGCATGCCGCTTTCGATGAATTGCGGGTCGATGCCGGAATCGCCGCGCAGGCGCGCGATCCACTCCGGATACAGCGCGCGGCCAAGGCTGGTGAGGCGCGTGACCTCGTCCCGGTAGTCCCAGGGGAGCAGGGGATACAGCAGACCGGCACCGGCCCAGGAGGATTCGCCGCCGAGCTGGCCGCGCTCCAGCAGCGTGACACGGGCACCGGCCGTAGCCAGCTCCAGGGCAGCGGCACAGCCGACGACGCCGCCGCCGATGATGAGGAAGTCAGGGGTCAACAACGAGGTACCGTTATGTGTGCCGTTTATTCTAACTAACAAATGAGCTTGGCACGGCGCGTCGGGATAGGCCGCGTGGTGACAGTCCAGTAACATGATGGCGCTTTGCAGCCCGACCCAACCGGCCATTCCATCGTCCTGACCGTTCATCGGCGGCCGCTGGTGGTTGGACAGGGCCATGACTACCATGCCCATTGCGAAACCTGGAGGTTGAAATGTACATGACCCATGCGCAGAGAACGAATCGACAGACCGGCAGGCCCAAGCTATCGGATACGGGTGGCGGGTTTACGCTGATCGAGGTGATGATCACAGTGGCCATTGTTGCGATTCTGGCGGCGATTGCGCTGCCGAGTTACCGGGACTACATCACCCGCAGCAGAATCTCCGAGGCAACTAGCACATTAGCCAATCTGCGCGTTCAACTCGAGCAGTATTTCCAGGACAACCGCACCTATGTTGGGGCTTGTGCAGCCAATACGGTCGCCCCTCTCCCTACGGGACAATATTTTGGTTTTAGCTGCCCGACCCTGACCGCGACGACTTTCGTGGCGCAGGCAGCCGGGATCGGACCAATGGCCGGCTTTACCTACACGATCGACCAAAACAACGCGCGCGCAACGACTTCCGCACCCGCGGGCTGGAGTACGAACGCCAACTGCTGGGCCATACGAAAGGATGGATCGTGCTAGGCAAGCGGTCAGATGGCCGCCAGTCGGGCGTAACCCTGATCGAGCTTCTGATCGCCATCGCGATCTTCGCCATCGTACTTGGCATGGGTGTACCCAGCTACCGCAACTGGCTCCAGAGCTCGCAGATTCGCACGGCCGCGGACTCGATCCTGAACGGCCTCACCCTCGCCCGCGCCGAGGCAGTCAAGCGCAACCAAAATATCACTTTTACTTTTACTGCCCCGGCCAACAGCAGCAGCTGGCAGGTTACCGACGCCAACAATATGGTCATTCAGCAACGCGACTACTCGGAAGGCACCCTCCATGCCGTCGTCGCCAGCAACCCGGCAGCGCCCATAACGTTCAATGCACTGGGCCGCGCTGGAGGAGCTGTGACAATCACGGTTACCAATCCTACAGGAGGCCTTTGCGCCGCGGCGGGCGGCCCCATGCGCTGCCTAAATATCATAGTCAACTCGGGACAGATTCGGATGTGCGACCCGGCAGTTTCCATCGCCGCGAGCCCGAGGGGCTGTTGAAGGAAGAATAATGACCTATCGTGCACAAACGAATCAGCAAGGCGCCGTGCTGCTCGAAGCGCTGGTGGCGATCTTGCTCTTTTCCATGGGTATCCTGGCGCTGGTCGGGCTGCAAGCAGCTTCTATCAGCAATACGAGTTCGGCTCAATACCGCGCCGAGGCCGCCTATCTCGTGGACCAGATCATGTCAGGCATGTGGGCCAGCGGTACCGAGGCCAACCTGGCCACGTTCGCCTGCAACCCTTGCACTGCCGGGGCGGGCGGCAACGCGACCACGCAGCAGTGGGCTGGCGAGGTGCAGAACCGGCTGCCGGGGAGTGGTGGGGCCGCACCAGCGCCAAGCATCGTGTTCGGCGCAGCCCCAAACGCCAATCGGGTCACGGTAACCGTGTCGTGGAAGGCGCCTAACGACCCCGCAGCACACAGCTATCAGATGACGAGCCAGATTTGCCCGGGGAATCTTTGCTCATGAGCACCGTTACTTCACCACACCGCACCAACGGCCCGGCAGCAAACGCCGGCTTCAGCCTGATCGAACTGATGATCGGACTGGTGATCGCGCTCGTGACCACATTGGTCATCGGGCAGGTGTACTCAGCGTTCGAAGGGCAGAAGCGAACCACCTCGGGTGGCGCGGATGCCCAGCAGAACGGAATCATGGCCTTGTTCCAGATCGACAAGGACGTGCGTGCAGCGGGCTTTGGCATTCGTAATGCAGCGGCCTATGGCTGCCCGGCCGCGGTGCCCGTGGCGGTCACGCCTCACGCGGGAGGCCACGATCCGGATTCGCTCACCCTGCGCCTCGGCAACTCCGCGACCCAGTCGGCACCGAACCAGTTCATCGCCCTCAGCGGGAACAGCATCACCATCGAGAACCCCAATGCGGTGGGTTTCCAGGTCGGAGATTCCCTGCTCCTCTACGAGCCCAGCAACAACAACTGTGCGGTGGTAAGCATTACCGCGATCAACCGTCCCGGCGCCGGCACACCCTCCACCCTCACCGTGAACGCCGCGCCGGCGGGCACCTACTTCGCCCAGAGCACGGAAATCTACAACTTGGGGCCCAACTACGTCGTTCGGACCTTCGCCATCGACCCCGCCACCAGCCGCCTCACCCAGGCCGACAACGGCGGTGCGCCGGTGGAGCTCGCGGACAACATTGTCAGCCTCAAGGTGCAGTACGGCAAGGACGACGGCAGCAATGGCGGGACGCCGGATGACGGCGTCGTCGACACCTACAATGCGTTAGTCCCCGTCACGGCTGTGGACTGGGGACGCGTCATCAGCATCCGGCTCGCGGTCATTGCGCGCAATCCCTTGCCCGAAAGAACGGCGGTGTCGAACCAGTGTACGAATACCAGTGGTACGGTCAACAACGGCCCTTGCGCCTGGCCGGACTCGGCCGCCGTGCCGGCGCCGGCAATCAACTTACCTGCGGGCTGGCAAAACTACCGCTACTTTGTCTACAACACCGTGATCCCGATACGGAATTCGCTATGGAAACGCTGATGAGCACTTGCGCAGGTCCTATCCGTTTCGGCCCACCCCGTCAGCGCGGCGTAGTACTGTTCATCGCGCTCATCGCCTTGGTCGCCATGACGCTGGCGGGAATCGGGCTCGTGCGCTCAGTGGATACGTCGACGCTGGCAGTGGGCAACATGGGTTTCCGAAAAGGGGCGGTATCGGCGTCGGATGTCGGCATTGAGGCAGCCATTGCCTTTCTCAATACCCAGACGACTTCCAACCTGAATGCCGACAACCTCGCGCAGAACTATTACTCCACCTACTCCACCGGCAGCAATAATCCAGCCCTAGGGGGGGTGCAGCCGAACAACGCCAATCAGTCGGTGCCCGGCACCTTTGCGACCGATACCGCCGGACGGCCGACCGCCTGGGCCAACACCGGCCTGCCGATCTTCCCGGGCGAGGCGGCCTTTGCCGGGACTGCCGCACCGGTGGCGCTCGGAGACGGCAACACCGTGACTTACGCCATCCAGCGCATGTGCATGGACAACCTGGACCTGACGACCGGAACCTCGGATCGCACCTCGAAATGTGTCACCGATGCCCCGCAGAAAAGGCATCAGAAACAGCAGATCGCCATGCTGCCCGAAATCTATTACCGCATCACCGTCATGACCCAAGGCCCACGCAATACCGTGTCCTACGTTCAGGCAATGGTCAGCAAGTAGCAGGATTATGTCTACACAAGGAGCATGAAAATGGCTCGAACTCCCCACAGCCCATGTTATCGCCGCTCGTCGCGGGCAATCGCCCAGTTCCTCGGCCTTGGCCTTTTGCTCCATCTGCCAGTGGCCCATGCCGCCTATGTCGACTTGGCGAACGCGCCGCTGCAGACCTCTTCCAGCCAGCTCGTGCGCCCGAACATCATGTTCATCCTGGACAATTCGGGCAGTATGGATTGGACCTCAATGACCGGCACGGATGGTGCTACTCCATACGGGAGGAGTTCTACGGGCTCTCCGCTCTATTTGGTCGCCAATCCCGACTACTATGCTTCAGTCGTCAACAAGATGTATTACAACCCCAACGTCACGTATGCGCCGCCTGTGGTACCCGTATGGAACGGCACCAACTATGTACTGCAGCAGATGCCTAATGCCGCGACGACAAATACACCCAACGATGGCTATAACGCTGCCTTTGCTACCGGCAATACCGGAACAACGAACCTGAGTACAGTCTGCTATTCCACAAGCAGCACTACACCGCCACTGCCGTTGACCGGCACGGCAACTTCCGGAAACTGCCGCACCACTTCCGGCGGTAGCTACACACAGCCAATCCAGCGCTATTCCTTTTACCACGTAAATATCGGCACGGGGACACCTACAGCGAGCGGCAGCACCAGCTACACGCCGCAAGCGAACGTAAGCTATCAACGCCAGGAAATCAAATCCTCAATAGCGTCTTACACGCGCACCGCGGCGCGCACGGACTGCGCGGCGGCCCCGACCTGCACCTATGCGGAGGAAATGCAAAACTTCGCCAACTGGTGGAGCTACTACCGCACCCGCATCAATACCATGAAGACGACGCTGGGGCGGGTGTTCTCGACATTGAATGACAACTACAACGTCGGGTTCTCCACCATTAATAGCAATAGCGCCACCGGCAATAGCAACGGCGACAACTTCATCAACGTCGCCCAGTTCGCGAATACGCCCCAGACAACGGCCCAAGTTTACAGGTGGTACAACAACTTCTACAAGATCAACCCCAACGGCGGCACACCACTGCAACAGGCGCTATGGCGAGTCGGTGAATACTATCGGACAGGCTCCATGGGATATGCCGGGGGCCCTGCTTCGGTAAATCCGGTCCAGTATTCCTGCCAGAAGAACTTTGCGATTCTCTCCACGGACGGCTACTGGAACAGCAATACTGGGAGCACCGCCGTCACGGCCGCACAGCTGGGCGGCATCGGCGACTGGGACAACACTGTACCCAGCAGCTCCACCTGGCTGTCCAGCTACTCTTACCTGAACGGCGTCCAACTGTTTGGCCACAGCCTTGCGACCGGGAGCCAATGGCCGCGGCCACTCTACCAGGGACCGACCGCGACCAGCCTTACGCTTGCGGACGTCGCGCTTGCCTATTGGGCAACCGACCTGCGTCCCGGTACCGGCGGTGTCGCCGACAACAACGTCATCCCTTCGACCAGCGACCCGGCCACGTGGCAGCACATGACCACGTTTACCATCGGCCTGGGGGCCAGCGGAACGCAGCCCTATGACCCAAACTATCTCACCGCAACCAGCGGCTTTTTCTTCAACGTGAAAAATGGCACGGCCAACTGGCCTGCTCCCGCCGCAGACGCCGCATCAACGACTGAAGATCTCTGGCATGCCGCAGTGAATAGCGGTGGCCAGTACTTCAACGCGTCGGATCCCACCGCGATCGAAACCTCGCTGCAGCAGATCCTCAACGCCATCATCGCCATGAACAGCACCTCGGCGGCCGCGACGCTCAGCGCGTCCATCGTGACCGGCGCCAACAACTATGCCTATGTAAGCTCCTTCAACACTGGCGACTGGACCGGCGATGTGGACGCGTTCGCCATCAACCCCAGCACGGGTGCATTCAGCAACACCTCGGCCTGGACCAGCACGGCACAGGCACAGCTCGATGGCCGCACCAGCATTTCCGGCTCGGCCGGTGGGTTTACCTGCAGCGACAGCCGCAAGATCGCGACGTTCCGCCCCGGCACAGGCGGGGTACCGTTCCAGTGGGGAAATCTGAGCAGCAGCCAGCAAACCAGCCTCGGAACGCAGGATCTGCTGCAATATCTGCGCGGTTGGCGCTGCAAGGAGGTATCCAACGGCGGCTCCTATCGGAACCGAACCCATCTGCTCGGCGATATCGTGAACTCGGAGGTCGCCTACATGGGCGCGCCATTCTATCGCTACTATGACAGCGGCTATGCAACGTTCAAGTCCACCAATGCTTCACGCGCACCGACGCTGTTCGTCGGCTCGAACGATGGCATGCTGCACGCCTTCGATGCATCCAGCGGCGCGGAGTTGTGGGCCTACGTCCCGAACCGCATCATGAGCGCGCTCCCCAATCTCGCAAACGCCCAGACCTTCCAGCATCGCTACTACGTCGATGGCTCGCCCATTCTGGGGGACGTCGATTTCGACAACACCACAACCAACCCGGGCGGGGGATGGAAGACGATTTTGGTAGGCAGCTTGCGCAAGGGCGGCTTTGGGTACTACGCGCTGGACGTCACAAACCCGACCGCGGCAACCGACAGCGACGTGGCCGCCAAGGTGCTGTGGGAATTCCCCAACCCCAGCGACCCGACCCACGCCGCAGTGGCCGCCAACGTGGGCTACAGTTTCGGTGACCCAACCATCACCAAGGTGAACGGAAAATGGGTGGTCATCGTGACCTCGGGCTACGACAACGGCACGACCCCCACTGGGGGCGCCACACCCAGTTCCGGCGGCGATGGCGGCGGATATGTCTATGTGCTCGACGCCAAGACCGGCACCCTGCTCAATACCATCGCGACCGGCAGCGGGACCGCCACCGCACCCAGCGGACTGGCGCGGCTCAGCGGCTACATCAACGACTACGATACCGACAACACCACACCCCGCATGTATGGCGGCGATCTGAACGGCGACCTGTGGCGTTTCGACCTCGTCAACATGACAGCGGCGAAAATGGCCACGCTGCAGGATCCCGGTGGAAGTGGGCAGCCGATCACCACTGTCCCCCACCTCTACGATATCGGCAATACGCATATGGTGGCGGTCGCAACCGGCCGTTATCTGACGGTGCCGGACATCACCGACACACAGATCCAGAGTCTGTGGGCGTTGAAGGATGACCTGGTCACCAACAACATGAATGTCCGCTCCATGGTGGGGACTGCCGCAGGATCGACCATCGTGAAGCAGACCTGGGTCAGCACCAACCCCATCGAGTCATCCCAGACGCCGGTTGATGTGACGGCTGCCGCTTCCAGAGGCTGGATGGTGGACTTCGACGGCACGTCGGCGGGTGGCCCCGGCGAACGCGCCACGGACCCCGCGTCGTTGTTCGGCGCGCTTACGTTCACCACCAACAAGCCGGCGGCCACGGCGTGCAGCCCTGGCGGCCAGAGCTGGCTGTATTACCTGAACGAGCAGAATGGCTGGCCGCTGATCTTTAGCGGGGGGCAACTGGCTTCCGGCCAGTACGTCGGCAACGCTGTGTCGACCCGTGTGGTGGTGTACCAAGTCGGGATGACGGCCTATAGCGCCTTCCGTACTTCTGCCCCTGTCGTCCCGCCTTCCGGGCCCAACGGCCCCGGCAGCGTGGCGGCTGGCGCAGGTGGAACAGGTGGCCCCGGTGGCCCGGGTGGGGGTGGCGGCACGGGTGGCATCGACTGCCAGGCGAATCCGAAGCTGTGCCGGTCGGTCGGTGTGACTGCGGACACCAACAATCCTGCGCAAAGGATCTTCTGGCGCGAAATCATCCAGTAGAAACCTAGCCGGAAAAAGGGCAGCTTCGTGCTGCCCTTTTTTTGTTCCTGCCTCGCGCTCACGCCTGCTGGCTGGACAACCCCTTCGGCATGGGAAACTGCACGGTTTCCGTCACCCCGCTCGTCTCCTGCACAACCGACGCCCCCAGCTCGCGCAGGCGCTGCACGACTTGCTGCACCAGCACCTCCGGCGCCGACGCGCCTGCGGTCAGGCCCACCCGTTCCCTGCCCGCGACCCACGCCGCATCGAGCTGCCCGGCGTTGTCCACCATATACGCCGGCACGCCCAGGTTCTCCGCCACTTCCCGCAGGCGGTTGGAGTTCGAGCTGTTGGGCGACCCGACCACGATCACCACGTCGCACTGCTGCGCCAGCGCCTTCACCGCGTCCTGCCGGTTCTGGGTGGCGTAGCAGATGTCGTCCTTCTTCGGGCCCTGGATGTTGGGGAAGCGCCGCTTCAGCGCCTCGATCACCTTCGCCGCGTCGTCCACCGACAGGGTGGTCTGGGTGACGAAGGCGAGGTTGTCCGGGTTGGCCACGCTGAGCTTCGCCACGTCCTCCGGGCTCTCCACCAGGTACATGCCGCCCGCCACCTGACCCATGGTCCCTTCCACTTCGGGGTGGCCCTTGTGGCCGATCATGATGATCTCCTTGCCGGCGGCGCGCATCTTCGCGACTTCCACGTGCACCTTGGTCACCAGCGGGCAGGTGGCGTCGAACACGCGCAGGCCGCGCGCCTCCGCTTCCTGGCGCACCGCCTGGGACACGCCGTGGGCGCTGAAAATCACGGTATTGCCGGCGGGCAACTCGGCCAGTTCCTCGACGAACACCGCGCCTTTGGCCTTGAGGCTGTCCACCACGAACTTGTTGTGGACGACCTCGTGCCGCACATAGATCGGCGCGCCGAACTGCTCCAGCGCGCGCTCGACGATCTCGATCGCCCGGTCCACCCCGGCACAGAAGCCGCGGGGGTTGGCTAACAGCACTTGCATATTCGCCCCAAATGGTCTACTAATATTGTCGGTTTTCAATAATAACAAGCTTTTACAACACCAAGAAGCAAGAAGGAGGAACGCCACATGGCCATGGGCATCGTCAAGTGGTTCAACAACACCAAGGGTTACGGCTTCATCGAGCCGGAAGAAGGGGAAGACCTGTTCGTGCACTACTCATCCATCCGCATGGACGGCTATCGCACGCTACGGGGCGGACAGAAGGTTTCCTTCGACGTCTCCCACGGGGAAAAAGGCGCTCATGCCATCAACGTGAGCCCGGCGCCTGATTCTCCGGCCGCCTGATCGCCAGCACTTCCACTTCAAACAGGACGGGGCAGTCGCACAGTGGATGGTTGAAATCCACGACGGCCTCGTCTTGCACCTTTTCCAGCACCGTACCTGACAGCAGGCTGCCGTTGGGCAGCGCGAATTCGATCAGGGCCCGCGGCTCCACCGCCATCCCCGGCGGAAACTGCCGGAGCGGAATGCGCTGCACCCGTTCCGGATCGCAGTGGCCGAAGGCCTGCCCCGGCTCCAGCTGGAACACATGCCGCTCGTGGAGCGCGAGGCCGATCAGCCAGCGCTCCAGATTCTCCGCCAGCTGCCCCTGCCCCAGCACGAACACCGCCGGCTCGCCGCCGAAGGTGCTTTCGACTTCGCGCCCGTTCAGGCTCGACAGGCGGTAATGCAGGGTCACGGTGTCGCCGGGCGCGACGGCGTCCGTCATGGGGCTTTGGCCTTCGGCTTGCGCAGGCTGTCCCACACGATCAGGATCGCGCCGCCGGTGATGGCCATGTCCGCCACGTTGAACGCGGGCCAGTGGTAGCCGAGGGCGTGGAAGTCGAGGAAGTCGACGACGTAACCCAGGCGCACGCGGTCGATCAGGTTGCCCAGGGCACCACCCAGGATGAAGCTGAGGGCGAGGCAGAAGCGCGGCTCCCGCCGGTGCCTGCCCAGCAAATAGGCGATGATCGCCGCCGCCGCCAGCGCCAGCCCGATGAAGAACAGCCGCTGCCACCCCCCGGCGCCGGCCAGCAGGCTGAAGGCGGCCCCGGTGTTGTGGGCGAGCACGAGGTTGAAAAACGCGGTGACCGGCACGCTTTCGCCGTAGAAAAAACTGCGCACCACCCACAGCTTGCTCAGCTGATCGATGACGATGATCGCGACTGCGATCGCGTACCAGCGCCCCAGCCCCTGTCCTCCTCCGGAATCAGGCATGACTGCGCGGCTCGCCCGGCCCGAACAGATTGGACACGCAGCGTCCGCACAGCCCCGGATGTTCGGCGCGGCTGCCGACGTCGGCGCGATAGTGCCAGCAGCGCTCGCACTTCTGGTGCGGGCTCGGGTTCACCACCACCTGTTCCTGCGCCGCATCCGCGACCTCGACCGCCTTCGCCTGGGAAGTGATCAGCACGAAGCGCAGATCGTCCTCCAGCCCCTTGAGCACCGCATATTTCCCGCCGCTGGCATGGATTTCCACCTCGGCCTGGAGCGAGGAGCCGATGCCGCCGGCGACGCGCACCTCCTCCAGCTTCTTCTGCACCGCAGCCTTGATCTCGCGCAGGGCCTTCCATTTCGCGCGCAGCCCGGCCGCGTCCCTGGGCAGCTCGTGCTGGTACCAGGTGTGCAGGAAGATGCTCTCCTCCGGCTTGCCGGTCAGCACCGCCCACACCTCCTCGGCAGTGAAGGACAGCACCGGCGCCAGCAGGCGCGTCAGCGCGTGGGTGATGTGGTACAGCGCGTTCTGCGCGGAACGTCGTGCCTTCGAGTCGGCGCCGGCGGTGTACAGGCGGTCCTTGAGGATGTCCAGGTAAAAGCCGCCCAGGTCCTCGGAGCAGAAGGTCTGCAGCTTCTGCACCACCTGGTGGAACTCGAACTGGGCGTAATGCCGCTCCAGTTCCGCCTGCAGGTCGGCGGTCATCACCCAGGCATAGCGGTCGATGTCCAGCCATTGCTCCGTGGGCAGCGCGTGCTGCGCGATGTCGAAGTCCGCCACGTTGGCGAGCAGGAAGCGCAGGGTGTTGCGCACGCGGCGGTAGCTCTCCACCACGCGCTTGAGAATCTCGTCGGAGATGGACAGCTCGCCCGAGTAGTCGGTGGCCGCGACCCACAGGCGCAGGATGTCGGCGCCCAGGGTGTCGATCACCTTCTGCGGCGCCACCACGTTGCCCTTGGACTTGCTCATCTTGCGGCCCTCGCCGTCGACGACGAAGCCGTGGGTGAGCAGCGCGCCGTAGGGCGCATGACCATCGGTGGCGCAGCCGGTGAGCAGGGAGGACTGGAACCAGCCGCGGTGCTGGTCCGAACCTTCCAGATAGAGGTCGGCCGGGTGCCTGAGATAGTCGCGGCGCTTGAGCACGCAGGCGTGGGTCACGCCGGAATCGAACCACACATCCAGGGTGTCGGTGACCTTGCGATACTGCGCCGCCTCCGCGCCCAACAACTCCTTCGGGTCCAGGCTGAACCAGGCCTCGATGCCCGCCCGTTCCACGCGTTCCGTCACCTGGGCGATGAGTTCCCGGGTGCGCGGATGGAGTTCGCCCGTTTCCTTGTGCACGAACAGCGGCATGGGCACGCCCCAGTTGCGCTGGCGCGACACGCACCAGTCGGGCCGGTTTTTTATCATCGCTTCCAGGCGCGCGCGGCCCCAGGACGGAAAGAACGCCGTCGCGTCCACGGATTTCATGGCGGCCTCGCGCAGCGTGCCTTGCTGCGTCGGGACATCCATGCCGATGAACCACTGGCTGGTGGCGCGGAAGATGATCGGCGTCTTGTGGCGCCAGCAGTGCGGATAGCTGTGCTTGAGCTTTTCCTCCTTCAGCAGCAGCCCGGCCAGGGACAGGGTTTCGACCACGGTCTTGTTCGCCGCCCAGATCGACTGCCCGCCCACCAGCGGCGTCCGGTCGTAGAACTTGCCGTCGTCGCCCACCGGGTTGTCCACCGGCAGCTTGTATTTCTGGCCCACCACGTAGTCTTCCAGGCCGTGGCCCGGCGCCGTGTGCACCAGGCCCGTGCCGGCGTCGAGGGTGACGTGGTCGCCGAGGATCAGCGGCACTTCGCGCGGATAGAACGGGTGCTTGAACAGCGCGCCTTCGAGCGTCGCGCCCTTCACGCTGGCGAGCACTTCCCAGGACTCGAAGCCGTAACGCTGCATGCAGGCTTCCACCAGGTCGCGGGCCAGAATCAGCACGCCCTTGGGCGTCTTCACGAAGTCATAGTAGAAGTCCGGATGGGCGCACACCGCCTGGTTCGCCGGCAGCGTCCACGGCGTGGTGGTCCAGATCACGGCATAAGTGTCGGCGCCGAGATGCGCCAGCCCCGCCTGCTTCGCCAGCGCCGCGCCGTCCTTGACCGGAAACGCCACGTCGATGGCGGGCGAGGTCTTGTCCTCGTACTCGACCTCCGCCTCGGCCAGGGCCGAGCCGCAGTCCACGCACCAGTGCACCGGCTTCGAGCCCTGGTACAGATAGCCATGGTCGAGGATCTCGGCCAGCACGCGCATGATGTCGGCCTCGAACCGGAAATCCATGGTGAGGTAGGGATTGTCCCACTCCCCCAGCACGCCGAGCCGGATGAAGTCCTTCTTCTGGCGCTCGATCTGGCTGGCGGCGTACGCGCGGCACAGCTCGCGGAACCGGGCCGGGTCGATGTTCTTGCCGTGCTCCTTCTCCACCTGCAGTTCGATCGGCAGGCCGTGGCAGTCCCAG
>CAYUJV010000014.1:0-37273 GCA_964445085.1 uncultured Burkholderiales bacterium
ATCGGCCTGGTGCAGGAGGGCGACATCATCGAGATCGACATCCCGAATCGCAGCATCCATCTGAAGGTGAGCGACGAGGAGCTGGCGCAGCGTCGCGCCGCCATGGAAAGCCGCGGCAAGCAGGCCTGGCAGCCGGCGGCGCGGCAGCGCATCGTGTCCGCGGCGCTGCGGGCCTATGCCGCGCTCACGACCAGCGCGGCCACGGGCGCGGTGCGCGACGTGTCGCAGGTCGAGCGCCGGGGCTGAGCCATGCGCCGCCTCGCCGCTGGCCTGTTGCTGTGTCTGTCGGCCACGAGCTGGGCGGCGGAAACCGTCGTCACCGAAAATCCGGAGACCGGCCTCAAGACCTACCGCCAAGCCGATCGCGGCTTCAGCCTGGAGCTGCTGCAGCTCCTGCCGGATTTCGTCGAGGCGACCTACGCCTCGCGCGACCTGCCGCCGGCGATCTTCAGGAGCATGAAGGGCTACTGCATCTTCGGCACGGTGGCGCGCAACGAGACCGATGCGCCGCTGTCGTACCGCGTGGCGGACTGGCGCTACGTGACGCCGGACGGGAAAAAGCACCGCCTGCGCACCAAGTCGGAGTGGATCGCGGTATGGGCCAAGCTCGGCGCGGATTTCAGCTACTCCATCCTGCCCGACGACATCACCTTCGAGGAGGGTGACTGGGCCCAGGGCTTCACCACGCCGAAGGTCGCCCCCGGCACGCATTTCGACCTGATCTACACCTGGAGGCAACATGGCAAGACGTTTACCGGCATCATGCATGACCTGGTCTGCCCGAACCCTCGCTAGCCTGCTGCTGTGCCTGGCCGCCGCCGCGCCGGCGGCGTGGGCGCAGGACCTGCCCGAGCTGACGTTCAAGCTCACGCCGGTGAAGCCGCGCACCGCCGCGGCGGACTTCGCCTTCGAGGATCTGGATGGCAAGCACCAGCGTCTCGCCGACTACAAGGGCAAGGTGGTGCTGGTGAATTTCTGGGCCACCTGGTGCCCGCCCTGCCGGCGCGAAATGCCCTCCCTGGAACGCCTGCACCAGAAACTCAAGGACCAGCCTTTCGCCATCCTCGCGGTGGACCAGATGGAAAATTTCGATCTGGTGTTCACCTTCACCGGCCAGCTCGATCCGGCGCCCACCTTTCCCGTGCTGCTCGATGGCAAGGGCCAGTCCGCCAAGGACTGGAAGGTGCTCGGCCTGCCCACCAGCTTCCTGGTGGACAAGCAGGGCCGCGTCGCCTACCGCGCCATGGGCGGGCGCGAATTCGATCATCCCGAGGTCGAGAAGGTCATACGCGCGCTGCTGAGCGAATAGGGGACAGGCGCGCCGTGACCACGCTCGCGAGCTACGACGCGATCCCCTACGAGAGCATCCCCATCACCGACACCCACGTCGAGACGCTGGCGGCCACGGCGCGCCTGTTCGGCGTGGCGGCCGCCGACCCGACGCGCTGCCGGGTGCTCGAACTGGGCTGTGCGGAGGGCGGCAACCTCATTCCCATGGCCTTCTACCTGCCGGGCTCGCGCTTCGTCGGCCTCGACCTGTCGCGCGCCCAGGTGGCGGCGGGGCAGGAACTGATCGCCGAACTCGGGCTCGCCAACGTGGAGCTGCTGCACCGGGACGTGAGCGACGGCGCCGAGGACCTGGGCGAGTTCGACTACATCATCGCCCACGGCCTCTATTCCTGGGTGCCGGCGCCGGTGCGCGAAAAGATCCTCGCCCTGTGCGCGCGCCAGCTCGCGCCCAATGGCGTCGCCTATGTCAGCTACAACGCCTTGCCCGGCTGGCGCAGCCGCGCCATGGTGCGCGACATGCTGCTGCACCACGCCCGCGGCGCCACGGCACCGCGGGCGCGCCTGATGCTGGCGTACGAATTCATCGAACGCTACGCGCCGGCGTTCGCGGCCATGGACGGCGGCGATGCCGCCTTTGTCCGCGAGGAGTTCGCGTACCTGCGCCAGGCACCGGCCTCCTACCTGTATCACGAATATCTCGAGGACACCAACGAGCCGCTGCTGTTCGCCGACTTCATGGCGGCGGCGCGGGCGGCGGGCCTGGAATACGTGGCGGATACCGCGCTTGCCAGCATGCTGCCGGGGACGCTGCCCGAGGCGGCGCGCGACCGCGTCACCGAAATCCCGGATCGAGTCGAGCGCGAGCAGGCCATGGACTTCCTGCGCGCGCGGCGCTTTCGGCGCACCCTGCTCGCGCACTCCGGCAACGCGATCGGGGGCGCGCCCGACCTCGCCGCGTTTCGCGGCCTCGCGCTGCATGCGGACCTGCAATCCGAGGAGGAGATCGATCTCGCCTCCAGCGCGCCCCAGGACTTCTTCAGCGCCACCGGCGCCCGCTTCGCCGTGCGCCACCCCCTGGCCAAGGCGGCGGTGATGCTGCTCTCGGCGCGTTTCCCGGACAGCATCGCCTACGGGGCGCTGGCCGACGCCGCGCGGCAGGCGGTGAGCGAATACGGCGACGCGGCTCTGGCGCGAGACGACGCTGCGCTGCAGACCGAGCTGTTCAGCCTCGCCGCCTGGCAGGCGCTGCGCATCACGCCGCGCGTGCTCGCAGGGGAACACGAGCTGCCGGCGCGGCCCTGCGCCCACGCCCTGGCCCGGGCCCAGCTGCGCCGCGATCAGCCGCCCGCGGGCGTCCGCCATACCGCCGTGCAGCTCGATGCCCACGCCGCGCGCCTGCTGGAACTGGCCGATGGCAGCCGCGACGTGCCGGCTTTGATCGCGGCCATGCAGACGGAGCTGCGCGCCGCGGAGATCGCCCCCGAAGCCGTGGCCGCGCGCTGCACGCAGCTGCTCGGGGTGTTCCTGCGCAATGGGCTGCTGCGCTCCTGACGGCACGCCCGCTACAGAAAGCGCGCGCCGTGCCGATGTTTATGGGGCGGCACACCCCCATTCACCCCGGTCCCAAAGTGGTTGTTAAGGTCCTGCTTCTTCTCGTCAGCATCGTCAGCTTGGGCGCAGGCGTCGTTCACGCCGCCTCCCTGCCCGAGCTCGTGCTCAACGACACCAACGAACCGCCGTTCACCACGCCGGACGGGAAGGGCTTTCTCGACGCGGTCGCCGGGGAGGCCTTCCGCCGTGCCGGGGCGCGGCTGCGCCTGGTGAAGCTGCCGGCCGAACGCGCGCTCCTCAACGTCAATGCCGGCATCGAGGATGGCGAGCTGAATCGGATCGCCGGGCTGGAGGCGCAATATCCCAATCTGGTGCGGGTGCCGGAAAAGCTCGTCGACTGGACCTTCGCCGCCTTCAGCAAGGATGCCTCCATCCCCGGCCGCTGGGATGCGATCCGCCGGCACAGCGTCGGCCACATCCGCGGCTGGAAGATCTATGAGCGCCAGCTGGTGGGCGCGCCGAATGTCATCACCGTCGTCGACGCCGACCAGCTGTTCCGGCTGCTGCAACTCGACCGCATCGAAGTGGCGCTGTATGGGCGCGAGGCCGGCGACGCCCTGATCCGCAGCCAGCACATCCAGGGCGTGCATGCCTTGCAGCCCGCGCTCGCGACGCGCGAGATGTTCATCTACCTGAACAAACGCCATGCCGCCCTGGTGCCGAAACTCGTGCAGGCCCTGCGCGCGATCAAGGCCGAGGGCTTGTACGACCGGCTGTATCGGGAACGCGTGCTGGCCGTCATGCAGGAGACGGAGCGATGAGCCAGGCGCGCCTGTTCGCGCATCCGCTCGAATCGCCGCTGGCGCGCCGGCTCATCATCGCCATCGTGCTGTTCAGCGCCTCCATCACGCTGGTGATGACGGCGCTGCAGCTGTACCAGGAATACCGGCGCGACGTGGCGGGCATCGAAGCCCAGTTCCGGCAGATCGGCGAGGTGCATCTGCCGTCGCTGACGCAATCGCTGTGGGCGACCAACCAGCAGGAAATCCGGCTCCAGCTCGACGGCCTGCTGCGCATCCCGAACGTCGTGTACGCGGCGGTGGAGGAGAACGGGCGCCTGCACACGGCGGCGGGTACGGCCACGACCGAACACACCATCGAGCGCCGCTATCCCATGCGCTATCAGCATCGCGGCCGGCTGATCGAGATCGGCACGCTGAAGGTGGTGGCGAGCCTGGACGACATCTACCGGGCGCTGCTGCGGGAGGCGATCTCGCTCCTGTTGGGCAACGCGCTGCGCACCTTTCTGGTGGCCCTGTTCGTCTTTGTCCTGTTCCACCGCCTCGTCACCCGGCACCTGACGACGGTGGCGCAACATCTGCGCCGCACCGATCCGGAAGGCACCCCCGCGCCGCTGGCGCTGGACCGAACGCCGCGCCGGCAGCCGGACGAGCTGGACGTGCTGGTCACCGCCGCCAACGACATGCAGCACAAGACCTTCGCCACCCTCAATGCCCTGCGCGACAGCGAAGCCCGCGTGCGCCTGCTGCTGGATTCCACCTCCGAGGCCATCTATGGCGTGGACACGCAGGGCGTCTGCACCTTCGCCAATCCCGCCTGCGTGCGCATGCTCGGCTACGCGAGCGAGGGCGAGCTGATCGGCAAACGCATTCACGCGCTGATCCACCACACCTATCCCGACGGGCGGCCCTATCCGATGGAGGAATGCGCGGTGCGCCTCGCCAGCCTGTCCGGGCGCTGCATCCATCGCAAGGACGAAGTGCACTGGCGCGCCGACGGCACGAGCTTCCCGGTGGAGTACTGGTCCCATCCCATGTACAAGGACGGCGAGCTGGTGGGCACGGTGGTCACCTTCATCGACATCACCGAACAGAAGCAGGCCGAGGCGGAACTGCACCGCCTCGCCTACTACGACAGCCTCACCGGCCTACCGAACCGGGTGCTGTTCAACGACCGGCTGCACCAGGCGCTGACCGAGGCGAAACGGCACGGGCGCCTGGTCGCGCTGATGCTGCTCGACCTGGACCGGTTCAAGGTCATCAACGACACCATGGGCCACGAGACCGGCGACGCGCTGCTGCGGGAGATCGGCCAGCGCCTGCAGCGCAGCGTGCGCGAGGGCGACACCGTGGCGCGCCTGGGCGGCGACGAGTTCGCGCTGGTGTTCGCCGACATCGCGGAAATCCAGCACGTCGCGCAGCTCGCGCAAACCGTGCTGGCGCAATTCGCCGCGCCTGCCGGCATCAACGGCCGGGAGATCTTCACCGGCGCCAGCATCGGCGTCGCCGTCTATCCCACGGACACCCAGGACGCGGATTCGCTGCTCAAGTTCGCCGATTCGGCCATGTATCACGCCAAGGACAGCGGCCGCAGCGCCTACCAGTTCTACTCCGCGGAAATGACCGCGCGCGTGCAGGGACGGCTGCGCCTGGAGACGGACCTGCGGCGCGCCCTGGACAAGCAGGAGTTCTTCCTCGAATACCAGCCCCAGATCGACGCGCGCGAGAACCGCATCACCGGCGTCGAGGCCCTGCTGCGCTGGCGCGGGCCGGACGGCAGCCTGATCACGCCGGCGCAATTCATTTCCGTCGCCGAAGACACCGGCCTGATCGTGCCCATCGGCAAGTGGGTGTTGGCGACCGCCTGCGCCCAGCTGCGGCGCTGGCATGAGGCAGGCCATGATCGGCTGACCCTGTCGGTGAACGTCGCCCCGCGCCAGTTTCGCGATCCGCACTTGCTCGATGCCGTGCGCCAGGCCGTTGCCAGGTCCGGCATTCCGCCCGGGGCGCTGGAGCTCGAAATCACCGAGAGCCTGCTGCTCGAGCACAGCGCCGACACGCGCAAGACGCTGGAGGCCCTCAAGGCGGTGGGCGTGACGCTGGCGATCGACGATTTCGGCACCGGCTATTCCTCCCTCAGCTACCTCAAGCGCTTCCCCATCGACCGGGTGAAGATCGACCAAAGCTTCGTGCGCGACCTGGCCACGGACAAGGACGACCTGGCCATCGTGCGGGCCATCATCGCCCTCGCCCGCGCGCTGCGGCTGGCGGTGATCGCGGAGGGGGTGGAAACGGCCGAGCAGCTGAAGCTGCTGCGGCGCGAGGACTGCCACGACTATCAGGGCTACCACTTCGCCCGCCCCCTCGCCGCCGACGCCCTCTCCCAGGACTGGCTCGCGCCGCGCCGGTCCGCGGCGTCCTGACCTCCCGCATTCCGGCGGGGCCGCTATACTGAGACAGAAGGCCCCGCGCAATGCGGGGCTTGCCTGCGGGCGGAATCCGCCCCTCCACTCTGCTTGCACGGAACCGCTCATGGACTGGCGCGCCTGGCTCCACCCGAAGAAGCTCAAACAAACGCTGGACACGCCCAAGGTACGCAAGACCGGCATCGGTCTGGTGGCCGGCTGGCTGGCGCTGGTCGCAGCCCTGTTCTTCGGCGGCCCGCCGCTGCTGAAGTCCTTCCTGGTGGACAACCTGTCCCGACAGCTCGGCCGCAGCGTAAGCGTCGGCGCCGTCCACGTGAACCCGTTCCTACTGTCGGTGACCGTCGACGATTTCGTGGTGGCGGAGCCGGACGGAAAGACGCCGTTCTTCTCCCTGAAGCAGGCCTATGTGAATGCGCAGCTGGCCTCGCTCGTGGCGCGCGGCCCGGTGCTGAGCGAAATCCGCGTCACCGAGCCGCACGTGCGCCTGGTGCGCGACGCGGACGGGCGCTACAACTTCGACGACATTCTCCAGCGCTTCGCCAAGCCGGCGCAGCCGCCGCCGGCAGCCCCGCCGGCGAAGGCCGAGCCGCTGAACTTTTCCCTCAACAACATCCAACTCATCCGCGGACGGATCGAGTTCGACGATCAACCCAAGCATCGCACGCACGAAGTCCGCGACCTGAACGTCACCGTCCCCTTCCTCTCCAACCTGTTCTACCGGGTCGACGACTATGTGCAGCCGACGTTCTCCGCCGTGGTCAATGGCGCGCCGTTCCGGCTCACCGGCGAGAGCAAGCCGTTCGAGGCCGATCGCGAAAGCTCGCTTGATCTGAAGCTGAGCGGGCTCGAGCTGGGCGAGTACCTGACCTACGTGCCGAAGCCGCTGCACTTCACCCTGCCCAGCGGCACGCTGGATGCCGACCTCAAGCTCGCCTTCGTGCAGCCGCAGGGAAAGGCGCCGGTGTTGCGCATCACCGGCCATGCCGGCGTGCAGGGTCTCGAGCTGGACGAAGCGAAGGCCGTGCCGACGCTGCGGCTGAAGCAGCTGGACGTCGCCCTGGGCGACATCGAGCCGCTGGCCAAGCGCTTCACGCTGGAGCGGGTCGCCGCCAGCGGGGCCGAGCTGTTCGTGCGCCGCGACCGCGACGGCCGCATCAATCTCGCCAATCTGGTGGAGCCGTCCGAGAGCAAGGAGCCGCTGCCCTATTTCCAGGTGAAGGAGATCGCGCTCGACCAGACCACCGTGCACCTGCGGGACGAACAGCGGGCGCGACCGTTCGAGACCAGCCTGACGGACATCAGGCTTGGCGTCCGCAACCTGACCAGCGCGCGAGGCGAGGCCGGGCAGGTGCAGCTGGCCGCGAGCGGACCCGACGGGGCCAGCCTGAGTGCCGCAACGGATGTGGTGCTGGAGCCGCTGGCGCTGAGCAAGCTGAGTGTCCAGCTTGCGGACTGGGCGCTGACGCTGCCCGGCGCGAAGACCGAGCTGCTGCGCATCGGCCGCTTCGGGCTGACCGGCGGCGCCCTCGACCTCGCCCAGCGCCGGATGAGCGTGGACGAGATCTCCCTGGCCAAGAGCCAGCTGAACCTGCTGCGGGACCGCCAGGGAAAGCTCAACCTGAGCGAGCTCGCCGGCGAGGGCGGGGCGGCCCGGACGCCCGCGCCGACGGCGGGGCCGGCGTGGCAGTACGCCGTGAAACAGCTTGCGCTGGACGACGTGGGCGTACGCTGGCGGGACGAAGTGCCGGCGGAGCGGCCGGCCGACATCGCCCTGGACAAGATCGAGGCGCGCGTGGCGGACCTCTCCTCGGCACCGGGCAGCACCGCCAAGGTGACGCTGCAGGCCGGCGTGGCGCGCACCGGCCATGTCGCGGTCGAGGGCGGTGTCGGCCTCGCGCCGCTGGCGGCGCGGCTGGAGGTGAACGCGCGCGGCGTGCCCATCCTGCCGGCGCAGCCCTATTTCGCAGACAAGATTCACATCACTCTCACCAGTGGCAGCCTCAGCGCGCGCGGCCGGGTCGACGCCGACTTCGAGCCGAAGCCGCGGATCCGCTACCGCGGCAGCCTGCAGGTCAACCGCTTCGCCAGCGTGGACCACGTGAACCGCAACGACTTCCTCAAATGGGAGGCGCTGCATTTCGGCGGGGTGAACCTGGTGACCGAGCCGCTGAGCGTCGCCATCAATGATATTTCCCTGAGCAATTTCTATTCGCGGCTCGTGATCAATCCGGACGGCACCCTCAACGTGCAGCACGTGATGGGCAAGGAGCCCGGCAGCAAGCAGGCGGTGGCCGGAGAGGTCGCTGCGCCGGAGGCGGCGGGGGAGGAAGCGGCGGTGACTGGGGCCGCGGCTGCACCCGCGACTGCACCCGCGACTGCGCCGGCCCCGCCCCAATCCGCGACGGTCAAGCCCGCGGGGCCGCCGCCCGTGCCGATCAGGATCGGGCGCGTGACCCTGCAGGGCGGGCAGGTGAATTTCTCCGACCATTTCATCCAGCCCAATTATTCCGCCAACCTGACCCAAATCGGCGGCAGCGTTTCCGGCTTGTCCTCGGACATGGCCACCACCGCCGACGTGGAGATCCGGGGCAAGGTGGACGACACCGCACCGGTGGAAATCCTGGGCAAGATCAACCCGCTTTCCGGCAACCTGTTCCTGGACCTGGCGGCCTCGGCCAAGGGCGTCGACCTGCCCTCCGCCTCGCCCTACTCGACGCATTACGCCGGCTATCCCATCATCAAGGGCAAGCTGTCCATGGACGTGAAATACCATCTGGAGAATCGCCAGCTCAAGGCGGAAAACCGCCTGATCCTGGACCAGCTGACCTTCGGCGACAGGGTGGAAAGCCCGAGCGCGACCAAGCTGCCGGTGTTGCTCGCGGTGGCGCTGCTCAAGGACCGCAACGGCGTGATCGACATCAACCTGCCGATTTCCGGTTCCCTCGACGACCCCAAATTCTCCCTGGGCGGCATCATCGTCCGGGTCATCGTGAATCTGGTGGTGAAGGCGGTCACCGCGCCCTTCGCGCTGCTGGGGCATCTGTTCGGCGGCGGCGAGCAGCTGGCCTACATCGAGTTCGCGCCCGGCCGCGCCAGCCTCGACCAGACCGCCGAGGAGAAGATCGCCTCACTGACCAAGGCGCTGGCGGACCGGCCGGGACTCAAGCTCGACATCACCGGCCGCGTCGATCCGGTGGCGGACAAGGAAGGCCTGCGCCAGGTGTCCCTGGAGCGCAAGGTGAAGGCGGTGAAGTTCGAGGCCCTGCGCCGCGAGGACAAGGCGCCCGCCAGCCTGGACGAGGTGACGGTCGATCCGGCCGAGTATCCCAAGCTGCTGAAGCAGGCCTACGGCCGCGAGAAATTCCCCAAGCCGCGCAACGTCATCGGCTTGGCCAAGGACCTGCCGGTCCCCGAGATGGAAAAGCTGATGCTGACCAACACCGCCGTCACCGACGACGACCTGCGAAGCCTTGCCCTGCGCCGGGCGCGGGTGGTGGCCGATGCCATCGCCAAGACCGGCCAGGTCAGCCCCGACCGGGTGTTCGTGCTGGAGCCCAAGCTCGGGCCGGAAACCGGCACGAAGGCGGGCGCGGAGCAGGGGCCCGCCGAGAAGGCGAAGCTGAGCCGGGTCGACTTCTCCCTGAAGTAGGCGGGAATAGTCGACCGATTTGCTCGGGATCGGTTATCCTTCGGGGTCAGCCGTCCTGGCGCTTCGCCCAAACCCGCAAGCTGCACCGATCATGCCCAACCGCCTCGCCCGAGAGACCAGCCCCTACCTGTTGCAGCACGCCGACAACCCGGTGGATTGGCATCCTTGGGGCGAGGAAGCGCTCACGCTTGCCCGGCGGCTGGACCGGCCGATCCTGCTCTCCATCGGCTATTCGTCCTGCCACTGGTGCCATGTCATGGCCCACGAGTCGTTCGAGGACGCCGAGGTGGCCCAGGCAATGAATGCCGACTTCGTCAACATCAAGGTCGACCGCGAGGAGCGGCCCGACCTCGACCACATCTACCAGGCCGCCCATTACATGCTCACCCAGCGCGCCGGTGGGTGGCCGCTCACTATGTTCCTGACGCCCGACCAGGTGCCATTTTTCGGGGGCACCTATTTCCCCAAGACGCCCCGCTACCAGATGCCGGGCCTGCTCGACCTGCTGCCGCGGGTGGCCCAGTTCTATCGCGAGCACAAGCGGGAGATCGCCGAGCAGAACGCCGGCATGGTCGCGGCATTCGAGGGCAGCCTGGCGGCGCCGGCGAAAGGCGCCGACCTGACGTCGGCACCCGTGGATGCGGCGGCGCGTGATCTGGCCGGCAGCTTCGACCGGGTCTGGGGCGGCTTCGGCCCGGCGCCGAAGTTTCCGCGCCCGAGCGAACTGGAGTTCTGCCTGCGCCAGAGCGGCCGCCCGCATGCGCCGCTGGCGGAGATGGCCCTGTTCACCCTGGAGAAGATGGAGCAGGGCGGGCTCTACGACCAGCTCGGCGGCGGCTTCTGCCGCTATTCGGTGGACGAGCGCTGGGCCATTCCCCATTTCGAGAAAATGCTCTACGACAACGGTCCGCTGCTGGGCCTGTACGCCGACGCCTTCGCCCTCACCGGCAGGCCGCGCTTCCGCCAGGTGTGCGAGGAAACCGTGGGCTGGCTCACGCGGGAGATGCAGGCCCCTGAGGGCGGCTTCTACTCCGCACTGGACGCGGACTCGGAACACGAGGAAGGGAAGTTCTACGTGTGGACGCCGGAGGAAGTGAAGCGGGTGCTCACCCCGGACGAGTACGCGGTGGTCGCCCCGCACTATGGCCTGGACCAGCCGCCCAACTTCGAGAACCGCCACTGGCACCTCGTCATCGCCCGGCCGCTGGCGGAGGTGGCGGCCGCGCTGGGGCAGCCGGAGACGCTCGCAGAGCAAGTGCTCGCTCGCGCCAAGGCCAAGCTGTTCCAAGCCCGGGAGGGGCGTGTGCGGCCGGGCCGCGACGACAAGGTGCTGGTGAGCTGGAACGCGCTCATGATCAAGGGGCTGGCCCACGCGGCGCGGGTGTTCGGCCGGGCGGACTGGCTCGCCACCGCGCGCGCGGCGGCGGACTTCATCCGCACCCGGATGTTCATTAACGGCCGCTTGCGCGCCAGCTACAAGGACGGGCAGGCAAGACTGAACGCCTATCTGGACGACCATGCCTTCCTGCTCGACGCCCTGCTGGAGCTGCTGCAGGCGGGCTGGCGCGGCGAAGACCTGGTCTTCGCCCGGCGGATCGCCGATGCGCTCCTCGCCCGCTTCGAGGATGCCGAACGCGGCGGCTTCTATTTCACCAGCCATGACCACGAGCAACTGATCCACCGCCCCAAGACCGGCCACGACCAGGCGACGCCCTCCGGCAATGGCGTCGCCGCCTTCGCCCTGCAGCGCCTCGGCCACCTGCTGGGCGAAGCCCGCTATCTCGCCGCCGCGGAGCGCACGCTGCGGCTGTTCCATCCCCAGCTGGCGCAGCAGCCGGCCGGTTTCACCAGCCTGCTCGCGGTGCTGGACGAAACCCTGGCGCCGCCGAACATCCTCATCCTGCGCGGACCCGCGCCGGACGTGGCAGCCTGGCAGCGGGAACTCGCGGCCCACTATCTTCCCCGCACCCTGGCACTCGGGCTGCCGAACGAGGTCGAAGCCCTGCCCGCCAGTCTGGCGCGGCCCGTTTCCGGGCAGGTCAACGCCTGGCTGTGCCAGGGCGTTAAGTGCTTGCCTGCACCGCTTGATCTGGAGCAAGTTTTGCGACTATGCAAAGGAGAACAGGTTGTTTAACATGGGACTTTCCCGGGTTTCCAATCACGCTTTACTTTAAGGAGAACACCATGAAGTTCAGCATTGCCCTCATCGCCGCCGCCGGCGCCCTTCTCGCCACCCAGGCCATGGCTGCCGACGATGGTCTCGCCCTCGCTCAGAAGAACGCCTGCATGAGCTGCCACCAGGTGGACAAGAAGGTGGTGGGCCCCTCCTACAAGGACGTTGCCGCCAAGTACAAGGGCGACAAGACTGCTGAAGCCAAGCTGGTGGAGAAAGTGAAGAAGGGTGGCTCCGGCGTGTGGGGCCCGGTGCCCATGCCGCCGCATCCGCAAATGTCGGACGCCGACATCAAGACCATCGTGCACTGGGTCCTGTCGCTGAAGTAAGCGCACGCCACCCGCACGCAAAGCCGGCCTCGCGCCGGCTTTTTTGTTGGTGCTGCCCGGCTGCCCTCAGGCGAACGGCAGCCAGCCCACCAGATTGAGGAACACCAGCACGATCGCCGTCGGCGCAACGTAGCGCGTGACGAACAGCCAGCGCCGGTAAGCGCGGTCGTGCAGGGCCAGTTCCTCCTGCGCGTGGGCCGCGTGCATCACCCAGACCGCGAACACCGCCATCAGCAGCCCGCCCAGGGGCAGCAGGATGTTGGTGGTGAGCTTGTCCAGCAGGTCGAAGATCGTCAGCCCGAAGAATTTGACGCTGCTCCAGTCGTTGAACGAGAGCAGCGCCCCGATGCCGATCAGCCACACCACCGCCCCCACCAGCAGGGCGGCGCGGGGGCGCGTGAGCGCCGTGTTCTCGGTCAGCCAGGCCACGGCCGGCTCCACCAGCGAGATTGATGAGGTCCACGCCGCGAACGCCACCAGGACGAAGAACAGGGTCGCGAACAGGGTGCCGGCCGGCATGTGGCCGAAGGCGATCGGCAGGGTCTGGAAGATCAGCCCGGGGCCGGCGGCCGGCTCCAGATGATTGGCGAAGACGATGGCGAAAATGGCGATGCCCGCCACCAGCGCGATGGCGGTGTCCGCCAGGACGATGTAGAACGAGGCGCGCGCAATGGACGCATGCCGCTTCAGGTAGGAGCCGTACACCATGACCGCGCCCATGCCCAGGCTAAGCGTGAAGAAGGCGTGCCCCATGGCCGACAGGATCGCGGCCGGCGTGAGCTTGGAAAAGTCCGGCCGGAACATGAAGTCGAGGGAGCGGCCGATGTCGCCCACCGCCAGGCTGTAGCCGAGCAGGATGAGCAGGATCACGACCAGGGCGGGCATCATCAGCTTGTTGGCGCGCTCCAGGCCCGAAGTCACGCCATGGGCCACCACTCCCATGGTGAGCAGCATGAACACCGTATGCCACAGCAGGAGCTCGCGCGGCTTGGCGATGAAGCCCGAGAATTCGGCGGCGGCCATTTGCGCCGTCATGTTGACGAAGTCGCCGCTGGCCGCGCGCAGCACGTAGTCCAGCACCCAGCCGGCGATCACGCTGTAGAACGACAGGATGAGGATGCCGGCGAGGATGCCCATGTAGCCGATGCCGCGCCAGCCGCCCCCGGCCCCCGCCTCCCGCGCCAGGTAGGCCATGCCGTCCACCGGATTGCGCTGGGCGCGGCGGCCGAGCATGATTTCCGTCATCATCAGCGGCAGGCCGATCAGCGCGACGCACAGCAGGTAGACCAGCACGAAGGCGCTGCCGCCGTTGGTCCCCGTCATGTACGGGAACTTCCAGATGTTGCCCAGGCCCACCGCCGAGCCGGCGGTGGCCATGATGAAGGCCCAGCGGTTGCTCCAGTGGCTGCGCATGGCTCAGCGCTTGAAGTAGCGCTCGGTCTCCTGCTTCACGATCTTCGACAGCATCAGCAGCGCGATCAGGTTGGGCAAGGCCATCAGCCCGTTCATCAGGTCGGAGAAATTCCAGACGAATTCCAGCTTCATCATGGCGCCCACGATCACCGCCGACACGAACACCACGCGGTAGACGCGGATCGCCCGCGCGCCGGCCAGGTACTCGATCGCCTTCTCGCCGTAGTAGCTCCAGCCGAGCAGGGTGGAGTAGGCGAACAGCGCCGTGGCCACCGCCACCAGCAGCTCGCCGCCATGGCCTAGGCTCTCGGCGAAGCTCAGGCTGGTGAGCTGCGCCGCGCCCACTCCCTGGGTCCACGGCGTGGCGGTCAGGATGACGAGGGCGGTCATGGAGCACACCACCAGGGTGTCGATGAAGGTCTGGGTCATGCTCACCAGGGCCTGCTTCACCGGATCGGCGGTGCGTGCCGCGGCGGCGGCGATGGGGGCCGAACCCAGCCCCGACTCGTTGGAGAACACGCCGCGCGCCACGCCGAAACGGATGGCCGCGGCCACCGCCGCACCGGCGAAGCCGCCGCTCGCTGCGATGGGATTGAAGGCGTGGTAGAAGATCAGCCCCAGCGCGTGGGGAATCTCGCTCGCGTTCATCGCCAGCACCACCAGGGAGGCGAGCACGTAGCCGAGGATCATGAACGGCACGATGACCGAGGTCGCGCGCCCGATGGAGCGGATGCCGCCGAGGATCACCAGCCCGGTGAGCAGGGTGAGGACGACGCCGGTGACCCAGGGCTCGATGTGGAACACGCTCTGGAAGATGCCGGCCACCGCATTCGCCTGGGTCATGTTGCCGATGCCGAAGGTGGCGAGCGCGGTGAACAGCGCGAACAGCCAGCCCAGGGTGGGCAGGTTGGCGCCCTTGGCCAGGTAGTACATCGGGCCGCCGCGCATGCCGTGCTCGCCGTGCTCGCGGTATTTCACCGCCAGCACCGCCTCGGAATACTTGGTGGCCATGCCCACCAGACCGGTCATCCACATCCAGAACACCGCACCCGGTCCGCCGAGCGTGATGGCGGTGGCGACGCCGACGATGTTGCCGATGCCCACCGTCGCCGCCAGCGCGGTCATCAGCGCCGCGAAATGGCTGATGTCGCCGAGCTGGCCGCGCTCCTTGTCGAAGATCAGCTTGAAGGCGTGGGGCAGGGCGCGAAACTGCATGCCCTTGAGCAGGAGGGTGAGGTAGAGGCCGGTGCCGACCAGCAGGATCAGCATGGGCGGTCCCCACACCCAGCTCGACAAGGTCGACACCAGCGATTCGATGGCCTGCATACGCGCTCCTCCCGTTTGTTTTGTCCGGGGGAGTATAGCCGGAAACGTCAGGGAAGCGGGGGCGCGGCCCGCCGCGTCTCGCGCACCGCCTTGCGCCCCCACAGCAGGACGTATTGCACCAGGCTCGCCAGCGTGGTCGCCAGCACCAGCAGGAAGAAGGCGTCCAGCCAGTCGGAGGCATCGACGAGATTCGCGGCATCGGCGAGCACGCTGGCAAACAGCGTGAACGCAAGCGCCGTATGCAGCTTGCCCAGCCAGGTCGGGCGGATTTCCACTTCGCCGTACAGGCGGTGGTAGGCGAAGGCGCCGGACACGATCACCGTGTCGCGGATGACCATGGCCAGGGTGAGCCACAGCGGCACCAGCCCGAGCCAGGTCAGCAGGATGACGCACACCAGGGTGATGAGCTTGTCGGCCAGGGGGTCCATCACCGCGCCGTAGGAGGTCATCTGGTCGAAGTGGCGCGCGATCCAGCCGTCGAGGGCGTCGGTGACGGCGGCGAGGATGAACAGGTAGAACGCGAACGCGAACTGCCCGCGCAACAGGCTGTAGGCCAGCAAGGGTGCCGCCAGCACGCGCAGGGTGGTGAGCAGATTGGGGACGTTGACAGCCTTCATGCGCCGGACCGCGCCACGCAGGGCGTGATTGTCAGGCCCCAGTATATCCCGGAAGGCTTGCGATGCAATCCGGCGCGGCTGGCGCGGGCCGGCTCAGAACCGCAGATCGAAGCGCAGCCCGAGCATGACGGCGCTCTTTCGCGGCGTGGCGCCGTGGTTGCGCAGCCATTGCAGGTCCGGCTGCAGGGCCAGCCAGGCGTTCACGGGCGCGCGATAGGTGAACTCGTAGGCGACCTCCGCCGCCGGGTCGGGCGCGCCGGCATCGCGCTGCGCCTGACGCCAGCGATGGCTGTTGTGCTCGGCCGCGATGCCGAAGCTGAACTCGTCCTTTGGCCTGGAGGCAGATGGGCCGCGCACCAGGATGCCGGCGCCGAGCGCCATGTCCATCTGATTCACGTCGCTGCTCGCCGTGCCCAGCCGCAGGAAGCCGTCCAGGCCGCGGCTGCCGTCGGCAGTGAAGCGCCAGAGCGTGCGCTCCCCATGCACGTAGGCGCCGGCGTTGCGCCGCCTGAGCGGATTGCCCGCCGCGTCCGTGTCGAGGAAATCGTCGAAGCGCATGGTGTAGCGCCACGCCCCGAGGGCGAGCTTGTTGACGCCGTAGGCTCCCGGCTTGTGCACGTAGGCGAATTCCGCGATGGCCAGGGTGCCGTCGCCATGGCCGAGCCGGATGTGGGTGCCGTGGGGATGGTCGGGATCGCCCGGCACCCCGTCGAACACCGCCGCGCGCAGGCTGAAATCGTCGTCGAAGCGCCACAGGCCGCGCAGCGCGAGGGAGGACACCGGAAACACCGACGGCCCGTTGCGCCCGGTCTGCGCCAGCTCCGACGCCGTGCCGAAACCGGGGTGGATCAGGACGGTGGAGGACTCGGTCACCTGGAATTCGGCGTTCAGATCCAGCAGGCCGAACAGCACCGAAGCGCGGTCGTCGAGCAGCGACTGCTCCACCCAGGCCTCGAACAGCGTGATGGTATTGGTCCTCGCCTCGATGTTGTCGAGACCCTGGGCGCCGCCGTGGTTGTGATTCGGGTGATTGCCGTGGGTGCCGATGAGGTGCGCGAACAGCCGCGCGCCCGTCCAGCCCCAGGCGCGGTCCGCATCCAGGTCCGCTTTCAAGTCCACCACCCCGGCGGTGCCGGTGCGCCCCTTGGCGGCGCCTTGCAGGCCAGTCCAGAGATCGAGGCGATACTGGGCGTGCAGCTCGTAGGGAGGGGCGTCGGCGGCTTCCGCCGCCGCGCCCGGCAACGGCCAGGCCGATGCCACCAGGGACAGCAGAACCAGCCAGTGCGACGGCAGCGGGCGGCTCACTGCGCGTTCCCCACCCGGGGGGCCTACACCCAGTCCCTGCCGACCAGGAAGTCCGTATACAGCCGCGCCTCCGGCGTGCCCGGCTCGGGCTTCCAGTCGTAGCGCCACTTCACCACCGGCGGCAGCGACATCAGGATGGATTCGGTGCGGCCGCCGGTCTGCAGGCCGAAAATGGTGCCGCGGTCGTACACCAGATTGAATTCCACGTAGCGCCCGCGCCGGTAGGCCTGGAAGTCGCGCTCGCGCTCGGTGTAGGGCGTGTCCATGCGCCGCTCGAGGATCGGCACGTAGGCCGGCAGGAAATGGTCGCCCACGCTTTCGGTGAGGTTGAAGGCGTGCTCGAAGCTCCGTTCGCTGAAGTCGTCGAAGAAGATGCCACCCACGCCGCGCGGCTCCTTGCGGTGCTTGAGGTAGAAGTACTCGTCGCACCATCGCTTGAAGCGCGGGTGATAGTCTTCGCCGAAGGGCGCGAGCGCATTGCGGCAGATGCCATGGAAGTGGACCGCGTCCTCCTCGAAGCCGTAGTAGGGCGTGAGGTCCATGCCGCCGCCGAACCACCACACCGGATCTTCGCCCTCCTTCTTGGCGATGAAGCAGCGCACGTTCATGTGCACCGTGGGCGCGTAGGGATTGCGCGGATGCAGCACCAGCGACACGCCCATGGCCTCGAAGCTGCGCCCCGCCAGCTGCGGCCGGTTGGCGCTGGCCGAGGGCGGCAGCCGGTCGCCGTACACGTGGGAGAAATTCACCCCGCCGCGCTCCAGCACGTTGCCTTCCTCCATCACGCAGGACAGGCCGCCGCCGCCTTCCGGCCGCACCCAGCCGTCGCGGCGGAAGCGCTTGCCGTCCACCTGCTCCAGGCGTTCGACGATCAGCTCCTGCAGTTCGGTGAGGAATTCCTTGACCTTGGCGGCATCCATGTTCAACCCCTGAGTATCTTTTGCGTTTCGATGTCCATGATAGTCGACGGCCGCTTGCGCTTGCCGATGCGGCCGGGCAGCACCCTGACCTCGGCCCCGAACTGGCGCGCGCACTCCCTTGCGGTCTTGATCGGCTTGCAGCCGGCGCGGTTGGCGCTGGTGGACACCAGGGCCATGTCCAGCGCCGCGCACAGCCGCTGCACGTCGGGATGGGCGCTGATGCGCACCGCCAGCTTGGCATGGCGGCCGCCCAACACCCGCGGTGCGCGCGGCAGGCGCGGCAGCAGGAAGGTGTACGGACCCGGCCAGTAGCGCGCGGTGATGGCGGCCTGTTCCGCCGTCAGCGGCCGGATGAGCTGGCGCAGCTGCGCCGGCTGGCTCGCCACCACGATCAGGCCCTTGTGCCAGGGCCGCCGCTTCAGACGCAGGATTTTTCCGATGGCGGCGACATTGCGCGGGTCGCAGCCCAGACCGTAGCAGGATTCGGTGGCGTAGGCGATGACGCCGCCGGCGCGCAGGTGGGCGCGAATGGCGGGAATGTCGCGCAGGAAAAGCGGGGCCGGGCCGCGTTGGCTGCGCGCCGCACGCCCGCCCATGGTCAGTGCTTGATGGCGCGATAGCCGATGTCGCGCCGCATCTGCATGCCGTCGAACTTGATCTGCTCGGCGATTTCGTAGGCACGGCGCTGGGCCATTTTCACCGTGTCGCCAAGGGCGGTGACACAGAGCACGCGGCCGCCGGCGGTGACCACGTCCTTGCCGTTGAGGGCGGTGCCGGCGTGGAACACCATGTAATCCTCGCCCTTGGGCGGCAGCCCGGTGATCACGTCGCCCTTGCGCGGCGCGTCGGGATAATTGGCGGCGGCGAGCACCACCCCGAGCGCGGTGCGGCGGTCCCATTCGGCCTCCACCTTGTCCAGGGTGCCGGCAACGGCATGCTCCATGATGGTGACGAAATCGCTCTTCAGCCGCGCCATGATGGGCTGGGTTTCCGGGTCGCCCATGCGGCAGTTGTATTCCAGCACTTTCGGGTTGCCGGCGGCATCGATCATCAATCCGGCGTAGAGGAAACCGGTGTAGGGAATGCCGTCCGCGCGCATCCCGGCCACGGTGGGCTGGATGATCTCGCGCATGATGCGCGCGTGCAGCTGCGGCGTGACGATGGGCGCGGGCGAGTAGGCGCCCATGCCGCCGGTGTTGGGCCCCTGGTCGCCGTCCAGCAGCCGCTTGTGGTCCTGGCTGGTGGCGAGCGGCAGGATGTGCTCGCCGTCCACCATGACGATGAAGCTCGCTTCCTCGCCGGGCAGGAACTCCTCGATCACCACCCGCGCCCCGGCATCGCCCAGCTTGTTGTCGGCGAGCATCATGTCCACGGCGGCGTGGGCCTCCTGCAGATTCATCGCCACCACCACGCCCTTGCCGGCGGCCAGGCCGTCGGCCTTGATCACGATGGGCGCGCCCTGCCGGTCGAGGTAGGCGTGGGCCTCGGCGGCATTGGCGAAGGTGGCATAGGCGCCGGTGGGAATGCCGTGGCGGAACATGAAGGCCTTGGCGTAGTCCTTCGAGGCTTCCAGTTGCGCCGCCTTCTGCGTCGGGCCGAAGATCTTCAGGCCGGCGGCGCGAAAGGCGTCCACCACGCCCGCCGCCAGCGGCGCTTCCGGGCCCACCACGGTGAGATGAATCTTTTCACGCTGGGCGAATTCCACCAGTTCCGGGATGGTGGTGATCGGCACGTTCTCCAGATCCGGGTCGAGGGCGGTGCCGGCGTTGCCGGGCGCGACGAAGACCTTCTGGATGCGCCGCGATTGCGCCAGCTTCCATGCCAGGGCGTGCTCGCGCCCGCCGGAACCGATGACGAGTAGTTTCATGCTGCAGCCCTATTTCCTGTCCAGTTCGATGCGGCCCCAGAAGAACAGCAGGTTGCCGGCGCCGCGCGCCCCCGGGACGAAGGTGGTTTCGATCGAGACATTGCGGTAGCCGATGGAAGCGGTCGGCAGAATGCCGGGGAAGGGGGTGTAGTGGCCGATGTCGGCGCGGGTCATGAGAAACGCGGTGAGGCCGCCCCCCACGCGCCAGTCCGGAGTCGGCTGCCACAGCCACTGGTGGGCATAGCCCACCATATAGCTGGGCTTGAAATGGGAGTCCTGGAAGCCCATGGCGTAGATCCCGCGCCACAGGCCATCCTCGTACAGGCTGCGCCCGAAGCCAAGGCCGAAAGGCTTTTCCTGGTAGCTGTCGATCTTCTCCTGGCTGTAGGCGTAGCGCATGTGGTAGGTGTGGAAGGGCAGGTAGACGTCGTTGCCGCCTTCGTTCCAGATGTTGGCCAGGCCGTTGCGCGCCTTGGTCCAGGGGGAGACCTCGTCCGCGAGCGCCGGCCGCAAGCCTGCCGCGAGGCAAGCCAGAATCAGTGCGGATCCGCCCAGCCAGCCCATGGTCGCCTCAATGCCGGAAATGCCGCATGCCGGTGAACACCATGGCCATGCCGTGCTCGTTGGCGGCGGCGATCACGTCCTCGTCGCGCAGGGAGCCGCCGGGCTGGATCACCGCGCCGATGCCGGCGGCGGCCGCCTGGTCGATGCCGTCGCGGAACGGGAAGAAGGCGTCGGACGCCATCACCGAGCCGCGCACCTCCAGGCCCGCGTGCTCGGCCTTGATGGCGGCGATGCGCGCGGAATTGACGCGGCTCATCTGGCCGGCACCGACGCCGATGGTCATCTTGTCTTTCGCGTAGACGATGGCATTGGACTTCACGAACTTGGCGATGCGCCAGGCGAACAGCAGGTCGGTCATCTCGCTGTCCGTGGGCGCGCGCCGGGTCACCACCTTCAGCTCGCCGTGCAGCGCGAGGTCCGCGTCCTGCACCAGCCGGCCGCCGGTGACCTTCTTGAAGTCGAGACGCGGCGCAGCAACCGAAGGCCACATGCCGCATTCCAGCACGCGCACGTTCTTCTTGGCCGCGGCCACTTCCACCGCGGCGGCGGACACCTTGGGCGCGATGATGACCTCGACGAACTGGCGCTCGACGATGGTCTTCATGGTCTCCGCGTCGAGCTCGCCGTTGAAGGCGATGATGCCGCCGAAGGCCGATTCGGGATCGGTCTTGTAGGCGCGGTCGTAGGCTTCGAGCAGGCTGGCGCCGTAGGCCACGCCGCAGGGGTTGGCGTGCTTGACGATGACGCAGGCGGGCGCGGCATCGAACTGCTTCACGCATTCCAGGGCCGCATCGGCGTCGGCGATGTTGTTGTAGGACAGCTCCTTGCCCTGCAGCTGCCTGGCGCTGGCGATGGAGGCGTCCTTCTCCGCGGCGAAGGTGTAGAACGCCGCCTTCTGGTGCGGGTTCTCGCCGTAGCGCAGTTCCTGGGCCTTGCTGAAGTTGAGGTTGAGCTTCTCCGGGAAGCCCTCGCGCCGGCCCTGGGAGTCGACGCTGGTGAGGTAGTTGCTGATGGTGGAATCGTACTCGGCGGTGTGGGAGAAGGCCTTCTTCGCCAGGTTGAAGCGGGTGTCGCCGGCGAGGATGCCGCCGGTCATGTCCAGCTCCGACAGCAGCGGCTTGTAGTCCCTGGGGTCCACCACCACCGCCACGTGCTGATAGTTCTTGGCGGCCGCGCGCACCATGGTGGGGCCGCCGATGTCGATATTCTCGATGGCGTCGGCGAGGGTGCAGTTGGGCTTGGCGATGGTCGCGGCGAAGGGGTAGAGGTTCACCACCACCATGTCGATGGGCGGGATGTTCGCGTCCTTCATCGCCTTCACGTGTTCCGGCAGGTCGCGCCGGCCGAGGATGCCGCCATGCACCTTCGGGTGCAGGGTCTTGACGCGGCCGTCCAGCATCTCGGGGAAGCCGGTGTAGTCGCCCACTTCGGTCACGTCCACGCCGCGCTCGGCCAGCAGCTTGGCGGTGCCGCCGGTGGAGAGGATTTCGATGCCGAGTTTCCTCAGGCCCTTGGCGAAGTCGACGATGCCGTCCTTGTCGGAAACGCTGATGAGCGCGCGTTTGATTTGGGTCATGATGGGTCCGGGAGTCCGATTACTTGATCTTGTAGGCCTGCATTTTCTTGCGCAGGGTGTTGCGGTTGATGCCGAGCAGGTCGGCGGCGCGGGTCTGGTTGCCTTCCGCGTAGTGCAGCACGGTTTCGATCAGCGGCTTTTCCACGCAGCCCAGCACCATGTCGTAGATGCCGTTGGGCTCCTCACCATCCAGGTGCTTGAAATAGTCGTTGACCGCCCGGCGCACGCAGGCGGAAAGCTCGGTTTCCTTGGATGCCATCCCTGTTCCTTTTTTGCCGCGCGGCCGCTTACGCGGCTTCGAGTTCTGGTTTGGACTGATCTGTATCGTAGACGAGGCGCTCGGCGCGGGCGCCGAGTTCGCCGAAAAATTCGTTCACCGCCGCCTGCTGCTCCGCGCTGGATTCCAGCTGGTTCATGCGATGGCGGAAGCTGGCCGAGCCCGCCAGACCCTTGGTGTACCAGGAGATGTGCTTGCGCGCCATGCGCACGCCGGTGTATTCGCCGTAGAAGCCGTACAGGTCTTCCAGGTGGGCATTGAGCACGCGGTGGATTTCGGCCACTTCCGGCTCCGGCAGCTTGTCGCCGCTGGCCAGGAAGTGCTCGATCTCGCGGAAGATCCACGGCCGGCCCTGGGCGGCGCGGCCGATCATGACCGCGTCGGCCTTGGTATATTCCAGGACGAATTTGGCCTTTTCCGGGGTGGTGATGTCGCCGTTGGCGATGATCGGAATCCTGGCCTGCGCCTTGATCGCGGCAATGGTGTCATACTCGGCATCGCCCGAATAGCCGCAGGCGCGGGTGCGGCCGTGCACGGCCAGGGCCTGGATGCCCGCTGCCTCCGCCAGCTTGAGAATGGTCAGGGCGTTGCGGTGCTCCCGGTCCCAGCCGGTGCGGATCTTCAGCGTCACCGGCACGTTCACCGCGGACACCACCGCATTCAGGATCCGCTCCACCAGCGGCTCGTTCTGCAGCAGCGCGGAGCCGGCGCTCACATTGCAGATCTTCTTGGCGGGGCAGCCCATGTTGATGTCGATGATCTGCGCGCCCTTGTCCACGTTGTAGCGCGCCGCGTCGGCCATCATCTGCGGGTCGGCGCCGGCGATCTGCACCGAGATCGGCTCCACCTCGCCGTCATGGTTGGCGCGGCGCTGGGTCTTGGTGGAGCCCCACAGCAGGGAATTGGACGCCACCATCTCGGACACCGCCATGCCCGCGCCCATCTGCTTGCACAGCTGGCGGAAGGGCCGATCGGTCACGCCCGCCATGGGGGCGACGATCAGGTTGTTGCGCAGCTTGTAGGGTCCGATGTGCATGGGCCGGTGGCGGAAGAAAAAGGGTGCCTATTTTATACGCAGGCGCCCCCTTTCTCAATGCAAACCAACCTGGGTACGGGGGTTTTTGTCTCGCACCGTGGCGGTGCAACGCGGCGCTGGAAGCACGCCGGCGCGCAGCTAGTCCGGCTTATGGCAGAGCGGGCCGTCGACGGGATTTTCCAGGCTGCGGGCGATGGCCGTCACCAGCTCGTGCACTTCGTCCACGCTGAAGCGTTCCAGCAGCCGGCGCGCGATGTCCGGCGGCAGGCGCACCTGATGGGCCCGGCCGTCGGCGAGGGTGACGCTGATGCCGACCGCGGCGTGGGTGACCCAGCCGTCCCTTGCCGGGGCCTGGGTCATCTGCTCGTCCAGGAGGGTCTCGTACTCGGCCTCGATGGCATCCAGCACCTCGTCCGGCAGGTCGTCCGGAAACTCCACCACCGAGCCGGCGATCTCGTCGCTGCGGCTGGCGCAGGCGATGCCGCGCTCGGTCAGAAAACGGACGAAGCGGTCGCGCAGGGCCTCGTCGAAGAAAATGTATTCGCTGCTCATGGCAACTCCTCAACCAGCGACGCTAGTGCGCCTGCTCCCAATTCGGGCCCGCGCCCACCTCCGCCTCCAGCGGCACGTCGAGCCGGGCCACCCCCGCCATCAGCCGTGGCAGCTCGGTCCTGATCTCGGCCAGCTCGGCTTCCGGCACTTCCAGCACCAGTTCGTCGTGCACCTGCATGATGAGCTTGCTCTGCTTCCCATTCTCCCCCAGCCAGCGGTGCACGGCGATCATGGCGAGCTTGATCAGGTCGGCGGCGGTGCCCTGCATCGGGGCGTTGATGGCGGCGCGTTCGGCGGCCTGGCGGCGCATCTGGTTGCCGCCGTGGATTTCGGGCAGCCACAAGCGTCTGCCGAACACGGTCTCCACGTAGCCCTGCTCGCGCGCCGTCTGGCGGGTGCGGTTCATGTAGTCGGCGACGCCGGGATAGCGCGCGAAGTAGCGGTCGATGTAGGCCTGGGCGGCGGCTCTCTCGATGCCGAGCTGGGAGGCGAGGCCGAAGGCCGACATGCCGTAGATCAGGCCGAAGTTGATCACCTTGGCGTAGCGCCGCTGTTCGCTGCTGACCTCCTGCGGCGGGACGCCGAACACTTCCGCCGCGGTGGCGCGGTGCACGTCCTGGCCCTCGGCGAAGGCCTTGAGCAGCCCCGGGTCCTGGGACAGGTGCGCCATGATGCGCAGCTCGATCTGCGAATAGTCCGCCGACACCAGCACGCTGCCCGGCGGCGCGATGAAGGCTTCGCGGATGCGGCGGCCTTCCGCGCTGCGCACCGGGATGTTCTGCAGGTTGGGGTCGGAGCTGGCGAGCCGCCCGGTCACCGCCACCGCCTGGTTGTAGCTGGTGTGCACGCGGCCGGTGTTCGGGTCCACCATCTTCGGCAGCTTGTCGGTGTAGGTGGACTTGAGCTTGGCCAGCGCCCGGTACTCCAGCAGCAGTTTCGGCAGCGGGTAGTCCAGCGCCAGCTCCTGCAGCACATCCTCGTCGGTGGAGGGCGCGCCGCTGGGCGTCTTCTTTTTCACCGGCAGCTGCAGCTGGTTGAACAGGATGTCCTGGATCTGCTTGGGCGAGTTGAGATTGAAGGGCCGGCCGGCGAGATCCTGGGCCTGGGCTTCCAGCTCGATCAGCTTCTTGCCCATTTCGTGGCTCTGCGCCATGAGCAGGTCCGCATCCAGCAGCACGCCGGTGCGCTCCATGGCCCACAGCACTTCCATCGTCGGCAGCTCGATCTCCTCGTATACGCGCCTGAGTTTTTCGTCGCGCGCGACCTGGGGATAGAGGACATCATGCAGACGATAGGTGATGTCCGCGTCCTCCGCCGCGTAGCGGCTGGCGGCCTCGATGCTGACCTGGTCGAAGCCGATCTGTTTCGCGCCCTTGCCGGCGACTTCCTCGTAGGTGATCGTCTTGTAGTGGAGGTGACGGTGAGCGAGGGAGTCCATGTCGTGGGGCTTGTGCGCCTCCACCACGTAGGACTGCAGCAAGGTGTCGTGGGCGATGCCGGCGAGGCGGAGGCCGTGGTTGGCGAACACGTGCTTGTCGTACTTCAGGTTCTGGCCGAGCTTCCGGTGCTGCCCGCTCTCCAGCCAGGGCTTGAGCCGGGCCAGCACATGATCGAGGCCGAGTTGCTGCGGCACGCCCGGATAGTTGTGGGCGAGCGGGATGTAGGCGCCCTCGTGGGCGGCGGTGGCGACGGAAATGCCGACGAGGCGCGCGAGCATGGGATCGAGGCTGGTGGTCTCGGTATCGACGGCGGTGAGGGTGGCGGCTTCGATTTTCCGGAGCCAGGCATCGAGCTGGGCTTCGGTGAGCACGGTCTCATACTCGACCTCCCGATGTGCTGCCGTCTGGGGTGCTGCCGTCTGGGGTGCCGCGCCCTCGGCCTGCGCCCCGCCCGCCTCGCCGTTGCCGCTCTCCAGTTCCCGCAGCCAGGTCCTGAATTCGAAGTGGCGGAACAGCTGGCGCAGCTTCTCCCGGTCCGGCGGGTTGGGCGTCAGCGTGCTCACGTGCACTGGCAGATCCACGTCGCACTTGATGGTGAGCAGCTCGCGCGCCCGCGGCAGCCAGTCCAGCTTCTTCCGCAGGTTCTCGCCCACCACGCCGCCGATCTCGCCGGCGTGGGCCATCACATTGTCGAGCGAGCCGTATTGGGCGAGCCACTTCACTGCGGTCTTGGGACCGACCTTGTCCACGCCGGGCACGTTGTCCACCGCGTCGCCGATCAGCGTGAGGTAATCGACGATGCGGTTCGCGGGCACGCCGAATTTCTCCTGCACGCCGGGCTCATCGAGCCTCTCGTTGGTCATGGTGTTGACCAGCTCCACGTGCGGGTTCACCAGCTGCGCCATGTCCTTGTCGCCGGTGGAGATCACCGTGCGCATGCCATTCTTCTCCGCCTCCCGCGCCAGGGTGCCGATCACGTCGTCGGCCTCCACGCCGTCGATGATGAGCAGCGGCCAGCCCATGGCCGCGATCGCCTCGTGCAGGGGCGCGATCTGCGCGGCGAGGTCCTCCGGCATCGGCGGGCGATGCGCCTTGTATTCGGGATAGACCTCATCCCTGAAGGTCTTTCCTTTTGCGTCGAATACACAGGCGATATAATCGGCTGCCACATCCTTGCGCAGCCGGCGCAGCATGTTGAGCACGCCGTAGATGGCGCCGGTCGGTTCGTTCGCTGCATTGCGCAGATCCGGCAGCGCGTGAAACGCGCGGTAGAGGTAGGACGAACCGTCAACCAGCAGCAGTGTTTTCATTCTTGCGGGGTCTTGAGCGATGAAAGAGAAGCTTCCGAAGATCTTGGATACGGACCTCCAGGCCCGGACCTATTCGGCGCGCGAATCGTGGCGCGTGTTCGAGATTATGGCAGAGTTTGTGGAGGCGACCGAGCGCCTGTCGCCGATCCGTCCCGCGGTGTCGATTTTCGGCAGCGCGCGCACGCCGGCCGATCACCAGTACTACCTGCTCACCGAGCAGATCGCGCGCCAGCTGTCGGACGCCGGCTTCTCGGTCATATCCGGCGGCGGCCCCGGCATCATGGAGGCGGCGAACAAGGGCGCCTACTTCGGCCGCTCGCCCAGCGTCGGCCTCAACATCCAGCTGCCCCACGAGCAGCACACCAACCCGTTCCAGGACATCTCCCAGACCTTCCGCCATTTCTTCGCGCGCAAGGTGATGTTCGTGAAATTCGCCTCGGCCTACGTGGTGATGCCCGGCGGCTTCGGCACGCTGGACGAGCTGTTCGAGGCGCTGACCCTGGTGCAGACCGGCAAGACGCGCAAGATCCCCATCATCCTGGTGCACTCGCCGTTCTGGGCGCCGGTGGTGGACTGGTTCAAGCAGACCCTGGTGTCGGAGGGCATGATCGATGCGGCGGACGTGGACCTGATCAAGTTGATCGACGAGCCGAAGGAAGTGGTGGACGCGATCTTCAAGCACTACGAAGGCCGCGGCTTCGAGCCCTCCGCCGCGGAGCGGGAGATCCAGCTGCACCTGTGACGCTCAAGAGCGGCGCGCGGCACGGTATAATTCAATGTAACGCGCCCCGCGCCCGCACCCCAAGGAAACCTTATGCGCCGTGCCCTCCTGCTGCTGTTCTTTCTCGCTTCTGCCGCCGTGGCGCAGGACAAGGCGCCGCTGCCCAAGGACCTGGCCCCGGTGCCGGAGCCCCCGCCGCCGCCCGCCGGGCACGAGCTGAATCCGCAACTGGAGCCGGAGGTGACCATCCGCCAGCGCGGCGAGGAGCAGGTGGAAGAGTTCCGCATGGGCGGCAGGCTGTACATGATCAAGATCACGCCCAAGTACGGCAAGCCCTACTACCTGGTGGACAACAAGGGCGACGGCAGCTTCGTCCGCATGGATCACCTGGATTCCGGCGTGCGCCCGCCGCAATGGGTCATCCATCAGTTCTGAGCCCCGCCGCGCCGCTGCATGTCCGTCTACACCACCGTCACTCCGGATGAGCTGAGGGAGTGGCTCAAGCAATATTCCCTCGGCACCCTGCTCGAACTGCAGGGCATCGCCGCGGGCATCGAGAACACCAACTACTTCGTCACCACCAGCCACGGCCGCTACGTGCTGACGCTGTTCGAGCGCATCGCGCCCGACGCCCTGCCCTACTACATCAACCTCATGGCGCACCTGGCGCAGCACGGCCTGCCCTGCCCGCAGCCCATCGCGACGCTGAACAACAGCTACCTGAACCAGCTCAACGGCAAGCCGGCGTGCATCGTGACCCGGCTCAAGGGCGCGCCGGACATGGCGCCCGGCCCGGCGCACTGCGCCCAGGTGGGGGAAATGCTCGCCGACCTGCACCTGGCGGGGAAGAGCTATCCGGCGCAGCTGCCGAATCCGCGCGGGCCGCACTGGTGGAAGGAGACGGCGCAGGCGGTGCTGCCCAAGCTCGACGCAGAAGCCCAGGCCATGCTCCAGGAGGAGCTGCGCTTCCAGGCCCTGTACCGCTTCGAGGACCTGCCGCGCGGCGTGATCCATGCCGACCTGTTCCGCGACAACGTGCTGTTCGACGGGGAACTGCTGTCCGGCGCGATCGACTTCTACTTCGCCTGCAACGACGCCTGGCTCTACGACCTGGCGATCACCGTCAATGACTGGTGCATGCAGGACGACTGCACCCTGGATCCGGCGCGGGTGTCGACCATGCTCGCCCATTACCACGCGCGGCGGCCGCTGACCGCCATCGAAAAGGGGGCGTGGCCGGTGATGCTGCGCGCCGCGGCGCTGCGCTTCTGGCTCTCGCGCCTGTACGACCTGCATTTCCCGCGGCCGGGCGAAGTCACCCACGCCAAGGACCCGGGCCACTTCCAGCGCGTGCTGGCAAGCCACATCCGGCACGAGGCCGCGCTCAGAAAGCACTGGGTTCAATGAATTTCCGCAGCTGCAATCCGCTCTACGGCTACCGCTGGTTCCGCGCGGGCATCGACCTGTTCCTGAAGCAGCCCTGGCCCTGGCTCGCGCTGGTGGGGGTGAGTTTCCTGTCCACGGTGATCCTCAGCACCCTGCCGGTGCTCGGGCTGATCGCGGTGTTCCTCCTGCTGCCGGGGCTGGCCGCCGGCTTCATGCTCGCCGCCCGGGCGGCCGCGAGCGACCAGCCGATGGTCTTTCCGCACCTGATCGCCGGCTTCCGCCAGGCGGCGCGGCCGCTGATCGCCGTGGGCGGCGCCAACTTCCTGGTGACGCTGATGGGCATGCTGATCATTTCGCTCGGCTGGAGCGACCAGCTGTCGCGCCTGCTGGAACTGATGCGCAGCCCCACCCCGGACGAGCTGGCCATGGAACAGGCCCTGAGCGAGCTGACCCTGCCCTCCCTGCTGAGCCTGGCGCTGCTGCTGCCGCTGGCCATGGCCAACTGGTTCGCGCCGGCGCTGATCGTCTTCCGCGAGCTGGCGGCCGGCAAGGCCATGCGGCTGTCGCTGCTCGCCAGCCTGCGCAATTTCTGGCCGTTCCTGGTCTACGGCCTGCTGCTGTTCCTGCTCGACGCCGTGGTGTCGCTGCTGCTGCGCGGGGTGCTCGGGGTGCTGGGCCAGCTCGCCGGCGAGGCGGTGGTGAGCACCGTGGGCATGCTGCTGGTGTTTCCCATCGTCTGCACCTTCTTCGCGCTGATGCTCAGCGCGATGTATGTCAGCTATGGGGATGTGTTCGAGGCGGGCGAGAAAACCTGAACCACGGAGTACGCGGAGGACACGGAGGGTTGGCTGTTCCGAAGACCGACAAGCGGACAGCGCATCAGGAAAAGACCTCAAAAGGCTTTTCCTCCGCGCCCTCCGTGGTGAACCGGTTTTAACTAAGCCGGACTCAGCTTGGCGTATTCCAGCGCCAGCCACTTCAAGCCGCCGTCGCGGAAATTCACCTGCACCCGGGCATCGTGCCCGCGGCCTTCGCAGTTGACGATGACTCCCACCCCGAACTTGGCATGGCTCACGTTCTGGCCCACGCGCCAGCCATGATCGGGCGTGGACTTCATGCCGACCGAGGATGAATATGCCGGCGCTTCCGGCTCGGCGAAGGCCATGTTGATGGGCTGCACCAGCGACTCCGGAATCTCGTTCAGGAAGCGCGAGGCGATGCCGTAGCGGATCTGCCCGTGCAGCATGCGGCTCTGGGCAAAGGACAGGTAGAGCTTGTGCCGCGCGCGGGTGAGGGCCACGTACATCAGGCGCCGCTCCTCCTCCAGGCCATCGCGCTCGAACATGCTGTTCTCGTGGGGGAACAGCCCCTCCTCCAGGCCGCTGATGAACACCGCGTCGAACTCCAGGCCCTTGGCCGAGTGCACCGTCATCAGCTGCAACGCGTCCTGGCTGTCGCCGGCCTGGTGCTCGCCGGCCTCGAGCGAGGCATGGGTGAGGAAGGCGGTGAGCACGTCCGGGATTTCCTCGTTCAGCTCGCCGTCGAACTCCTCGGCGAAGGCGGTGGCGGCGTTGATCAGCTCCTCCAGGTTTTCCACCCGGTCGGCCTCGGTCTTGCTCGCCTTGTAGTGGCCGATGAGGCCGCTGGCGTGCAGCATGTGCTCGATCCTCTCGGGCAGGGTCATGCCTTCGGTTTCGCGGCGCAGGGCTTCCACCAGCAGCACGAAGGCGGGCACGCCGCGGCTCGCGTCCTTGCCGCCCTTGCGGCAGGCCGCCTGCCACAACGAGATGCCCTGCTCGCGTGCGGCTTCCTGGATTTGCTCGATGGTGCGCGCGCCGATGCCGCGCGTGGGGAAATTGATCACCCGCAGCAGGGCATTGTCGTCGTCCGGGTTGGCGATGAGGCGCAGATAGGCCAGGGCATGCTTCACCTCCTGCCGCTCGAAGAAGCGCAGGCCGCCGTAGACGCGATAGGGCAGGCCGGCCGAGAACAGCGCATGCTCCAGCACCCGCGATTGGGCGTTGGAGCGATAGAGCAGCGCGATCTGGCTGAGCGGCAGGCCTTCGTCGCGCAGGGCGCGGATCTCGTCCACGATGAACTGCGCCTCGTCGTGATCGGAGCTGGCCGAATACACGCGGATCGGCTCGCCCGCGCCCTCGGCCGTCCACAGGTTCTTGCCCAGGCGCCCGCCATTGTGGGCGATGAGCGCGTTGGCCGCGTCGAGGATGTTGCCGTGGGAGCGGTAGTTCTGCTCCAGCTTGATCAGCTTCTCGACGTGGAAGTCGCGCAGGAAAGCCTGCATGTTGCCGGTGTTGGCGCCGCGGAAGGCATAGATCGACTGGTCGTCGTCGCCCACGGCAAATACGGCGTTTTCCCTCCCCGCCAGCAGCTTCAGCCATTCGTACTGGAAGATGCTGGTGTCCTGGAACTCGTCCACCAGGATGTATTTGAAGCGCGCCTGGTAGTGCGCGCGCAGCACTTCGTTGCGCGTCAGCAGCTCGTGCGCGCGCAGCAGCAGTTCGGCGAAATCCACCACGCCTTCGCGTTGGCACTGCTGATCGTAGGCCTCGTACAGCTCGCGGTACTTCTGGCTCTGTTCGTCCGGCGCGTCCACCTGCCCCGCGCGCAGTCCCTGCTCCTTGGCGCTGTTGATGAAGTATTGCACCTGCTTGGGCGGATACTTCTCGTCGTCCACGTTGAGCGCCTTCATCAGGCGCTTGATGGCGGCGAGCTGGTCCTGCTGGTCCAAAATCTGGAACAGCTGCGGCAGCCCCGCCTCCCGGTGATGCGCGCGCAGCAGGCGATTGCACAGGCCGTGGAAAGTCCCCACCCACATGCCGCGCGGGTTGATGGGCAGCATGCCGGAGATGCGGGTGAGCATCTCCTTCGCCGCCTTGTTGGTGAAGGTGACGGCCAGGATGCTGCCGGGGCTGGCCTGGCCGGTCTGGATCAGATAGGCGATGCGCGTGGTGAGCACCCGCGTCTTGCCGCTGCCGGCGCCGGCCAGGATCAGCGCCGATTGGCGCGGCAGGGTGACGGCGGCGAGCTGTTCGGGATTGAGGTTGGCGAGAAAGGCGGTGGTGGTCACAACGGGGTTCCGGCAAACACCGGAATTATACGCGAGCCCCGTCCCGCCCCGGCTTACTGTGCCGCTTCGCGCCTGCCGCCGCCGGCCGCGGGTCCGCTGTCCGCCATCGGCTGCGGCCGGTCCAGCGCGTAGCCCTGGGCGTGATCCACGCCCAGCTCCTGCAGCAGGGCGATGATCGGCGCGCTCTCGGCGCACTCCGCCACGGTTTCGATCGCCATCACATGGGCCACGCGGTTGATGGCCTCGGCCATGGCGCGGGTGACGCGGTCTTCGGCCATGGTGCGGATGAAGCTGCCATCGATCTTGAGGAAATCCACCGGCAGCTGCTTGAGGTAGGCGAAGGAGGACATGCCGCTGCCGAAGTCGTCGAGCGCGAACAGGCAGCCCTCCCGCTTCAGGCTCTGGATGAACTGCGTGGCGCGGCCGAGATTGGCGATGGCGGCGGTCTCGGTGATCTCGAAGCAGAGCATGTCGGCCGGCACGCCGTGTTCGGCCAGCAGACCGTGCACGAACTCGGTCACGCGCTCGTCGGAGAGCGAGCTGCCGGACAGATTGATGGCGAAGATCGGCCGCTGGTTCGCGGGCGCGTGGCGGTGCTGGGCGGCGTGGCGGCTGATCACCTCGCGCATCACCCAGCGGTCGATGGCCGGCATCAAATTGTAGCGCTCCGCCGCCGGCACGAAGGCCATCGGCTCCACCACCCGGTCGTCCTCGTCCAGCAGCCGCAGCAGGATCTCGAAATGCGGCCGCCCGGCGGCGCCGTGCCCGAGCGGCGAGATGGCCTGCTGGTAGAGGCGGAAGCGGCCGGCGTCCAGCGCGTGGGTCAGCCGCGACACCCACTGCATCTGCGAGCGCTGCTGCGTCAGCAGGGCATCATCCGGCTGATACAGGTGCACGCGGTTGCGGCCCTGCTCCTTGGCGGCATAGCAGGCGGCATCCGCCGCCGACAGGGCGGCCGCCACGTTGCCGGTGGCGGACGACAGCGGCACCAGGCCGATGCTCACCCCGACCGAGAACGGCTTGCCCTCCCACACGAAGCGGTAGTTCTGGACGGCATCGCGCAGGTCGGTGGCGATGCGCAGTGCCTGGTCCAGCGGGCAATGCTCGAGCAGCACGCCGAACTCGTCGCCGCCGAGGCGGGCCAGGGTATCGCGCCCGCGCAGGCGTTCGTGGACCTGGGCCGTGATCTGCCGCAACAGCTGATCGCCCGCGGTATGGCCGCAGGTGTCGTTGACGACCTTGAACTGGTCGAGGTCGAGGTAGAGCAGCGCGTATTCCTCGCCGTCGCGCGGGAGCTCGCCCAGGATGCGCTCCAGACGGCGTTCGAACTCCTGGCGGTTCACCAGTCCGGTGAGGGCATCGTGGGTGGCCTGGAAGGAAAGGCGGTGGGCCAGCGCCTGGGCCTCGGTCACGTTAGAGGTGTCAGGATTAAATGAGACATAGTCCATGCGACAGAAAAACGGGAAGCGGCGGGATTTGACGGGAAATAACGCGACAAGTCATTGAAAAAACACGCGAAGCGTGCCGCGTAGCGGCTATGACGATGGGAACCAGCGTTTGCGCGGATTCCATGCGACAAAAAACAGCCTTCGGCCGCCTTGTCAGGCGGTTTTTTTTATGTGCGATGTAGGCCCTGGTGTCGGCGAGTTCGTCGTCGGTGAGATCGGCGAGCGATGTCTTGCCGAATCTAGCGATATAGGGCAGATAGGCGTGCTCGTTGCCGAGTTGGTTCTTGCAGCGCGCCTTGATGTAGCGGATGGCCCGAACGCGCCAGTCCGGGTCGCGGCGCGGCGCGCTCTTCATGGTGTCGATGATGGCACGCTTGCGGCGCAGCCAGGCGCAGGCCTTGCCGTAGCTTTCGGCTGGCAAGTGTAAGTAGCTGTTTACTCTAAATGTTTTCTTGAAGCTCTCCCACGCTGCGGCCCATGAGAGCGGGTATTGCTTGACGCGATTGTGGGTTGCCACCCACTCGGCGAGCAACTCTCGGATGGTCTGAGCCTGGGCCGGCGTGATCGAGCCGGGCGGCGGCGGCGTGACGGTGCGTGGACGCACGGTCTTGGCATGGATGACGGTGTTGCCGTCGCCGACAATGTTGTGACTGCCCGCGATGCGCACCTGCTGAGCAGGCTTTGCGCGCTTGCGCGGCGGTTTGACAGAGGTCTTGACGATGCTGATCAGCCTGTCTTTCTTGTCTTCCATGTTGCCTCCTTTTAAATGAAGTGGGGCAACTTCGCTTCTTGAACTTGCCCTATATAACTTGCCCCGGTTCTTGAACTTGCCCCATATAACTTGCCCCGGTTCGTGTATGAAGTTGCCCCGGTTCACGCCACCCTGCGAATGAGCTGGACGACGTTGTCGCGGGTGGCGGCCGGCTCGGCGAGCAGCTCGTAGGCGAGCAGGATGGCTTCGGCTTTCTTGTCCGGCGGCAGGCGCTTGTCGCCCAGGCCGGCCTCGATGACCTCGATGGCGTCCTTGAGCCGCGCGCGGTCGGTCAGCTCCGAGGCCGGGCGCTCGCGGCGGCCCGTGAGGATGTAGGTGATGTCGGCGCCGAGAGAATAAAACTTCTCAATGATGTCGCAACCTGGCGTTGCCAGGCCGCGCTCGTACTTACCCCACATTTCTCTACTTACACCGCATGCGTGAGCGGCCGTAGCCTGGCTTAAGCCGAGCCGCTTCCGTTCATCCGCAAGCCGTAGAAAAAAGTTCACAGATACCCCTTGACACGAGAACTAAAGTTCTCACACAATACCCACCATCGAGGTTGATCATCACATGAGGTGGAACTATGGACGAACGCAGCAGGATTGACAAGAAGCGGGCCGCCAGGGCGCACGCGGCGCTGGCGCGTCTGGGCATCAGCCAGGCGGCGCTGGCGCGGGCGCTCGGGGTCTCGACCAAGCTGGTGAATGAGGTAGCGCGGGGCCGCCTGATCGGCGAGCGCGGCAAGACGCACAAGGTGGCGGTGGCGCTGGGGCTGAAGGATGGCGAGATCGTGCCGGATGACATCAGTGTGGATGAGCTGGTGGCGCGGCTGCGCCGCGCCGGAAAGGAGGTGCAGGTATGAAAAAGAAAAGCATGCTTCCCTATCCGCTGCTCGAATGGGACATCAAGGACGCTGTCGCCAAGCTGCACGCGGAGGCAGAGCAGCGCGTCGATATCACGCTGGAGATGGTCTGGAGCCATGCGCTCTATTACGCGCTGATGGCAATGGCGAAGCGCCAGCGCGGCAAGGCGAGCGCGGATTTTTCAGTCGGCGCGGCGCTGCGGGCTGCGATTCAGGCACGCGATGCGTTGTGGCGCATCGAGCATGAAGGGCTGATTCCGCTGTGCGATCTGGACATGCGCAGCGACACCATCTACGAGGAGCTGGAAGCCTTTGGCCGCCGCGCGCCGGAACATTTCGACGGTGAGCACCATGCCTTCCGCTTCTGATCTGGTCGATCTGGAGACGATCGCCAGAGCGGTCGGGATCGCATACAAGACAGCAAGGAGCTATTGGACCGCATCGCCTGACTGGCCCCAGCATCACGATCGCGCCGGTCTGGGTGGTGCGAAGCGCTGGCGGGTGGCCGATCTACCGACGGCGTTCGAGCGGCGCGGGAAGGTGATCGATGTGCGGCGCGCCGTGGAGCTGCATCTGGCCATCGAAGGCGCGCGGCGCGCCGGGTATTTCAACGAGGCCGTCTCCGGCGGCGAGTCCATCCCCGTGGGATTGCCCTCCCCCACGGACACCAGCCCGGCGGCCACCGGCGCGGGTGGGCTCGCCGGCGGGGGTGGGTTTCCAGCAAAAACCGGCCAGAAACTGCCAATTCCTGCCAAATCAGGACAAATCATGAAAGATTTTCTACCCGCTACGCGTGATGTAGCTGTTGCTACGCAGGATGTAGCGCCTTCTGGCGCCGCCGACGATACGCTGATCGGCCATCTGCTCGTCGCCTGCGCGCGGGATGACGATTTCGAGCGGCTCACCCGCGCCCGCGACCTGATGCTCCTGCTCAAGCCGCTGCTCGATCTGCCAGAGCGGCACCGTGGCCGCCGGGCGATGGCGGAGCAGATCGCAGCCGCGCTGGGCAAGAGCTTTCAGCAGGTCTACCGGCTGGCCGATGTGGCCCGCGCGCATGGGGTGATGGGGCTGGCGCGGCTCGGGCAGCGGCGCGACCGTGGGCAGGCGCGCACGCTGATCAGCGGGCCGTGGCTCGCCTGGGCGACCGAGACGCTGGCGAAGTGGTCGGGTGACGATCTGCCTGGCCTGGCGGAGCGGATGCGTCAGGCGGTGCGATCCGCCTGGGTGGGCGGGGCGACATCCGAGAGGCAATGCTGGCTGAAGGCCACGGCGGCGGTGGCGCGCGATCTGCATGAGATCGGCGCGCCGCGCGAGGCATGCGCCGCATTGATGAATCTTCCCATGCCCAGGCGCTATCTGGCAGCCGAGGGGCAGCATTTCAGGGTCGCCGGGCGCGCCTTGCGCGACGGCATCGAAAAGAGCGTGTCGGGCGACCTCTCGCGCCGCGACTGGACCAATAACGCGCAAAAGCTGCTCGCCGACGCCGGCTGGTGGGGCAAGAAGGAAGTCGTCGGCCCGGATGGCGTCGTGCGCGAAACCCGATTCAACCCGGCGCGGCTCAAGCTCATCTTCGACGTCAACACCCGCATGGCCTATGCCGCCGGGCGCTGGGCGCGCATCCAGGCGGCGAAGGAAAGTCACCCCTACCTGCGCTATGTCACGCGCGCCGACGAGCGCGTGCGGCAATCGCACCGCGTCTGGCACAACGTCACCCTGGCCGTGGACGATCCCTGGTGGCAGACCCACTACCCGCCCTGCGGCTGGCGCTGCCGCTGCCGCGCCGTGCCCATGCGGGCGAAGGAATACGACAGCCGCGACGACCTGCAACGCACGCCGCCCGCCGAACCGGACGTGACCTGGACGAACCCGAAGACCGGCGAAGTGCTGAGCGTGCCCGCGCGCATCGACCCCGGATTCGGCTACAACGTGGGCGATGCGGCGGCCAGGTGGCGGGGGTTGATCGACGCCGCGCGCGACAAACTCGCGGGCTACGCCGCCGCCATCGGCGTGCAAGTGGCGGACGATTTATGGCCGCTCGTCGAGCGCGACTGGGCGGACTGGGTCGAAGGCGCGCTCGCCGGGCAGGAGCGCAACCGGCTGGGCTGGCTGGGGGCGATCAGCGCGCGCGACCTGGCGCACCTGGCGGCGGCGGGCATCGCGCCGCAAACAGCCGAAGTGATGGTCAGGCCCGGCCTGCTCCACGGCCCCAAGGCCGAGCGGCACCTGGACGACGGCAACGCGCTCGCGCCGGAGCAGTGGCGCGGCCTGCCGGGTCTGTGGCGGCGCGCCGTGGCGTTGATTCTGGACATGGAAAGCGGCAAGCCGCTGTGGCTGCTGCCTGGCGCGGATGGGCGCACGCCGCAACTGGCGGTGGAGGTGGATTTCGTGACGGGCAGGCCCAAGCGCGCGACCAATGCGGTCAAATCGGCCTTCCTTCAGCGGGCGGAAGTGCTCGATGCCAAGCTGCGCGGCGGGAAGATCAAGATCATGTGGGGAGGCTGGTGATGCGCGGTGGGAATCGAACCCACACACAACCCGCTTGCGCGGACCCGTTACCTGTCAGGGCGCAGCGCATCACCGCCTGCGGACAGTAT
>CAYUJV010000015.1:0-1928 GCA_964445085.1 uncultured Burkholderiales bacterium
ACGTCAACATCACCATGTGCAAGGCCAAGGCCAACGGCAACTACATGAACTCCATCCTCGCCCACAAGGAAGCCGAGCACGACGGCTACGACGAGGCCCTGCTGCTGGACGTGGACGGCTTCGTGGCGGAAGGCTCGGGCGAGAACATCTTCATCATCCGCAACGGCAAGATGTACACGCCGGACCTGACCTCGGCGCTGGAAGGCATCACCCGCGACACCATCATCACCCTCGCCGGCGAGATCGGCCTGCCGGTGATCGAGAAGCGCATCACCAGGGATGAGGTCTACAGCGCGGACGAGGCCTTCTTCACAGGCACCGCCGCCGAGGTCACGCCCATCCGCGAGCTGGACAACCGCACCATCGGCGAGGGCAAGCGCGGTCCGCTCACCACCCAGTTGCAGACCCTGTTCTTCGACTGCGTGACCGGCCGCCACACCCAACACCAGGACTGGCTCACGTATATCTAAAAAAAACCGAGGAGGAGCGATGGCGGAGTCCGCGCAAAAGGAAAATACGACGCGTTACGTCGAGGTCACGGCGGAGCAGCTGCCGCTGCACTGCCCGATGCCGGACATGGTGCTGTGGAACGCGCATCCACGCGTGTTTCTGCCGATCGAGAAAACGGGCGAAGCCCTCTGCCCCTACTGCGGCACGCTGTACAAGCTCCGCGGCGGCCCCGTCGGGTCACACCACTAAGGCTTGAACAAGGTTCTCATCATCGCCCCATCCTGGGTGGGCGATACCGTCATGGCCCAGCCGCTGTTCATGCGGCTGAAGCAGCGCGACCCGCAGCCCATCCTCGACGTCTTCGCCCCCGCATGGGTGGCGCCGCTGCTGCGCCGCATGCCGGAGGTGGACGAGGTGATCACCAATCCCTTCGCCCACGGCGAACTGCGCCTGGGCGTGCGCTGGAAACTGGCGCGCGCGTTTGCGCGCCAGGGCTACGGCCAGGTCATCGTGCTACCCAACTCGCTGAAGGCCGCCCTGATCCCGTTCTTCGCCGGCATCCCGCGCCGCACCGGCTTCGTCGGCGAAATGCGCTACGGCCTGCTGAACGATGCGCGCAAGCTCGATGCCGCGGGCTACCCGCTCATGGTCGAGCGCTTTGCCCTGCTCGCACAGGACGCCGACGAGCCCCTGCTGCGCCCGCTGCCCCATCCGCGCCTCATGGTGAACGAAGGGCAGCGCCTGGCCGTGTTGGCCAAATTAGGCATCGACGACAGACAACCGGCGGTCGCGCTCTGTCCCGGGGCCGAATACGGCCCGGCCAAGCGCTGGCCGGAAGCCCATTTCGCCGCCCTCGCCCGCAGCCTCGCGGCCCGCGGCTACGGCGTCTGGCTGGTCGGCTCGCACAAGGACCGCGCCATCGGTGACGCCATCGCCGCGGCAAGCGGCGGCGCCGCGCGCAACCTGTGCGGCCAGACGTCCCTGGACGCGGCGGTGGACGTGCTCGCCAGCGCCGCTGCCGTGGTCACGAACGACTCCGGGCTCATGCATGTCGCCGCCGCGCTGGGCAAGCCCCTAGTCGCTCTCTACGGCTCCTCGAGCCCGGGCTTCACGCCGCCGCTGTCGGCCACGGCCCGCATCGCCAGCCTCAATCTCCCGTGCAGTCCCTGCTTCGAACGCGAATGCCCGCTGGGCCATCTGGATTGCCTGCGCAAGCTGGCGCCGGAGCAGGTGCTGGCCCTGCTCGACCCGATGCTGCCGGCCGAGCCGCAGACGCCCGCCGCGCACTGAAGACCCTCCCCCTGCGGCGCGGCCCACCCGTAAGCCGCCGATTTGATGACCTTTTTTTACATTCCGCCCTTGACTGGCGCGAATGGCGCCAACTAAGGTTCACAATAAGGAGGCAACATGAAAATCACCAAGAGGTGGCTGCTCTGGCTGCTGGCGCCCGCTCTGCTCGCGGGGGCCGCACGCGCCGC
>CAYUJV010000015.1:2028-35881 GCA_964445085.1 uncultured Burkholderiales bacterium
CACGCGCCGCTCAAGCAATACCTGGAACAGCAGTTGCGGCGGCCGGTGGACATGGTCACCGCACCGAATTTCGTCGACTTCGCGGAGCGCACGCGGAAGGGCGACTACGATCTGGTGCTCACCGCCCCGCATCTGGGGCGCCTGGCCGAAGTGCGCGACGGCTACGTGCGCGTGGCCAAGACCGGGCACCATGTCTACGGCGTCTTCCTGGCGCGCAGGGATTCGGGCCTGCGCAGCGTGGCCGATCTCAAGGGCAGGACCCTCATGGTCGCGCAGCCGGTTTCCATCGTGTATCAGCTGGCCATGGAGGAACTGCGCAGGAATGGCCTGGAGCCCGGCAGGGATGTAACCGTCATCACCACCCTCACCCACAACAATTCCCTGTACGCCCCGATGCGGCATGAAAGCGACGCGTCGGCGACGGGCGTGGTGCTGTGGAACACGGCGGAGGCGGACGTGCGCGCCGCGGAGGTCGAAATCGGCCGCACACCCGCCGTGCCGGGCTTCATGCTGATGGCCAACAAGCGGCTCGGCCCGGCGCTGATCGAGCGCATCCGCGCCGCGGTGTTCGCCTTCGGCAAGACAGCGGAAGGCAAGGCCTATCTCGCCGCCACCGAGTTCAATCGGTTCGAGAAGATCGACGACAGGACCATGAAGCAGCTCGACCCGTACACGCGGGTCCTGTTGGAACCGACGCCCTAGCGATTCATGCCTGCGGCCCGCGTCCCTTTCTGGCGTTCCATCCGCACCAAGCTGGTCATCGTCAGCATTGCGGTCGAAGCCACCATGCTCGTGCTGCTGCTCGCCAACAGCTTCCGCCTGCTCAATCAAACCCTGCAGGAGCAGACCCAGGCGCGCCTCGAAGCGCTCAGCCCGCTGCTGAACGCCTCCCTCAGCGTCCGCCTGTTCGAGCGGGACTATCCCTCGATCCGGGAGATCCTCGACCAGCTGGTGAACAGCCCGATGGCGGACCTCACCTACATCGTCGTCTACGACAGCCGCGACCAGGTCTACGCCAGCGCCGGCCGCGTCGACCCGGCGCGGATGCCTCCCCTGGACCGCGACGTGGGCGACAGCCTGCAGGACCTCACCTACGATGCAAGCGCGCCGCTCACGGTGGGCAAGACCGCCGTCGGCAGCGTGCGTTTCGGCCTGTCGCTGACGGCGCTGGCCACTTCGCGCGACAAGATCCTGCGCCAGGGCAGCCTCATCGCCGCGACGGAGATCCTGCTGTCCTTCCTGCTGCTGGTCGGGGCAGGCTACCTGCTGACCCGGCACATCCGCCAGCTGCTCGCAGCCACCCAGAAAATCGCCGCCGGCGACTACGCCATCCGCATTCCGAGCCAGGGCCGGGACGAAATCCAGCTGCTGGCCGTGAACTTCAACCGCATGTCGCAGGCGGTGCAGGAGCGGGTGGAGGCGCTGCGCCGGTCGGAGCACGCCCTGCACGAGGAAAAGGAGCGCGCCGAGGTCACCCTGCACGCCATCGGCGACGGCGTGATCACCACCGACGTGGACGGATACGTGCGCTACCTCAACCCGGTCGCGGAGAAGCTGACCGGGGCCCGCCTGCCCGAGGTGCGGGGCAAGCTGATCGAGCATTTCTACCGCGTCGTCGACGAAGAGACGGGCAGCCCGCTGGCCAACCCGGTCCGGCTGTGCCTCGCCGACAACACGCTGGTCAGCGGCATGAACCGCGCGCAGCTGATCGGTGCCGACGGCAAGATCTACTCCATCGAGGAAACCGCCTCGCCCATCCGCGACCGCGACGGGCACACCATTGGCGCAGTGCTGGTGGTGCGCGACGTCACGAGCGCGCGCGAAATCTCGCGCCGCATGGAGTATCAGGCCACCCACGACATGCTCACCGGGCTCGCCAACCGCCGCCAGTTCGAGCGCCACGTCGAGCACGCCGTCGCCGACGCGCGCAGCAACGGCGGCAGCCACGCGATGTGCTACATGGACCTGGACCAGTTCAAGGTGGTCAACGACACCTGCGGCCATGCCGCCGGCGACCGGCTGCTGGTGGAGCTGGCGAAGCTCATCCGGAGCAAGACGCGCGAGCAGGATGTCGTCGGCAGGCTGGGCGGGGACGAATTCGGACTGCTGCTGCACGACGTGAACCTGGACCAGGCAGCCTTCTACGCCGCCGAGGTGCGCAACAGCATCCGCGACTACCGCTACGTGGTCGATGGCCACACCTTCCAGGTCGGCGTGAGCATCGGCATCGTCGCCATCAACCCCGGGTCGGGAACCCTGGCCGAGGTGTTCACCGCGGCCGACGTCGCCTGCTATGTGGCCAAGGACAAGGGCCGGGACGAAATCTACGTGTCGCGCATGAATGACGTGGAACAGGCCAGGCGCCAGCTGGAAATGCAGTGGTCGGCGCGCATCCCGCCCGCCCTCAAGGAAGACCGCTTCGTGCTGCATCATCAGAAGATCCTGCCCCTGGCCGACGGCGCCAGGCTCGCCCCCCGCTGCGAGCTGCTGGTGCGCATGGTCGAGCACGATGGGACGCTGATCGCACCGGGCAGGCTGATCCCGGCGGCGGAGCGCTTCCGCCAGATGCCCGACATCGACCGCTGGGTCATCCGCCACGCCCTGCAGCTCATCGCGCAGCCGGGCCGCGAGCGCCAGTTCGCGTCCTACGCCATCAACCTGTCGGGCCAGTCGCTGGGCCAGCCGGAACTGCTGGACTACGTGAAGCGGGAAATCCTGCGCAGCGGGGTGCGCCCGGAGATGCTGACGTTCGAAGTCACCGAGACCGCGGCCATCCAGAACATCGGCCATGCCCGGCAGTTCATGGCGGAGCTGAAGAAAATGGGCTGCCAGTTCGCGCTCGACGATTTCGGCAGCGGCCTCAGCTCCTTCGGCTACCTCAAGACCCTGCCGGTGGACTACCTCAAGATCGACGGCAGCTTCGTGCGCAACATGCTGCGCGACCATCACGACCACTCGATCGTGGTCGCCATCGCGCAGATCGCCAAGACCCTCGGCATCCGCTGCGTGGCGGAATTCGTCGGCGACCGCGACACCGTGGTTGCTTTGGCGGAAATCGGCGTGGACTACGGCCAGGGCTTCTTCCTGCACCAGCCGGAACCGCTGGCGGCGCCGGGCGGCGCCAGCGGCATGCCGCTGTCGCAATAGCCCCGGGCTCAGATCGTCTTGGAATAGCGCGGCTGCTCGACCGGCTGCTTGAGGTAGGCGTCGAAGCACATGGCGATGTTGCGCAGGAACAGGCGGCCCAGCTCGGTGACGCGGATCGCCGACGCGTCCACCTGCACCAGCGCGTCCTGTTCCAGCGCCGCCAGCTCCGCCAGCGCCTCGGCGAAATAGGTGTCGAAATCCAGGCCCCACTTGCGCGCAAACGCCGCGCGGTCCAGCTCCAGGTCGCACATCAGGCCTAGAATCGCATCGCGCCGGATCTTGTCGTCCCGGCTCACCCGCACGCCGCGCTCGGTGGCGAGGTGCCCGCCGGCGATGCGCTCCTCGTAGGCCGCCACGCGCTTGTGGTTCTGCACGTACACATCCTCGGTCTGGCTGATGGCCGACACGCCGAAGGCGTAAATGTCGCAATCCTTGTGGGTGGTGTAGCCCTGGAAGTTGCGGTACAGGGTCTTCTCGCGCTGCGCCTTCACCAGTTCGTCTTCCGGCTTGGCGAAGTGGTCCATGCCGATATAGAGATAGCCGGCGGCGGTGAGCCGCTCCAGCATCAGTTGCTGCAGGGCGATGCGCGTGGCGAATGCCGGCAGGTCGGACTGCACGATGAGCTTCTGATGCTTCTTCATCCACGGCACGTGGGCATAGCCGAACACCGCGAGCCGGTCAGGCCCGATGTCGATGATCTTGTCCAGGGTGGTGGCGAAGCTTTCCACCGTCTGGTGGGGAAGCCCCACCATCAGGTCGATGTTGATGCTGCCGAATCCCTCGTCGCGCATCCAGCCGAACACCTCGCGCACCAGGGCTTCGGGCTGCACCCGGTTCACCGCCTGCTGCACGCGGTCGTCGAGATCCTGCACGCCCAGGCTCAGGCGGTTGAAACCTGCCGCCTTGAGGGCCTGCACATGTTCGCGGGTGAGCGCGCGCGGATCGACCTCGCAGCCCGCCTCCACGTCCGGCGCGAAGTCGAAGCGCCCGTGCAGATGCGCCCCCAGGCGCAGGATATCGTCCGGATGCAGGTAGGTGGGCGTGCCGCCGCCCCAGTGCAGCTGCTCGACCTTGCGCCCGTTCGCGATCAGTCCGGCAACGGCGTCGATCTCCCGCAGCAGGACGTCCAGGTAGCGTGTCGCCTTGCTGTAATCATGGGTCGCCACCATGTTGCAGCCGCAGTAATAGCAGAGCGTATCGCAGAACGGAATGTGCGCGTACAGGGACAGCCCGCGCCCGCTGCCCTGGGTGCGCGCGATCTCCTCGCGCCATTCCCTTTCGCCGAACGCCTCCGTAAAATAGGGCGCAGTCGGGTACGACGTATAGCGCGGCCCAGGCTTGCTATATTTCTCGAGTAGTTCAGGCGCAACGCGCATCGCTTCTTGCCTTCACACCTAACAGGATATGGTTATCCATTATAGCGGAACCGCGGGGCTGTCCAGATGACCATGCGCTACCCATCGCCCGCCGAGGCGGAAGCGGCGTTCTACCGCGCCTTCGAGCAAACCAATCTCGCGGACATGGTCGGTGTCTGGGACGACGCCAGCGACGTGGTCTGCGTCCATCCCATGAGCGGGGCCCTGCGCGGCGCGCGCGCCGTGGCGGAGAGCTGGCGCGAGATCTTCGCCGGCGACGTGAACATGCGCTTTGGCATCGAGCCCATCCAGACCAGCCGGGTCGGCAGCCTGGCGATTCACATCGTCAAGGAGCACATCGAAGTCCCGGGCGGCAAGCCGGTCGCACCCATGACCGCCACCAACGTCTACCGCGAAACGCCGAACGGCTGGCGCATGATCCTGCACCATGCCTCGCCCTCGCCCGGCACTGCCGTCGGCCGCGCCAGCGCGGCGGTGCACTGATGCCCGAAAGCATCGCCCCCCCGCCGCCCTACCGCGCGCCGCGCTGGCTGCCGGGCGGCCACCTGCAGACGCTGTACGCCGCCCTGTTCGCGCGCACGCCGGCGGTGAGCTACCGGCGCGAGCGCTGGATCCTGCCGGATGGCGACTTCATCGACCTGGACTGGCTCGATGGTGACGCAACCGCGCCGCTGGTGGTCCTGTTCCACGGCCTCGAAGGCAGTTCCCGCGGCCATTACGCCCTGACGCTGATGGACGCGCTGCGCCGGCGCGGCTGGCGCGGCGTGGTGCCGCATTTTCGCGGCTGCAGCGGCGAGCCCAACCGCCTGCCGCGCGGCTACCATTCCGGCGATTCGGCCGAAATCGACCTGGTCCTGCGCCGCTGTCGCGCCGAGTCCGCGCGCAGCCCGCTGTTCGCGGCCGGGGTTTCGCTCGGCGGCAATGCCCTCCTGAAGTGGCTGGGGGAGAACGGCCCGGAATGTGCCGCCATCGTCGATGCCGCCGCGGCGATCTCCGCCCCCCTCGACCTCACTGCGGCAGGCCGCGCCCTGGACCGCGGCTTCAACCGCCACACCTATGTCCGCCACTTCCTGCGCACCCTGCGCCGCAAGGCGCTGGAGAAGATCGCCAGCCACCGCATGCCGCTGAGCGCCGCGGCGATCCGCGCCGTGTCCACCCTGCACGAGTTCGACGAACTGTTCACCGCGCCGCTGCACGGCTTTCGCGACGCCGACGACTACTGGACGCGGGCGAGCAGCAAGCCATGGCTCAATTCCATTTCGGTGCCGACCCTGGTCATCAACGCCCGGAACGATCCCTTCCTGCCGGCCGCGGCGCTGCCGCAGGCGCAGGAGGTAAGCCCCCAGGTCACCCTCGACTTCCCCGCCCAGGGCGGCCATGTCGGCTTCGTCCATGGCCCGTTCCCCGGCTCCCTCGACTGGCTGCCGCAGCGCGTGCTGGCCTTCTTCGAAGCGCACCGCGCCCGGGCTGCGGTGGCCGACGCCAACCAAAGCCGGCATAATTCCCCGGCATGCGTCACCGCCTAACCTGAAGAACGGACTTTCAATGGCAAGCTACCCGAAAGAGATTTTCAAGGCCTACGACATCCGCGGCATCGTCGGCAAGACCTTCACCGCCGAGATCGTCGAGGCCATCGGCCACGCCATCGGCTCGGAAGCGGCGGCGCGCAGGCTGTCGGCCATCGTCATCGGCCGCGACGGACGCCTGTCCGGCCCGGAGCTGTCGCAGGCGCTGGCGCGCGGCATCCAGAAGGCCGGCATCGACGTCATCGACGTCGGCATGGTGGCCACGCCCATGACCTATTTTGCGGCCTACGAACTCAAGACCCACTCGGCGGTGATGGTCACCGGCAGCCACAACCCCCCCGACTACAACGGCCTGAAGATGGTGCTCGGCGGCGAAACACTGGCGGGCGACACCATCCAGTCCCTGCGCGAGCGGCTGGAGCAGAACAACCTGACCCACGGCAGCGGCAGCTACCAGACCCACGACATCGCCCCCGCCTACATCGCGCGCATCGTCTCCGACGTCAAGCTGGCACGGCCGATGAAGATCATCATCGACGCCGGCAACGGCGTCCCCGGCGCCTTCGCACCGACGCTCTACCGCCAGCTCGGGTGCGAGGTGACCGAAATGTTCTGCGAGGTGGACGGCAACTTCCCCAACCACCATCCCGACCCCTCGCAGCCGAAGAACCTGCAGGACCTGATCGAAAAGCTCAAGACCACCGACGCCGAGATCGGGCTCGCCTTCGACGGCGACGGCGACCGCCTGGGCGTGGTGACCAAGGATGGGCAGATCATCTTCCCGGACCGGCAGCTGATGCTGTTCGCCGCCGACGTGCTGGCGCGCAATCCCGGCGCGGAAATCATTTTCGACGTGAAGTCCACGCGCAAGCTGTTCGACTGGATCCGCGCCCGCGGCGGCAAGCCCACGCTGTGGAAGACCGGCCACTCCTTCATCAAGGCCAAGATGAAGGAAACCGGCGCGCTCCTGGCAGGAGAGATGAGCGGCCACATTTTCTTCAAGGAGCGCTGGTACGGCTTCGACGACGGCCTCTATGCCGGCTGCCGCCTGCTCGAATACCTGTCGAAGCAGGCCGACATCAATGCCACCCTGCACGGCCTGCCGGACACGGTGAACACGCCGGAGCTGAACATCAAAATGGCCGAGGGCGAGCACTATGCCCTGATGAACACGCTGCAGAAGACGGCCAGGTTCCCGGATGCGAAGGACGTGATCACCCTGGACGGCCTGCGCGTGGAATACGCGGACGGCTTCGGTCTCGCCCGCCCCTCCAACACCACCCCGGTGATCGTGCTGCGCTTCGAGGCGGACAACGAAGCGGCGCTCAAGCACATCCAGGATGATTTCCGGCGCGTCCTCCACGACGCCGCGCCGGGGCTCCAGTTGCCGTTCTGAGCGCCGTTCGGGGTTCCCGGCGGTCGCGGGAAAATCATCCCACGACACGCACGGGCGATCGGGCTCAGTTCGTTGGGGTCGGGCCCGTGGGTGCGGCCATCTGGCCGACCACGGCTTGCGTGGACGCAGGCGCCGGCGTTGCTGCCGGCGCGGCGCTTGCCGGGGCACTCGCCGGCGTCATCGCGACCGGCTTGCCGTCCGGCTCTTTGCCAACCGACGGCTGTCCATCCTTGTCATCGCTGCGATCGAACGCCAGCACTTTACCGAACATCATCTTCAGCCAACTGGGATAGGAATAACCCGTTCCCTTGCTGTGATCGATAATGGCGCCGATCCCGCCGCCAAAAATGATGTTCCCGAACATGCCGCCGTTGACCCGGGAAACCGCCCGGGCCTGCGCGCTCGGAAAGCCATCCTTCTTGCACGTGATGTTGAGGTCGCCCGACGACCGCCGTACCGTGACCTGGCCCGGCGTCCTCAGATTGTAGGACCCGTATTCATTGGCCAGTTCACAATCGGCGTCGGTGATCTCGCGCCCGTCCAGGGCCACGGTTTCGACGCGGATGGATTGCGCGGAGTCTCCGGTGATGGTCGCGCAGGCGGTTACCTGGGACAACAGAATGGCAAGTGCCGAAGCGGTTATGAGCTTCATGATTTCTCCCTGTAGATTTTTGGTCACGCCGCGAACGAGGCCAGCTGCAAACGCAGCAACCGGCCCCGTGCAACGCGTGTTCGATTATGTCATACGCATGGCGACAGAGGTGGCCCTTCAGCCGGTCAGCTGCGCCCGCCCTGCAGATCGGGGCGGCGCGCCGCGTAGGCCATGTCGCGCTCGCTGGGTGCCGGCCCCAGTTCCTCCGTCTCGCCGGCGGCGTCCCGGACCCGCGAGCGGTCCGGCTGCCACCAGTGCTCCCAGTTGCGCTGGCGCTCCGCCTCGATCTTCGGGTCCTCGCGCAGCTTGCGCATCAGGGCGTCGATTTCGGATTCATAGTCGTAGCCTTTGCTCATCGTGGTCTCCGCTTGTGGTGCGGCATACCTTAGCGAATTCACCGCCCTGCCACAATGCCCATGCCCCTGGGTGGAACGGGGTAAAATGGCGGCAATCCACAACGAAAACAGTCCCATGCTCTACTGCCTCGCCCGCCCGCTGCTGTTTGCACTCGATCCGGAAACCGCCCATGAGCTCACCATCCAGGGCCTGGCCCGCGCCGGCGGGCTGCTCCGTTTCGCGGCACCCGCGGTACCCTGCGCGCCGCGCATGGTCATGGGCATCGAATTCCCCAACCCGCTGGGGCTGGCCGCCGGCCTGGACAAGAACGGCGAAGCCATCGACGGCCTGGCCGCCCTGGGTTTCGGCTTCATCGAGATCGGCACCGTCACGCCGCGTCCGCAGCCCGGCAACCCCAAGCCCCGCCTGTTCCGCCTGCCGGAAGCGGAAGGCATCATCAACCGCATGGGCTTCAACAATCACGGCGTGGATGCCCTGATCGAGAACGTGAAACGCGCCGACTACAAGGGCGTGCTCGGCATCAACATCGGCAAGAATTTCGACACGCCCATCGAGCGCGCGGCGGACGACTATCTGATTTGCCTGCGCAAGGTCTATCCGTTCGCCAGCTACGTCACGGTCAACATCTCCTCCCCCAACACCAAGAACCTGCGGGCGCTGCAGGGCGCGGACGAGCTGGATGCCCTGCTCGGCGCACTCAAGGCCGAGCAGCAGAAGCTTGCCGAGCAGCACCGAAAGTATGTGCCGCTGGCGCTGAAGATCGCGCCGGACCTGGACGCGGAGCAGATCGTCGCCATCGCGGACCTGCTGGTGCGCCACCGGATCGATGCCGTGATCGCGACCAACACCACCATCTCGCGCGAGGGCGTCGCGTATCTGCCCCATGGCAACGAGACGGGCGGGCTTTCCGGCGCGCCGGTGCGGGAAAAATCCACGGCGGTGATCCGCGCCCTGCACGAAAACCTGCGCGGCGCGCTGCCCATCATCGGCGTCGGCGGCATTCTCAACGGTGCCGACGCGCAGGAGAAGATCGACGCCGGGGCGAGCCTGGTTCAGGTCTATACTGGGCTGATCTACAAGGGACCGGAGCTCGTCGGCGATGTCTTGCGCACGCTGTGCCGTCCCGGACGACATGACTGACACCAGAACAAGAACGACGACACCCGGCGCATGAGCACGGAATCCCGGCAAAGCACCCGCGCCCTCGCCCTCGCCGCCATCGGCGTGGTCTACGGCGACATCGGCACGAGTCCGCTGTACACCATGAAGGAGGTGTTCGCCGGCCACCACCCCATGGCGACCACGGCGGCCAACGTGCTCGGGATTCTGTCCCTGGTGTTCTGGGCGCTCACCATCGTCGTCTCGATCAAGTACGTCGCCTTCATCATGCGCGCCGACAACAACGGCGAGGGCGGGATCATGGCGCTGATCGCCGTGGTGCAGCGGGCGGTGCCGATCGACAGCCGGCTCGGCTGGCTCCTCGCGGTGCTGGGTATCTTCGGCGCGGCGCTGTTCTACGGCGACGGCATCATCACGCCGGCGATCTCGGTGCTGTCGGCGGTGGAAGGCCTGGGGGTCGCCACGCCCGCCATGAGCCCCTGGGTGGAGCCGATCGCCCTCGTCGTCCTCATCATGCTGTTCGCCATCCAGCGCCACGGCACGCGCAACGTGGGCAAATGGTTCGGCCCCGTCATGTCGGTGTGGTTCCTGACCCTGGCGGTCATGGGCGTGACCAACATCGCGCAGGCGCCGGAGGTGCTAGCGGCGGTGAACCCGGTGTACGCCCTGGAGTTCTTCGCGGTCCACAAGGGATACGGCTTTCTCGTCCTGGGTGCCGTGGTGCTGGCGGTCACCGGCGCGGAGGCGCTCTATGCCGACATGGGCCACTTCGGGCGCGGCCCCATCCGCTGGGCGTGGTTCGGCTTCGTGCTGCCGGCGCTGCTGCTCAATTACTTCGGCCAAGGCGCGCTGCTGATCCACGACCCGAAGGCCATCGCGAATCCGTTCTACCTGCAGGCCCCGTCCTGGGCGCTGTACCCGCTGATCGGGCTGGCCACCGCCGCCACCATCATCGCGTCCCAGGCCGTCATCACCGGGGCGTTTTCCGTCACCCGGCAGGCGATCCAGCTCGGCTACCTGCCGCGCATGCAGATCGTGCACACCTCGGAGCACGAGATCGGCCAGATCTACATTCCCTTCGTCAACTGGGCCATGCTGGCAGGCATCATTCTGCTGGTGCTGATGTTCGGCTCGTCCAGCAACCTGGCATCGGCCTACGGCATCGCCGTGACCGGCACCATGCTCATCGACACCATCCTCGGCTTCGTCGTGGTGATTTCCCTGTGGCGCTGGAACCGCTTCCTCGCGACCATCGGGCTCATCGGCTTCCTGACGGTGGACCTCGCCTTCTTCGGCGCGAACTCGCTCAAGATCGTGGACGGCGGCTGGTTCCCGCTGCTCATCGGCGTCATCATGTTCACCGTGCTGTCCACCTGGAAGCGCGGCCGCCAGATCCTGCTGCAGCGCCTGCAGAGCGGCTCGATCGCCATCGAGCCCTTCGTGCAGGGCCTGCTGGCCCATCCGCCGACCCGGGTGCCGGGCACCGCGGTGTTCCTGACCGCGAGCAAGGAAGGCGTGCCGCACGCGCTGCTGCACAACCTGAACCACAACAAGGTGCTGCACGAACGCGTGATCTTTCTCACCGTGCTGACGGAGACCGAGCCCTACGTGCCGCCGAGCCGGCGCGTCGAGGTGCACGACCTGGGCGGCAGCTTCTACCGCATCCTGCTGCATTACGGCTTCAAGGACGCCCAGCACATTCCCAAGGCCTTGCTGCTGTGCAAGCAGGTGGGCCTGGAATTCGACATGATGCAGACCTCGTTCTTCCTCAGCCGCGAGACCATCATCTCCACCGGCATGCCCGGCATGGCGCCGTGGCGCGAGCACATTTTCATCGCCATGGCGCGCAATGCGGAAAGCGCCATGAGCTTCTTCCACATCCCGACCAACCGCGTGATCGAACTGGGTTCGCAGGTGGAGATCTGAGCAACGGAGACTGTCATGCGCATCGGCATTCCGAAAGAGATCAAGGACCACGAGTACCGCGTCGGCGCGACGCCCGCCGGCGTGCATGCGCTGGCCGCCGCCGGCCACGAGGTGTGGGTCGAATCCGGCGCCGGCGCCCACATCGGCTTTCCCGACGCGGACTATGAGGCCGCCGGCGGCAAGGTCGTCGCGGGTCCGGCCGAGGTCTACGCCTGCCCGATGATCGTGAAGGTCAAGGAACCCCAGCCCGGCGAAATCCCGCTGCTGGCGGACGGCCAGGTGGTGTTCTGCTATTTCCACCTCGCGGCCTCGAAGGAACTCACCCAGGCCCTGCTCGAGCGCAGGATCGTCGCCGTCGCCTACGAGACCGTCACCGACGAGCACGGCGCGCTGCCCCTGCTCGTGCCCATGTCCGAGATCGCCGGCCGCATGGCGATCCATGTCGGCGCCAACTGCCTGCACTTCGCCAATGGCGGCAGTGGCGTGCTGCTGGGCGGCGTGCCCGGCGTGTCGCCGGGCCGGGTGCTGGTGGTCGGCGCCGGCACCGTCGGCACCCAGGCGGCGCGGATGGCGCTCGGCCTCGGCGCCGACGTGACCATCCTCGACGTGAACCTGCCGCGCCTGCGCTACCTGGACGACGTGTTCGGGCCGCGCCTCAAGACGCGCTTTTCCGAAGCCCATGCCATCGCCGAGCTCGCGGCGGACGCCGATCTGGTCGTCGGCTCGGTTTACATCCCGGGCAAGCGCGCGCCGAAGCTGATCCGGCACGACACCGTGCGCGCGATGCGCCGCGGCTCGGTGCTGGTGGACGTGGCCATCGACCAGGGCGGCTGCTCCGAGACCTCGCGCCCGACCACCCACACCAGCCCCACCTATATCCATGACGGCGTGGTGCACTACTGCGTGGCCAACATGCCGGCCGCCACTGCGCGTACCTCGACCCAGGCCCTCACCAACGCCACCCTGCCCTATACGCTGAAGCTGGCGCAGGATCCGCTCGCCGCCCTGCGCAGCCGCGCGGACCTGCGCGCCGGACTGCAGCTCTACCGCGGCCAGGTCACCCACCGCGCGGTGGCGGAGGACCTGGGCTTCGCCTTCGTCGCCCCGGAGACGGCGCTGCCGCCGGCGTGATCCGCGCCGGTTGATTCCGGCAAGACCCGCGTGTTTCAAGGGTTGCGCGCGGGATGGCCAAAGCGGATAATTTCGTCGTTTATTCCCGTCCCTCCTCGCGCCGGGCCATCGTGGAAACCTATTTTTTGATCATCATCAGCACGGTGTTCGTCAACAACATCGTGCTGGTCAAGATTCTCGGCCTGTGCCCGTTCATGGGCGTGTCGAAGAAGCTCGAAGCCGCAATCGGCATGGGGCTCGCCACCACCTTCGTGCTCACCCTCGCCTCCGGCGCGAGCTATCTGGTCAACGAATACCTGCTCGGCACCGAGCTGTTCTACATGCGCACGCTGTCCTTCATCGTGGTGATCGCGGCCATCGTGCAGCTGACCGAGATGTTCCTGCACAAGATGTTCCCCCTGCTGTACCAGGTGCTCGGCATCTATCTGCCGCTGATCACCACCAACTGCGCAGTGCTCGGCATTCCCCTGCTCAACGTGCAGGAGAAGCATGACTTCGTGCAGTCGCTGTTCTTCGGGCTCGGCGGCGCCGTCGGCTTTTCCATGGTGCTCATCGTGTTCGCCGCCATGCGCGAGCGGCTGGAGGGCGCCGACGTGCCGGCGCCGTTTCGCGGCACCGCCATCGCCATGGTCACCGCGGGCCTGATGAGCCTGGCTTTCATGGGGTTCTCCGGCCTGGTGAAATGAGCCGCGTGCATCCGGTCCTCAAGAAAATCTGAGCATGCTTTCCGCACTTCTCGTCATGGCGGGTCTGGCCCTGGCTCTCGGCCTGGCCCTGGGCTACGCCGCGATCAAATTCAAGGTCGAGGGCAGCCCCCTGGTCGACAAGATCGACGCCATCCTGCCGCAGACCCAGTGCGGCCAGTGCGGCTTTCCCGGCTGCAAGCCCTATGCCACCGCCATCGCCAAGGGCGAGGCCGACATCAACCAGTGCCCGCCCGGCGGCGAGGAAGGCATCCGCAAGCTGGCCGATCTGCTGGGCGTGGAATTCAAGCCGCTCAACGCGGAACACGGCGCGGAGAAGCCGAAGTCCGTCGCCGTCATCGACGAGAACGTCTGCATCGGCTGCACCCTGTGCATCCAGGCCTGCCCGGTGGACGCCATCGTCGGCGCCGCCAAGCAGATGCACACCGTCATCCGCAGCGAATGCACGGGCTGCGAGCTGTGCGTCGCGCCCTGCCCCGTGGATTGCATCTCCATGGTGCCGATCCAGGAGGACATCACCACCTGGAAGTGGAAATATCCGGTGATCCCGATTCACGCGGCGACAAGCCCGGACGCGGTGGCATCATGAGAGAACTGTTTCGCTTCCACGGCGGCGTGCATCCCGCCGAGCACAAGGCCGAGTCCACCGGCCGGCCCATCGGCATGGCGCCGCTGCCGGCGCGGCTGAAGGTGCCGCTCGCCCAGCACATCGGCAATCCGGCGAAGGCGGTCGTCGCCCCGGGCGACACCGTGCTCAAGGGGCAGGTGATCGGCAAGGCCGACGGCTATGTCTCGGCGGCGGTGCACGCGCCGACCTCGGGCACCGTGGTCGCGGTGGACATGCGCCCGGTGCCCCACCCCTCCGGCCTCAGCGACCTGTGCGTGGTGATCGACAGCGACGGCGAGGACCGCTGGATCGAGCACGCGGCGGTGGATTACCAGAGCCTGTCGCCGAGCGAGGTCCGCAACCGCCTGCGCGACGCGGGCGTGGTGGGCCTCGGCGGCGCGGTGTTCCCGAGCTACGTCAAGCTCAATCCGGGCCGGGAACAGAAGGTTCCGACGCTGATCATCAACGGCGCCGAGTGCGAGCCGTGGATCACCTGCGACGACATGCTGATGCGCGAGCGGGCGGCGGAGATCGTGCAGGGCATCGCCATCATGCGCCACCTGCTCGCCTCCGACGAGGTGTTGATCGGCATCGAGGACAACAAGCCCGAGGCCATCGCCGCCATGCGCGCCGCCTGTGCCGGCACCGACTTCGAGGTGGTGGAGGTGCCGACCCTGTATCCCTCCGGCGGCGCCAAGCAGCTGACGCAGATCCTCACCGGCAAGGAGCCGCCCAGCGGCGGGCGCTCCACCGACATCGGCGTGCAGGTGTTCAACGTCGGCACTGCCTATGCCGCGCATCGCGCGATCCACCACGGCGAGCCGCTGATCTCGCGCATCGTCACCGTCACCGGCAACGTGCGCCGGCCGCAGAACTTCGAAGTGCTCATCGGCACGCCGATCGAGACGCTGATCGCCCTCACCGGCGCGCCGCGCGAGGACACCACGGGCTACATCATGGGCGGCCCGATGATGGGCTTCGAGCTGCAGTCGCCGCGGGTGCCGGTGGTCAAGGCGATGAACTGCGTCATCGCCAAGTCCGCCGCCCTGTTCCCGCCGCCGCCGCGGCCGCTGCCCTGCATCCGCTGCACCCAGTGCGCCCAGGCCTGCCCGGTGAGCCTGCAGCCGCAGGAACTGTACTGGTTCGCCCAGTCGAAGAATTTCGGCAAGGCGCAGGAATACCAGCTGTTCGACTGCATCGAGTGCGGCTGCTGTGACTACGTCTGCCCGAGCCACATTCCGCTGGTGCAGTTCTATCGCTTCGCCAAGAGCGAGATCTGGGCGCGCGAGCGCGAGAAGAAGGCCGCCGACATCGCCCGCGAACGCCACGAGTTCCGGCTGCTGCGCCAGGAGCGGGAAAAGAAGGAGCGCGCCGACAAGCTGGCGCAGAAGGCGGCGGCCGCCAAACCCACGGCCGCGATGCCAACGCCGGATGCGGATGCGCAAAAAGCCGCCAAGCAAGCCGCGATCCAGGCGGCCATCGAGCGCGCCAAGGCGAAGAAGGCCGGCGTCGTGCCGCAGAACGTCGACAACCTGGCGCCCGACAAGCTGAAGGAGATCCAGGAAATCGAGGCGCGGCGCTCCAAATTGAAGCAGGCAATGGAAGCGCCGCCGGAGGACCAGCCGTGACCCCGCGCGACAGGGATTGCCCGCTCCCGCACCCCTCTCCTGAACAGGACTGAAATGGCCTACGTTTCCCAACCCGCCAGCGTCAGCACGGTCATGCTCAAGGTGCTGCTTGCCCTGGGCCTCGGCATCGCCGCCTACCTGACCTACTTCGGTCCCGCGATCCTGGTCAGCCTCGCGCTCGCCTCGGCCACGGCGCTCGCGAGCGAGGCCATCATGCTGCGCATCCGCCGCTATCCGGTGCGGCCCTATCTGACGGACGGCAGCGCGCTGGTCACCGCCTGGCTGCTGGCGCTATCGATGCCGCCGCTGTCCCCCTGGTGGCTGATCGTCGGCGGCACCGCCTTCGCCATCGTGGTGGCGAAGCATCTGTATGGCGGCCTCGGCAGCAACCTGTTCAACCCGGCCATGGCCGGCTATGCGTTGATGCTGATTTCCTTCCCGGCGCAGATGACGCAGTGGCCGGCGCTGGACGCGCTCGCCCACGCCCACCTCGGTTTTGGCGACACCGTGCGCTACATCTTCGCGGGCGCCCTGCCCGGCGGGATCCCCCTCGATGCGGTCACCATGGCCACGCCGCTGGACCTGCTCAAGACCAATCTCAAGCTCGGGCACACGGTCGGCGAGGTCATGCAGTCTCCGGTCTACGGCTACCTCGGCGGCCGCGGCTCGGAGATCGTCGCGCTGTGCTATCTGGCCGGCGGCCTGTTCCTGCTGCAGCAGCGCGTCATCACCTGGCACATCCCTCTCGCTTTCCTCGGCGGGTTGTTCGCGGCGGCGCTGTGGTTCCACGTCTACGACGGCGACCGCTACGTCGCCCCCTGGTTCCAACTGATGACGGGCGGCGCGATGCTGGGCGCGTTCTTCATCGTCACCGACCCGGTCACCGGTGCCACCACGCCCAAGGGCAAGCTGATCTTCGGCGCGATGATCGGCCTCCTCACCTATCTCATCCGCACCTTCGGCGGCTATCCGGACGGCATCGCCTTCGCCGTGCTGATCATGAACATGTGCGTGCCGCTGATCGACGCCTACACCCAGCCCCGCGTGTTCGGCCACGCCGACCGGAAAGCCCCGAAACCATGAGCGCGGCGGCCCGCAATTCCGTTCGCACCGCTGGCATCCTGCTCGCCTTCACGCTGCTGGGCACCGCGCTGTTGGCCTACACCTTCCAGCTCACCCGCAACATCATCGCCGCCAGCGAGGAGCGCGAGAAGCTCGCATTGATCACCCAGGCCCTGCCCCGCTCCCTGTTCGACAACGATCTCATCGCCGATGCGGTGGAGCTGCCGCCCACCGAGGAGCTCGGCACCACCGAGCCGTCCCGGGTGTATCGGGCCACCCTCAAGGGCGAGCCCGCCGCGCTGGTGTTCGAGGTGGTGGCACCTGACGGCTACGCCGGCAGGATCCGCATGCTGGTGGCGGTCCGGGCCAATGGCGAACTGGCCGGCGTGCGCGTGGTCGCGCATAATGAGACGCCGGGGCTGGGCGATTACATCGACATCGCGAAGAGCCCGTGGATCCGCATCTTCGAGGGGAAATCCCTGGCCAACGTGCGCCCTGACGGCTGGAAGGTGAAAAAGGACGGCGGCGACTTCGCCTATGTCAGCGGCGCCACCATCACGCCGCGCGCCGTGGTCAAGGCGGTGCACAAGGCCTTATTGTATTTCGACAAGGAAGGCGGCCCGATTTTCGCCCGGCCCGCCGCCCGGCAGGAGAAGTCCAGATGAGTGAAACCAGCTATCGCGATATTGCCTACAACGGCGCGTGGAAGCAGAACACCGGCCTGGTCCAGCTATTGGGGCTGTGCCCGCTGCTCGCCATCAGCACCAGCGTGGTCAATGCCGTCAGTCTCGGCCTGGCCACGGTGGCGGTGATGGTGCTGTCCAACGGCGCCATCTCGGTCATCCGCAACGTGGTGCCGAAGGAAATCCGCATCGCGGTATTCATCCTGATCATCGCCGCGCTGGTCACCACCGTGCAGCTGCTGATGAACGCCTTCGTGCATCCGCTCTACCTGGTGCTTGGCATTTTCATTCCGCTGATCACCACCAACTGCATCGTGCTCGCGCGCTGCGAGGCGTTCGCGTCCAAGAACCGGCTGCTGCCCTCCCTGTTCGACGGGCTGATGATGGGCCTCGGCCTGACCATGGTGCTGGCGGTGCTGGGCGGCCTGCGCGAGCTCGTCGGCAAGGGCACCCTGTTCTCGGGCCTCGACCTCGTGTTCGGGCCGGCGGCCAAGGAATGGGTGCTGCACGTGCTGCCTGCCGATTATTCCGGCGTGCTGGCCGCGGTCCTGCCGCCCGGCGCCTTCATCGGCCTGGGCCTGCTCATCGCGGGCAAGAACTGGATGGATGCGCGCGCCGCAAAGCGCCATAGCGAAGGCATTCATGTGCTGGCAGCGTGAACCTCAAGAATGCCGAACCACGGAGTACGCGGAGGACACGGAGGAAAACCGTTTCGAAAAAACTCCGTGTCCTCCGCGTACTCCGTGGTAGGAAAAGAATTTCATAAATGAACCCGCAAAAACGCCGCGAGATCTTCGTCCGGCTGCGCGCGTGGAATCCCCGCCCCACCACCGAACTCGAATACAAGACGCCGTTCGAACTGCTGATCGCGGTGATCCTGTCCGCCCAGGCCACGGACAAGGGCGTCAATCTCGCCACCCGCAGGCTGTTTGCCAAGGCCAACACCCCGGCGGCCATCTACGCATTGGGGGTGGACGGCCTGAGCGAATACATCAAGACCATCGGTCTGTATCCCTCGAAGGCGAAAAACATCATCGCCACCTGCAGGATTCTCCTCGAGGAACACGGCGGCCGGGTGCCGGACACGCGGGAGGCGCTGGAGAAATTGCCGGGCGTCGGGCGCAAGACCGCCAACGTCATCCTGAACACCGCCTTCGGCCAGCCCACCATCGCCGTGGACACGCACATCTTCCGCGTCGCCAACCGCACCGGGCTGGCGCCGGGCAAAACGCCGCTGGAGGTGGAGAAGAAGCTGCTAAAATTCGTGCCGGAGGAATTTCGCCACGACGCACATCATTGGCTGATCCTGCACGGCCGCTACGTGTGCGTGGCGCGCAAGCCGAAATGCCCGGAGTGCCTGATCCGCGACCTGTGCGAGTACAAGCAGAAAACCCCCGCCGACTGAGCCGCGCATCGAACCCGCCATGAGCATCGCCACTGCCCTCGCCACCGGCCGCAGCGCCACCGAAGACCTGGTGCGTGACGCCGTCACCCAGGCCATGGCCAAGGCCGAGCTCAGCCACGCCAACAGCGTGCTGCTGTTCCTGACCCCGGAATTCGCGCGCGACCCGCAGCCTGCCGTGCGCGCCGCGTCGAAAGCCGCGAACTGCATGCAGGTGGTGGGCTGCTCCGCCGCCGGCATCTTCACCGAGGAAGACTGGGTGCTCGACGCGCCGGCCGCCGCCGCGATGGTGTTCGGCGGCGACGTGTCGCTGGCGCCCGCCCACGGCAGTGACGCGCAGGAACTGATCCTGGCCCTGGCCGCGCCCAACGCCCTCAACAACGCCTGGATCAAGGCCCCCGGCCAGCGCTTCGGCGGCGTGTCGGGCGATGCCACCGGCCAGGGGCCGTTCAAGGTCTGGTGCGGCGCCAAGGTTTCGGCCAGCGGCCGCTGCGAGACGCTGCTGCATGGCGCCCGCGGCGCGGTGGGCGTGTCCCAGGGCGTGCGCGCCCTGTCGCCGCCGCTGGAGATCACCCAGGTCAGCGGCTACGACGTGATCACACTCGCCGCGCAGCCCGCCCTGAACATCCTGGCGCGGGAGCTGCCGCTGGAGGTGCGCGAGCTGGACCACATTCCCCTGCACCTGATCCTGGCCGGCGTGATCTTCGGCGATCCGGACGATGCCATCCAGGAAGGCCGCTTCCGCCTGTCGCCGGTGATCTCCACCAACGCCGACGACCGCTCGGTGACCCTGTCGGCCCGCCTGTCGCCGGGGGAGCGCATGTTCTGGGCGCTGCGGCAGCCCCTCGCTGCCGAGCGCGACATGCGCCAGACGATCGAGCGCGTGGAAAGGCAGCTCGCGCACAAGCCCGACTTCGGCATGTTCTTCCCCTGCATGGGGCGCGGGCCCTACTTCTACGGCGGCATCGACCGCGACCTCGAACTGCTCAAGGGCCGTTTCCCCGGCATGCCGCTGATCGGCTTCTACGGCAACGGCGAGATTGCCCCGCTGGATGGCAGCAACGAGCTGTTCCAGTATTCCGGTGTGCTCGGGCTGTTCCATTCGGATGTTTAGTCCCTCCCGCGACCAGGCGCGGCGAACTTTCTTCGACACCTGGCGCAAGTATCGCGCCGGCGAACCTCTGGCCGGCATCGAAACTCTCGTGCTCGACGTGGTGCTGCAGCATCCGGAATACCACGGCCTGCTCGACGCCCCCGAAAAACATCTCGACCGGGATTACGCGCCGGAGCAGGGCGAAACCAACCCCTTCCTGCACATGAGCATGCACCTCGCCCTTCTGGAGCAACTGTCCATCGACCAGCCCATGGGCATGAAGGCACGCTACGCAGCGCTGCTGGCGCAGACCGGCGAGGCCCATGCCGCCCAGCACGAGGTGCTGGATTGTCTGGCGGAGATGATCTGGCAGGCGCAGCGCAAGGGCACCGCGCCCGATCCGGCGCTCTACTTGGCCTGCCTCGACGCCAAGCTGCGCCAATGAAAAAGCCCGGCCGTAGCCGGGCTGTTCAGGGTCGGAGCGTCGGCTCCTAATACTTGTACTGCAGACCCTTCTGGCTCGCGAAATAGGCTGCCAGATCGGCGATGTCCTGGTCGGAGAGATTCGCGGCCTGGCCATTCATGATCGCGTTGGTGCGGCTCTTGTCGCGATAGGCCTTGAGCGAGTGCGCCAGGTAGTCGTCGTTCTGGCCGGCCAGTTTCGGAAAGGCCGAGGTCGGGCTGTTGCCGTCCGCGCCGTGGCAGGCGGCGCACACCGCGCTCTTCGCCTTGCCCGCGGCCGCGTCGCCGCCGGCCCATGCGGGCGCCGTCATGGCCAGGCCGAGGATTGCCGTCGCGATGATCGTTTTCGCTTTCATTGTCTCCATCCCCCCAGTTATTTGACGTCGGCGTAGTAGGCAGCCAGATCGGCCATGTCCTGGTCCGTCAGGCTCCCGGCGATGGCGCGCATGGTGGCGTGCTTGCGATCGCCCGACTTGTATTCCTTGAGGGCGGCGATGATGTAGTCGGCGTGCTGGCCGCCGAGCTTGGGCACGCGATAGGTATCCGGATAGACACTGCGGTAGCCCTCGATGCCGTGACAGCCGGCGCACATGGATTTCTTGTTCGCTCCCGCAGCAGCATCCCCCGCTGCGAACGCGCTGCCGCTCACCACGGCAGTCAGCATGACAAGCAGACTGGCTAAGACGTGTTTCCTCATTTTCCTCACTCTTTTTTGGGTGGTTTCAGAAGGGGCAGGCCGCGCAGCTTTTTTTATGGGTTTATTGGCTATTTTTATAGGGCGCGCATCGTTTTAGGTTGCCCGCCATTCTATGCGCTGCGTGCCCTGGCCGCAACCCGTTTGCGTTTGCCAAGCCGCTGTAAATATTAGATAATTCTAATGTTTTTTCCCGCAACCCCACTGTTTCCGGATCGAATCCATGTCGCGTTCCACGTCGCTCTCGCAAGCCCTGGCCTGCAACCTTTGGCTCTATCGCGTGTTCCCGTTCCTGCGCTGGTGGCCAATGGTCAATCGCGACACCAACCGCGCCGATCTCCTCGCCGGCCTCACCGGCGCGATGATCGTGCTGCCGCAGGGGGTGGCCTTCGCCACCATCGCCGGACTGCCGCCGCAGTACGGCCTGTACGCGGCCATGGTGCCGGCGATCATCGGCGCGCTGTGGGGCTCGAGCTGGCATCTGGTGTCGGGGCCAACGACGGCGATCTCCATCGCGGTGTTCGCTTCGGTCAACCCCCACGCCGCGCCCGGCACCCCCGAATTCATCAGCCTGGTGCTGACGCTGACCTTCCTGGTGGGTGTGTTCCAGCTGATCCTGGGCGTCGCGCGCATGGGCACGCTGGTCAACTTCATCTCGCACACGGTGGTGATCGGCTTCACCGCCGGCGCGGCGATCCTCATCGCCTCCAGCCAGATCAAGCATTTCTTCGGCATCGACATCCCGCGTGGCGTGCCGTTCTATGAAGTCATCCGCCAGCTGTTCCTGCAGTGGAACCAGATCAATCTCTACGTGACCGGCGTCGGCGCCGTCACGCTCATTTCCGGCATCCTGGTGAAGCGCTTCTTCCCGCGCTTCCCGTACATGATCGCCGCCATGATCATCGGCTCGGTGCTGGCCTTCGTGCTGAACAGCGAATTCGGCGCGGACGCCACCCACATCAAGACCGTGGGCGCGCTGCCGGTGGGACTGCCGCCGCTGTCCATGCCCGACCTCTCGTTCACGGCCGTGCACAACATGTTCTTCCCGGCGCTGGTGGTGACCATGCTGGCCCTGACCGAAGCGGTGTCCATCTCCCGCGCCATCGCCACCAAGTCCGAGCAGCGCATCGACGGCAACCAGGAATTCATCGGCCAGGGGCTGTCGAATATCTTTGGCAGCTTCTTCTCCAGCTACGCTTCCAGCGGCTCCTTCAACCGCAGCGGCGTGAACTATGCCTCCGGCGCGCGCACGCCGCTGGCGGCGGTGTTCGCCTCGGTGTTCCTGGTGCTGATCCTGCTGCTGGTGGGCCCGCTCGCGGCCTACCTGCCGACGCCGGCGATGGCGGGCATCCTCTTCCTCGTGGCCTGGGGCCTGATCGATTTCCACCACATCGGCGCGATCTGGAAGGCCAGCCGCGCCGAATCGCTGATCCTGTGGGTCACCCTCGTCGGCACGCTGATCGACCTGGAAAAGGGCATCTTCTTCGGCGTCCTGCTGTCGCTGATGTTCTACCTCTACCGCACCTCACGCCCCCATGTGCAGGCCGTGGTGCCCGACCCGGAGCCCGGCAGCTATCACTACGTCGATGCAGCGGGGAAGCCCGAGTGCCCGCAGCTCAAGATGCTGCGCATCAACGGCTCGATCTTCTTCGGCGCGGTGGACCACGTGCAGCATCAGCTGCACGAAGTGGACGCGCAAAATCCCACCCAGAAGCATCTCCTGGTGGTGGCCTCGGGCATGAACTTCGTGGACATCGCCGGCGCGGAAATGCTGCTGCAGGAAGCCAAGCGCCGGCGCAAGATGGGCGGCGGCCTGTACTTCTACCGCATGAAGGAAGGCGCGTGCGAGATGCTGCGCAAGGGCAGCTACGTGGATGAAATCGGCCGCGAGAACATCTTCCCGACCAAGACCCGCCCCATCGAGACCATCTATTCCAGGCTGGACCCGGAAATCTGCCGCACCTGCACCGCCCGCATCTTCCCGGAATGCCAGACCCGGCTGCCGGACGGCAGCCCGCGAAGTTAGGGCTTGGCCTCCGCCCCCCGAACGGCTTAGAATTTAACGGATTCTTAACATTACGCCTTTCGGGAGGTGCGCATGGCCGGCGCCAATACGGGCTGGAACAAGACCCTGTTCTGGGCTGCCCTGGTCGCCCTGCTGTACTGGGGCCTGTTCCACTTCGCCGAGGATGTCGCCCGCCTGGCGCACACCACCACCGACGCCTGCGCGGTGGTCGAAGGCGACACCACCGTCTACTACAGCAAGCCGAGCCCGGAGGCCTGCGCGGCCAAGGGCGGCACGCTGATCGAGGGCAACTGGCTGTTCGTGCTGGTGCCGATCCTGATCGCCTTCGTCATCTCCTACGTGCACGGCACCTTTACCGGCATGTTCTGGGATTCGCTCGGCCTCAAGGCCGCCTCCAAGCAAAAATGATCGGGGAGCGCCATTAAATGGAATTGATCCAGTTCATCGAGCTCGACCTGACCAGCGCCGTCCTGCTGATCCTCATCGGCTTCGTCGGCGGCATGGTGTCCGGCTTCATCGGCTCCGGCGGCGCCTTCGTGCTCACACCGGCGATGATGACCCTCGGCGCGCCGGGCATCGTCGCGGTGGCCTCCAACATCTGCCACAAGTTCCCGAAGGCCCTGGTGGGGGCGGTGAAGCGCCACAAGTACGGCCAGGTGGACATCAAGCTCGGCCTGATCATGGGCGTGTTCGCCGAACTGGGGATCCTCTACGGCAAGCACGTGATGACCGGCATCAAGGACCAGTTCGGCGCGGTGGGCACCGACCTCTACGTCTCGGCGATCTTCGTGGTGGTGCTGGCCATCGTCGGCGGCTTCGTGCTGCGCGACTACCACAAGCTGAAAAGCCAGCCCCACAGCGACGAGCACAAAATCACGCGGCTGGCGCGGTGGGTGCACTCGGTGCACATCCCGGGCACCATGGTCTACTTCCCCGGCGCCAAGGCACGGATCTCGCTGCTGTTCATCGCCCCCATGGGCTTCCTCACCGGCCTGCTGGCTTCCAGCATCGCCGTCGGCGGCTTCATCGGCGTGCCGGCCATGATCTACATCTTCGGCGTGCCGGCCATCATGGCCTCCGCCACCGAACTGGTCATCGCCTTCATCATGGGCCTCGGCGGCACGATCTTCTACGGCCTGGAAGGCGTGGTCGACCTGCGCCTGGCGATGCTGATCCTGCTCGGCTCCCTATTCGGCATCCAGCTCGGCGCCATCGGGACCACCTATGTGAAGGACTACCAGGTCAAGCTGACCATGGCGGTCATCATGATCACGGTGCTGTTCAGCCGGGTGTTCTACATTCCCGGTTATCTGTCCAAGCTGCAGCTGATCGCCCCGCTGCAGGACGGGACGATCCGGACCCTGAAGCTGGTCGGCGACGGCGTGCTGGCGCTGGCCCTGATCCTGGGCGCGGTGACCGTCCTGACCGCGCTGCTCAAGGGCATGGCCGAGCACCGCAGGCAGCACGAGGTGCTCACCGAGAGCGAAGGCATCGCCCGCTAGGAAACCTCTGTAAAAGTACTGCGCAGCCCGTCTGCCCGCCTGCGATGCTCGCTGTACTTCCTTGTACAGGTGCGCTTCTCGGCGGCCAGCCGGGCTTGCTCGCGACCTTTTGCAGAGCTTCCCTGGTTCCCCCTCCCCGACACAAAAAAGGCGGCCCGACGGCCGCCTTTTTTCTTGCCCATGCCAGTACAATAGGGCCCATTTCGAACAAGCCCGTTCCGCCATGCGCATCCTGATCATCGAAGACAACCGCGACCTCGCCGCCAACCTTCTCGATTTCATGGCGGAGCGGGGCCATGCCGCAGACGTCGCCGGCGACGGCGTCACCGGCCTCCATCTCGCCACGGTCAACGACTACGACGCGATCATCCTCGACCTGATGCTGCCCGGCCTGGACGGCATCACCCTCTGCCGCAAGCTGCGCGAGGAAGCGCGCAAGACCACGCCGGTGCTGATCGTGACGGCGCGCGACGCCCTGGACGACAAAATCGTCGGACTGGAGTCCGGCGCCGACGACTACGTGGTGAAGCCGTTCGCCTTGCGCGAGGTGGAGGCGCGCCTGAAGGCGCTGGCGCGCCGCGCGCAGAGCCAGGGCATGCAGCCCCGGCTGCAGGTGGCCGACCTCGTCTTCGACACGGATACCGTGAAGATCACCCGCGGCGGGCGCAGCATCCAGCTCCCGCCGATCTCCCTCAAGCTGCTGGAAACCCTGATGCGCCACTCGCCGCGCGTCCTCGGCCGCGGCGAACTGGAACATGCCGTCTGGGGCGACACACCGCCGGACAGCGACGCTCTGCGCGCGCACATGCACCTTCTGCGCGGGGCCATCGACGGCAAGGGCGAAACGCCGCTGATCCGAACCGTGCGCGGGGTGGGCTACCAGCTGGCCGCGCCCGATGCCACCTAGCCTGCGCCTGCCGCAAACCCTGCGCTTTCGCGTTGCCTTCGCCTTCGCCTGGTTCGGCGCGCTGGTCAGCCTGCTCCTTTCCATCGGCCTGTATTTCTCCGCGGACGACCTCGGCAAGCGGCTGATGGACGAGACCCTGCGCGCGGAGATGGACGACTACCTCGCGCGGCGGGCGCGCAATCCGCACTCCCTGCCCCCCAACACCTTGATGCTGCGCGGCTATGTCATCGAGCCGGGCGCGTCTCAGGCCGACATCCCGCCCGAGATCCGCGACCTGCCGCCGGGCCAGTACGAGCAGCGCGTCGCGGGGGCGTTGCACCGCGTCGCCGTGGCGGAACGCGCCGGCATCCGCTACGTGCTCCTGTTCGACCAGGCGGCGCAAACCCAGCGCGAAAAGCGCTTCGTGTTCTACCTCGCCGGCGGCATCCTGATCATGACCCTGCTCTCCGCCGCCGGCGGCTACTGGCTGGCGGGGCGGGTGGTGGCGCCGGTCACGCGGCTGGCGCGCGAAATCCGCGCCGCGACGCCGGAAGGCCAGTCGCCCGCGCTCAGTGGCCATTTCAGCGAGGACGAGCTGGGCGAAATGGCGCGCGCCGTCGACAGCTACATCGAACGCCTGCGCGCCTTCATCGATCGCGAGCGCGCCTTCACCGCCGACGTCAGCCACGAGCTGCGCACGCCCCTGGCGGTGATCCAGGGTGCGACCGAGGTGCTCGAGGGCGACGACGCCTTGAACGGGCGCCAAAAGCAGCGCATCGAGCGCATCGCGCGGGCCAGCCGCGACATGGTGGAGCTGACAACGGCGCTGCTGCTGATGGCGCGCGAGCAGACCGCCGGCGCCCAGCCCGACGAACAGTGCTCGGTGAAGGAGGTGCTGCTCGACTGCATCGAGCAGCACCGCCACCTGATCGAGGGACGCGCGGCCCGCCTGGAACTGGAGCTTGCCGCCGAGCCCACGCTCCCGGCCGAACGCACGCTGCTGTCCATCGTCATCAGCAACCTGCTGCGCAATGCCTTCTCCTACACCGAGACCGGCCAGGTGCTGATCCGCCTGCTGCCGGATCGTTTGATCGTCAGCGACACGGGCATCGGCATCAAGGCCGACGAACTGGCGCGGGTGTTCCAGCGCTACTACAAGGGCTCGGCGAGCAAGGGCGCCGGCATCGGCCTGTCCCTGGTCAAGCGCATCTGCGACCGCTACGGCTGGGAGGTGCTGATCGAAAGCCGGGAAAACGAAGGCACCACGGCGCAGCTGATTTTCCCCGACAGGCGGGTCGCTTGACGTTTTCTTGACGTTCCATTGACGCTCCCTTTACGGGCTCGCGACTAAAATTCCCGGTGAATCCGATACTTACCGCGAACACCGTCATGAGCCGATTTACCGTACCGCCCCGCCTCCGCAAGTTTTTCCCCTTTCTCCAGTGGTGGCCCCAGGTCAACCGCGCCACGGCCCGCGCCGACCTGATCTCCGGCATCACCGGCGCGCTCATCGTGCTGCCCCAGGGCGTGGCCTTCGCCACCATCGCCGGCATGCCGCCCGAATACGGCCTGTACGCGGCGATGATCCCGGCGGTGATCGCGGCCCTGTTCGGCTCGAGCTGGCACCTGGTGTCCGGCCCCACCACCGCGATTTCCATCGCGGTGTTCGCCTCGGTCGTGCCCTACGCCCAGCCGGGTTCGCCCGACTTCATCACCCTCGTGCTCACCCTCACCTTCCTCGTCGGCGTGTTCGAGCTGATCCTCGGCCTGGCCAAGATGGGCACGCTGGTGAACTTCATCTCGCACACCGTCGTCCTCGGCTTCACCGCCGGCGCGGCCACCCTGATCGCCGCGAGCCAGATCAAGAACTTCTTCGGCATCAACATCGCCCGCGGCACGCCCTTCCACGAGACCCTGCACCAGCTCGTGCTCCAGATCGGCGACATCAACCCCTATGTCACCGGCGTCGCGGTGCTGACCCTGGTCTCCGGCATCCTGACCAAGAAGTTCCTGCCGAAATTCCCGTACATGATCGCGGCCATGCTCGTCGGCAGCTTCTTCGCGGTGGTACTCAACCAGTGGTTCGGCGAAGCCACGACCCACATCAAGACCGTCGGCGCCCTGCCCGCCGGCCTGCCGCCGCTGTCGCATCCCAGCTTCAGCATCGACGCGCTCCAGCACATGTTCTTCCCGGCGCTGATCGTGACCATGCTGGCGCTGACCGAAGCCGTCTCCATCTCGCGCGCCATCGCCACCCGCTCCGAGCAGCGCATCGACGGCAATCAGGAGTTCATCGGCCAGGGTCTGTCCAACATCTTTGGCAGCTTCTTCTCCGGCTACGCCTCTTCCGGCTCCTTCAACCGCAGCGGCGTGAACTATGCCTCCGGCGCGCGCACGCCGCTCGCCGCCGTGTTCGCCTCGGCCGCCCTGATCCTGATCCTGCTGCTGGTGGCGCCGCTCGCCGCCTACCTGCCGACGGCGGCCATGGCCGGCATCCTGTTCCTGGTGGCCTGGGGCCTGATCGACTTCCATCACATCCACGGCGTGATGAAGGCGAGCCGGATGGAATCCGTCATCCTCTGGGTCACCCTCGCCGGCACGCTGATCGATCTGGAAAAGGGCATCTTCGTCGGCATCATCCTGTCGCTGGGCGCCTATCTGTACCGCACCTCGCGCCCCGGCATCTCGGCGGTGGTGCGGGACAACGAGCCCGGCAGCTACCACTACATCGACGCGCAGGGCCAGCCGGAATGTCCGCAGGTGAAGCTGCTGCGCATCAACGGCTCGATCTTCTTCGGCGCCGTGAACCACGTGCAGCAGGCGCTGCAGCAGGTGGACGAGCTCAACCCGGAGCACCGGCATCTGGTGATCCTGGCCAGCGGCATCAACTTCGTCGACATCGCCGGTGCCGAGATGCTGGCGCAGGAGGCGCGCCGGCGGCGCAAGATGGGCGGCGGGCTGTACTTCTACCGCATGAAGGAAAACGTGCGCGAGATGCTGGTGAAAGGCGGCTACATGGAGGAGATTGGCGAGGAGAACCTGTTCCCGGCCCGCTCCAACCCCGTCGAGGCGATCTACGCGCGGCTCAAGCAGGACACCTGCAGCCGCTGCGACAAGCGCATCTTCAGCATGTGCGGCGGCGTGCAGCTGCCGGAACTGAAGCGCGCGGCAGGCTGACCGGACCGCGCCATGCGCTCCTATCGCAGGATCCTCGGCCTGATCGACGTCTCCGCCAATGGCGAGAAGGTGGCTGCCCGCGCGCTGCAGATGGCCCGGCTGTACAACGCGACCCTGGGCATCGCCACCGTCATCGACTACACGCCCGGCTACGAGTCGGGTCATGCGCCCTTCCTCACGCCGCAGCAGGCCCAGGATGCCGTGGTCAAGGATTTCTCGCGCCGCCTCGACCACCTGATCGGGCGCGTCGGCGCCAGCGGCGCCGAAGCCATCGTGGCCGCCGGCCATCTCAAGTCCTCGGTGCGCGACGTGCTGCAGTCCTGGGATCCGGATCTGGTGCTGATCGGCTCCCACGAGCTCTACGGCCTGGATCAGCCCAGGGCGCTGCTCGGCACCCACGCCGACACGCTCCCGTTCGACATCCTCACGGTCCAGATCGAACAGCCGAAGCGCTTCGGCGGCCGCTTCGTGCGCGCCCTCGCCAGCGCTTTCTGATTCCGGCTAAAATAGCGGCTGTTTTCCCACGGCCGCTCACCCATCATGATCCGCAAAAATCCCCGGGGCGACATGCCAGTCGTCGCCGAATCCGCCTTCGTCGATCCCACCGCCATCCTCTGCGGCAAGGTGGTCGTGGGCGAAAACGTCTTCATCGGCCCCTATGCCGTCATCCGCGCCGACGAGGTGAATGACGAGGGCGACATGGAGCCGATCGTCATCGGCGCCAACTCCAACATCCAGGACGGCGTGGTGATCCATTGCAAGGCGGGCGGCGGCGTCGTCATCGGGCAGGGCACTTCCATCGCCCACCGTTCCATCGTGCACGGCCCGTGCAAGGTGGGCAACAACGTGTTCATCGGCTTCAACTCGGTGCTGTTCAACTGCAGCGTGGGCGACGGCTCGGTGGTGCGCCACAACGCCGTGGTCGAAGGCTGCACCGTGCCGCCGGGTTTCTACATCCCTTCCACCGTGAACATCCACTCCGACGCCGAACTGGCCAGCATCGAGCGGGTGACGCCGGACGTGACCGGCTTCTCCGAATCCGTGGCGGAAGCCAACCGCGAGCTGGTCAAGGGCTACAACCGGATCCGCAACGAATTCTAGTCATCACGGCATGAAGCTGCTGCGCGGCGCGATCTCGAACCTCCGGTGCTCGCCGTACCGTTCCTACGGCCGCGCTCCCTGCTTCGACCTCGCTCCGCCCGCTGCGCCGCCGGTCGCCATGGCTCACTGCCGATGATCGCCGCCCTCGAAGCCTATCGTTCCGGTCTGTTCCACCGGCGGCATCTGCTGCCCAATGTGATCGCCGGCCTGGTGGTGGGCGTGGTGGCCCTGCCCCTGGCCATGGCCTTCGCCATCGCCAGCGGCGCGCGGCCGGAACAGGGCATCTACACCGGCATCGTCGCCGGGCTGATCGCCACCCTGTTCGGCAGCTCGCGCATCTCCATCAGCGGCCCCACCGGCGCCTTCATCGCCATCCTCGCCGGCATCACCGCCAAGTACGGAATCGACGGACTGCAGATCGCGAGCTTCATGGCTGGCATCGTCCTGCTGCTGATGGGCGCGCTGAAGCTGGGCAACGTCATCCGTTTCATCCCCACCCCGGTCATCACCGGCTTCACCGCCGGCATCGGCGTCATCATTTTCGTCGGCGAGTGGAAGGACTTCTTCGGCCTGCAGCCGGCGGCGAGCGGCCGGCATTTCCATGAAAAACTCCTGGCCCTGCTCGCCGCGCTGCCGGATTTCCACTGGCCCACCCTGTTGATCGGCCTCGGCAGCCTTGCCATCGTCGTCGGCTGGGCGCGCATTTCGCGGCGCATCCCCAGCCCGCTGGTGGCGATGGTGGCGGCGAGCGCCGTCCAGGCCAGCTTTCACTTCCCGGGTGTCGCCACCATCGGCAGCGCCTTCGGCGGCATCCCCTCCACCCTGCCCGCCTTCGGACTGCCGGACGTCACCTTCGGACGCGTGCTGGAGCTGCTCGGCCCGGCACTGACCATCGCCATGCTCGGCGCGATCGAATCGCTGCTGTGCGCGGTGGTCGCCGACGGCATGGCCGGCACCCGGCACGAGCCGAACCAGGAACTGATCGGACAAGGGCTTGCCAACCTGGCTGCGCCGCTGTTCGGCGGCTTTGCCGCCACCGGGGCCATCGCCCGCACCGCGACCAACATCCGCAGCGGCGGCACCAGCCCGCTGGCGGGCGTGGTGCATGCCCTGACCCTGCTCGTGATCATCGTCGCCCTCGCCCCGCTGGCCGTGAACATTCCGCTGGCGGCGCTGGCGGCGATCCTGTTCGTGGTCGCCTGGAACATGAGCGAGGCCCGCCACTTCGTCGACCTGGTTCGGCACGCGCCGCGCAACGATGTCATCCTGCTGCTGGTCACCTTCACGCTGACGGTGTTCGCCGACCTGGTCATCGCGGTCAACGTCGGCGTGATGCTCGCCGCGCTGCTGTTCATGAAGCGCATGAGCGAGACCGTGCGCATCGAGGGCGAGAGCGAGGAGGCGCTCGCCAGCGTGTGCCCGGTCGGCGTGCCCAAGGACGTGCAGATCTACTCCATCGACGGGCCGCTGTTCTTCGGTGCCGCCGCGAGCTTCGAGCGCACCCTGGCCGGCCTGCACGACAAGACCCGGGTACTGATCCTGCGCCTGGGTCACGTGCCGATCATCGACGCCACCGCCATGCATGCCTTGGACGACATGATCCGGCATTTTCAGCAGCGCCATGTCCGCGTCGTGCTGTGCGAAGCCAACGACCGCGTCGCCGGCAAGCTCAGGGAATTCGGCCTGCTCGCGCGGCTCGGGCAGGACGACGTGCGCATCGGCCTGACTGACGCGCTGGCAAAGCTGGCTTAAGCGCGCCGCGCAACGGTGCTATCCTTGCCGCTGGCGCATCCGGCCGGCGACGACATTCCATGGGACATCGACTGACGAAGATCTACACCCGCACCGGGGACGACGGCAGCACCGGCCTCGGCGACGGCTCGCGCGTGGCCAAGACCAGCGCGCGCGTCGAGGCCATGGGAGCCGTGGACGAACTGAACAGCCACCTCGGGCTCCTGCTCGCGGACGAATCGCTGCCGGAGCCGATGCGCCAGGCGCTGATGCGCATCCAGCACGAGTTGTTCGAACTGGGCGGCGAGCTGTCCATCCCCGGTCATGGGCGCATCGACGACGCCATGGTGGCAGCGCTGGAGCGCGAACTGGACGCATGGAACGAGGCCCTGCCGCCGCTGAAGGAATTCATCCTCCCCGGCGGCGCCCGCGCCGCCGCCCAGTGTCATGTCGCCCGTGCCGTCTGCCGCCGCGCCGAGCGCCGCCTGGCGGCGCTGGCGCAGACCGAGGCGGTGTCCCCGCCGGCGCTCAAATACCTGAACCGCCTGTCGGACCTGCTGTTCGTGCTGGGCCGGGCGATCAACCAGGCGCTCGGCCGGCCGGACGTGCTGTGGGTGCCGAAGCACCGAATCTGAAATCGCATCAAGGCTCAAAAGGAGAAATCATGCCGCAAGACTTTTCCGGACAAGTGGTTCTGGTTGCGGGCGGGACCGGCGGCCTGGGCCGCGCGGTCAGCACTGCCTTCCTAGACGCCGGAGCGAGCGTCGCCGTCACCTATCGCCACGCCGCCGAATTCGACAGCCTCAAGGCCGACGCCGGCGCGAAGGCGTCGCGGCTCGAAGGCCATGAGGTGGACATAATGGACGAAGCGGCGGTGAAGCAGCTCGTCGACGGGCTGGTCGCGCGGCACGGACGGCTGGACGCCGTGGTCAACGCGGTGGGCGGCTACGATGCCGGCGCGCCGCTGTGGGAGATGGAAACCGGCGTGCTGGACAAGATGCTGACCCTCAACCTGCGCAGCGGCTACCTGCTGGCGCGGGCCGTGGTGCCGGCGATGCTGAGGCAGGGCCGCGGCGCCCTGGTCAATGTCGCGGCCACCGCGGCCTTCAATCACATGGCGGCGGCGGGCGCCTACGTCGCGTCCAAGGCCGCGGCGGTGGCGATGATCGATTCCCTTGCCGCGGACCTGAAGGGCAGCGGCGTGCGCGCCAACTCCATCTGCCCGAGCATCATCGATACCGAAGCCAACCGCAAGGCCATGCCCGACGCCGATTACACCAAATGGCCGAAGCCGGCGGAGATCGCCCGCGTCATCCTGTTCCTGTGCAGCGAGGATGCCAAACTGATCCACGGCGCCGCGATCCCGGTCTGAGCCGGCAGCGCACTACACCTTGCATTCGGCCACGAGCTCGGCGTGGCCGGTCTCGTCCACGCTCTCGATGCGCACGTCGTAGCCCCACAGGCGGGCGATGTGGCGCAGCATCTCCGGGGTGCTGTCGCCGAGTGGCCGCCGGTCGTGCATGGTGTGGCAGAGGGTGAGCGAACGGTCGCCGTACACGTCCACGTTCCACACCTGGATATTGGGCTCGCGATTGCCCAGGTTGTATTGCTCGGCCAGGGCCTGGCGCACCTGCCGGTAGCCGGCATCGTCGTGGATGGCGGCGATCTCCAGCTTGTCTTCCCGGTCGTCGTCCACCACCGCGAACAGTTTCATCTCCCGGATCAGGCTGGGCGACAGGTACTGGGCGATGAAGCTCTCGTCCTTGAAGTTGCGCATGGCGAAGTCGAGGGTCTTCACCCAGTCCGCACCGGCGATCTCGGGGAACCAGCGGCGGTCTTCCTCGGTGGGCGCTTCGCACATGCGCCGGATGTCGCGGAACATGTTGAAACCCAGCGCATAGGGGTTGATGCCGTTGTACATGCGGCTGTAGAACGGCGGCTGGTACACGACATTGGTGTGCGACTGCAGGAATTCCATCATGAAGCCGTCGGTGAGTTTGCCCTCTTCATACAGGTGGTTGAGGATCGTGTAGTGCCAGAAGGTGGCCCAGCCCTCGTTCATCACCTGCGTCTGGCGCTGGGGGTAGAAGTACTGGGCAATCTTGCGCACGATGCGCACGATCTCGCGCTGCCAGGGCTCCAGGCGCGGCGCGTTCTTCTCGATGAAGTAGAGCAGGTTTTCCTGCGGCTCGGCAGGGAAGCGCCGCTCCTTGGCGGCCTTCTCCGCCGCCTCCTTGGGCGGCAGGGTGCGCCACAGGTCGTTCACTTGTGACTGCAGGTATTCCTCCCGCTCCTGCTGGCGCGCCTTTTCCTTCGCCATCGACAGCTTCGCCGGGCGCTTGTAGCGGTCCACGCCATGGTTCATCAGCGCATGGCAGGAATCGAGGATTTCCTCCACCGCCACCTCGCCGTAGCGCTCCTCGCATTCGGCCACGAAATTGCGGGCGAACACCAGGTAGTCGAGG
>CAYUJV010000016.1:0-34964 GCA_964445085.1 uncultured Burkholderiales bacterium
TGGGCCGGGTTGGTGCAGGCGATCCACACCGCCTTGATCTCACCGGAGCGGATGGCCTCGAACATTTCCACCGCGGTCCTGCCCGGTGTGGCCGGCACGCCGTCCACGCCCCACAGTTGCGCCACTTCGGCGCGGTGCGCCGGATTGCCCAGGTCGCGGTGGGCCGACAGCAGGTTGGCCATGCCACCGACCTCGCGTCCGCCCATGGCGTTGGGCTGGCCGGTGAGGGAGAACGGGCCGCTGCCGGGCTTGCCGATCTGGCCGGTGGCCAGGTGCAGATTGATCAGCGCCGCGTTCTTGTCGGTGCCGCGGGCCGACTGGTTCAGGCCCTGGCAGTAGAGCGAGAGCGTGGCGGTCGAATCGCCGAACCAGCGCGCCGCGCGCACGACGTCCTCGGCGCGGATGCCGCAGATGTCGGCCACGGCCTCCGGCGTGTATTCGCGCAGCAGGTCCTTCAGCTCGGCAAAGCCTTCGGTGTGGTCGCGGACGAAGGCCTGGTCGACCAGGCCGTCCCACACCATCACGTGCAGCATGCCGTGGAACAAGGCCACGTCGGTGCCGGGGAGGATGGGCAGGTGCAGGTCGGCGGAAGCCGCGGTGTCGGTGCGGCGCGGGTCGACCACGATCAGCTTCAGCGCGGGGTTGTTGCGCCGCGCGTCCTCGATGCGGCGGAACAGCACCGGATGGGCGTAGGCGGTGTTGGAGCCGGCGATGAAAATGCACTGCGCATGGTCGATGTCCTCGTAGCAGCTCGGCGGCGCATCGGCGCCCAGGGTCTGCTTGTAGCCGGACACGGCGGAGGACATGCACAGGCGGGAATTGGTGTCGACGTTGTTGGTGCCGATGAGCCCCTTGGCCAGCTTGTTGAAGACATAGTAGTCCTCGGTCAACAGCTGGCCGGAGATGTAGAACGCCACGGCATCCGGACCGTTAGCGCGGATGATGTCGGCGAAGGTTCGCGCGGCATGGTCGAGCGCAGCGTCCCAGCTCACGCGGCTGCGGACCTGTTCGCGCGAGGTGCGCAGCTCGGGATGCAGCGCACGGCCCTCGAGGCCGGTCGTCAGGTGCAGCGTCGAGCCCTTGGTGCAGAGGCGGCCGAAGTTGGCCGGGTGCTGCGGATCGCCGCTGACGCCGACGATGCGCCCGCCTTCCGTCCGGATGAGCACGCCGCAGCCGACGCCGCAGTAACAACAGGTGGATTTGATTTCGCTGCGCATGGTTTGCTTTGCCTTCACCAAATCATTAGCAAACCCGATGCCAGCCGCTGTCTCGTCTTATATTCAACGCGTTACGCAGCACGTGGCGGAATGACGGATGGGTTTCGGGCCTAGCCGTGGTGCAGCGAGGCCCGCTGCCGCCTCCGTTTGGTGCGGACGGACCGATTTGGAGCGAAAAATGCAAAGCCGCGCTGGCGTTGCGTCAAAGTGGTGCGGGCCTGGTCAGATCGCAGGCACGCGCCGGACTGGCATTGCGCCAGTCATGACACGCAGGGCTACTCCCTGGGCGCGGCCCTGCTTGCCCAGAACTGGGCCATCGCGCCCCCCACTGCCAACTGCAGCGGGTGGTAAACCATGATCGGCATGAGTATCAGGCCAAGCACCGGGTTGGCGCCGAAGATCAGGTGCGCCATGGGCACGCCCGAAGCCAGGGTCTTCTTGGAACCGCAGAAGACGGCGGCGATGCGGTCCTCCGGCGACAGCCCCAGCAAGCTCGACAGCAGCCGGGTCAGCGCCACCACCGCGGCAAACAACACGCCCGTGCCGATGATCGTCTGCACCAGCACCATCACGCCATAATGGGACCAGGCGCCCTGCTGCACGGAATCGCTGAAGGACGTGTAGACGAGCATCAGAATGGTCAGCCGGTCGACGACCTGGATGCGTGCCTTGTGACGGCCGGCCCATTCTCCCAGCAGCGGCCGCGCCGCCTGGCCGAGCAACAGGGGCAGCACCAGCCACAGCAGCAGGTCCACGATCACGGGCCCGACAGCGAAATCGGCGCCGCCGTGGCCGAGTATCCATGCCATCCACAGGGGAGTCAGCACGACGCCGATGAGGCTGGACAGCGTGGCATTGAACACCGCGACCGGCACGTTGCCCCGCGCCGCCACGGTCAGCGCGACGGAGGAGGAAACCGTCGACGGAAGCGCGCAGAGGTAAAAGAACCCGGTCTGCAGATCCAGCGACATCCAGCCACCCGTGAGCTTGATCAACCCCCAGCCAAGCAGCGGAAAAACCAGAAAGGTGCTGGCCTGAATCAGCAGGTGCGCCTGCCAGCGCAGCGCGCCAGCCCGCAAGGCACCCAGGCTGAGGGCGAGGCCATTGAGGAAGAACACCAGCGCAATGCCGACCTTGTTGAGCAGCTCCGGATGCAGGATACCGCCATGAGCGCCGGGTCCGGGCCAGACGAAGGCAAGCGCCAGGGCGGCCAGCATGCCCTTGAGAAACCAGTCGAATTTGAATGTCATCGCGCGAAATTTTGGGTGAATGTCACGACAGGGCCCGTTACCAGGCCGCCACGCTTCCGTCGCTGCGGGGATCCTCGCCGCCCTCGATCCAGCCTTGAGGATGAAGCACCAGGGCGCCGGCGTGGCCCATGCGCTCGTCGAACTCCGCCACGACTTCGACCGGGTGCCCGAGCTCGCGCAGGGCGTGAATGACCGCTGGTTCATAGCGCGATTCGAGCTTGAGCGTGGTGCTCTGCTCCGCCCAGGTGCGACCCAGAAGCCAGCGTGGCGCCGCCACGGCCGAGCGAATGTTGTGGCCGCCCCACACATAGCGCGCGAACACCGCCGCCTGCGTCTGCGGCTGGCCCTCGCCGCCCATGGTGCCGTAGACCAGCAGGCGCCCGTCGTCCAGGGTGGCCATGGCCGGATTGAGCGTGTGAAACGGCTTGCGCCCGGGCTCCAGACTGCGCAGTCGATCGGGCGCGAGATCAAAGGCACAACCCCGGTTCTGCCAGCAGATGCCGGTTTGAGGCAGCACCACCCCGCTGCCAAATTCGAAGTAGATGCTCTGGATCATGCTCACGGCGCGGCCCTCTGCGTCCACCACGCCCATCCAGGTGGTGTCGCCGTCCGACACCGGAGCCGGCCAGGGACTTGCCTGCCGCAAGGGAACGGCGGCGGCCAGTTCAGCCACCGTGCGCCCGTCCAGCAGCGCCATTGGGTCCACGCTCATCCGGGCGGGGTCCGCCACGTGCCTGTCCCGCAGGCGGAACGCCTGTTTGGTGGCTTCCACCAAGGCGTGTATGCCTTCGCCCCCGTCCGGGCTCCAGCCGGGCTGACGGATCCGGTCGTAGATGCCGAGAATCAGCAGCGAGGCGAGCCCCTGCGTCGGTGGCGCCATGTTGTACAGCGTCGCGTTCGACAGGCGCAACTGCAGCGGGGGTTTCAACTGCGCCTGGTGCCGCCCCAGGTCGTCGGCCGTAAGGGGACTGCCGACGGCAGCAAGCTCGGCGCCAATCTGGCGGGCCAGCTCGCCACGGTAAAAGTCGTCGGCCCCCCCTCGCGCCAGCTCTTCCAGCGTCGTTGCGAGTGCCGGGAAGCGGTGACACTGGCCATAGCGCGGAACATTCTGCCCGTCGAGGAAGGCAGCGGCGAAGCCGGGCTGCGCGAGCAGTTCGGCGAGCTTGGCCCGGGTGTTCCGCTCCTGGCTCTCGGTCACCGGGAAACCCGTGCGGGCATAGCCGATGGCACTCTCCAGGAGGCGGGAGAAGGGCAGACGTCCGCCCCACCGGGCACGGCTGTAGTCATAAGCCGCGCCCCAGCCGGACACGGTGCCGGCCACGGTATTGGCGGCGAGCGGGCCGCGCCAGGGGATGCTGTCGCGCTTGCCGTACAAGCCGCGGCTGACGCCGGCACCGGCAGCGCCGCACGCATCGATCGACAGCATCGCCTGCCCGGGGGCATGCACCAGCCAGAACCCGTCGCCACCGATGCCGGTCATGTGCGGATAAACCACCGCCAGGGTGGCGGCCACGGCGATGGTGGCCTCGATGGCATTGCCTCCCTCCCGCAATATGTCGAGTCCGGCCTGGGAAGCGAGCGAATGCGGAGCCACGACCGCCCCGCGGCTGCCGATGATGGGTTTCATGGGATGGATGTTCCGGAACGGCTCATTACCCGGGTTGCGACGCTGTCCGCACTGGACCAGGCCGGTGCCACGCGCGATGTGGCACTGCGGGCGGAGAGCAAATGCGCACGCATCTCCCGGTGCGCGGTGGCGACGTCATGGGCGAGGATCGCTTCCACGATCACCGAGTGCTCCTCGAAGGATTCGCCCATGCGCTCCAGATTGCGGAACTGGGTGCGGCGAAACGGTGCAACGCGGTGGCGCAGGCTGGTGGCCATATCGATCAGGACCTGATTGTACGACCCGCGGATGATCGTGGCGTGCAACTCCAGATTCACCGCATCGTAGCGTTCCATATCGCCGGCCTGCATCGCCGCTCGCCCCGCGCCATGCAGTTCGCGCAGCCGCGCCCGGTCGGCCTCGGTCATGCGCAGGGCGGCGTGACGGGCACAGGCGGCCTCGAGTTCGCCAATGGCTTCGAACATCTGGTCCAGTTGGTCCGAGGTCATCGCGGCCACCACTGATCCGCGGTTGGGCCGATACGATACCAGACCCATGATGGCCAACTGCTTCAAGGCCTCGCGTACCGGGGTGCGGGAGACGTTGAAGCGGCTGGCCAGGGTCACCTCATCCAGGCGCGTGCCGGGCGCGAAGTTGCCCAAGGCAATCTCGTCGGCGATCTTGCGGCAGACCTCGTCCGCCAAGCCACCGCGGGAGCGCCCGTGCTCGCCCGGCGCGGTCTCCGCCTCAAGTTGTCTCATGCGGCCTCCGCCACGGCTTGAAGCGGGTGCCAACAGGCGTGCAGGCGCTCACCCTGCACGACTGCGGGCGGGCACTCGCGATGACACTGCTCGGCGGCGGCACCGCATCGAGGTGCAAAGCCGCAGCCTGGTGGCAGCGCCGCCAGATCAGGCGGCGAGCCCGGTACGGCGATCAACGGACTGCCACGGTGCTCCATGCCCACGCTGGAAGCCAGCAGCCCGGCGGTATAGGGATGTCGCGGCTGACGCACGATCTCGCCCACCGGCCCTTGCTCCACAATCCGCCCCGCGTACATCACGGCGATGCGGTCGGCCACGTCCACCGCGGCGCCAATGTCGTGGGTGACGAAAATCACCGACATGCCGGTCTCCCGCTGCAATTCGCGCAGGAGCAGAAGAATCTGTATCTGCACCGAGGCGTCCAGGGCCGTGGTGGGTTCGTCCGCCAGCAACAGTTTCGGCTTGCAGGCCAGGGCCAGGGCAATCATCGCCCGCTGGCGCATTCCGCCCGAGAGCTCGTGCGGATACGCATCGAAGCGCCGCTTGGCCTGGGGAATCTGCACCCGCTCGAGCATTTGCAGTGCCCGCGAGCGTGCCGCGGCCTTGTCGATGGCCTCGTGCGCACGTATGGCCTCGCTGATCTGCTGGCCAATGGTATAGACCGGATCGAAGGCAAGTCCCGGTTCCTGGAACACCATGGAGACCGTGCCGCCGCGGTACATCTCCAGCGCCCGTCCCTTGAGCGCGAGCACGTCCTGCCCCTCCACCCGGATGCAGCCGCTCGTCTGCGTCGTGCGCTCGGGGTGGAGGCGCAGCAGCGTGCGCAAGGTGACGCTCTTGCCGGAACCGGACTCACCCAGCAGACCGAGCACTTCGCCCTGCCCCAGCTCGAAGCTGACCTGGTTGAGCGCGTTGGCGATGCGGCCGCCATGGAACCGCACGCTGAGGTTTTCGACGGAAACGAGTGGCGTCGGCATCAATGGGTCTCCCTGGAAGAAGCAACCGCCTCGGGGTGGTGGGACCGGGGATCGTTCATGTGGCACGCCACCAGGTGCCCCATATCCACACCAACGGGCATGAGTGCCGGAGCCATGGCTTCGCACACGGGCTGCGCATGGGGACAGCGGTCCCGAAAGCGGCATCCCCCCGGCGGATTGATCGGGTTCGGCGGGTCGCCGCTCAGCGGCGGGGTCTGGGTTCGGTGATCCGGGTCCATGGAAGGAATGGCCGACAGCAAGGCCCGGGTATAGGGATGGGCGGCGTGGCCGTAGATGCGCTCCACCGGTCCGCTCTCCACCACCTGCCCCAGGTACATCACCATCACCTCGTCGCTCAGATAGTGCACCACATGCAGGTCGTGGGAGATGAACAGATAGGTAAGCTGGCGCTCCGCTTTCAACTCCTGCAGCAGGTTGAGCACCTGGGCCTGCACCGATTTGTCCAGCGCGGCGACTGCCTCATCCAGAATCACCAGGCGGGGGTCGAATGCCAGGGCGCGCGCGATGTTCACGCGTTGGCGCTGGCCGCCAGACAGCTCATGCGGATAGCGCGACCCGAACTGCCGCGGCTCCAGCCCCACGCGGGCCAGCAGTTCCCTGGCCCGCTCGCTGGCGGCGGGCTTGGGAACCCCGTGGACGCGGGGACCGTAGGCAATGGTCTCGGCGATGGTGAGGCGCGGATTGAGGGAGGCGAAGGAATCCTGAAACACCATCTGCAGGCTGCGCCTGAACTGCTTGAGGGATATGCCGCCGAATTCGTCCACGCCCTCCCCGTCGAAAATCATGCTGCCGCTGTCGGGCGGCATCAGGCGCGCAACGAGGCGGGCCGTGGTCGACTTCCCGCACCCGGACTCACCGACGATGCCCAAGGTCTTGCCCTTGGCGACGGAAAAGCTCACGCCGTCGACCGCGTGCACGAACTTGCGCGACCGCTCGAGTGGCCCGCCGCGAACCGGAAAGTGTTTCTTGAGATCGCGCACCACCAGCAGCGGCTGGGCGGGGCCGCCCCGATCATCGACCGGGGCCCAAAAAGGCACGTCTGTGTTCATCGCCGGATATCCATGGCTGAGCGCACGCTGTCCGCGAGCAGGTTGAATGCAATCGAGGTCAGGAAAATCATGACCCCCGGCAGCGCCGCCACCCAGGGGTTGAGGTAGATGGCCGAACGCAGTGTGTTGAGCATGAGGCCCCACTCCGGCTCCGGCGGCTTGACGCCGAGGCCGAGGAAGGACAGGCCCGAGCCGAGGATCATGCTGACGCTGAGAAGCCCGGTCGCGTAGACGAACACCGGGCCGAGGACGTTGCCCAGCACATGCACGCGGACGATGGATAGGGCACTGGCACCGCTCATGCGGGCGGCCTCGATGTAGTCGAGCTTGCGCACCTGGGTGGTGACGCTCTCGGCCACCCGCACCACCTGCGGCACGAACACGAGGGTCAGGGCGATCAGGCTGTTGCTCATGCCCGGGCCCAGTGCGCCCGCAATGGCCACCGCGAGCAGCACCGACGGGAACGCATAGAACACGTCCAGCACGCGCATGATGGCCATGTTGACACGGCCGCCGATATACCCGGCCAGGACCCCGATGGTCGTGCCGATGACGAACGCCGCCAGCACCGGTACCACGCCCATGAGCAGCGACAGCCGTCCGCCGTACATGAGACGCGAAGCCATGTCCCGGCCCAATTCGTCGCTGCCGATCAGGTAGTTCTCGCTGCCGATGGGCAACAGTCGATGCAGCATGCTCGCCTTGTAGGGATCGGCCGGCGCCAGCCAGGGGGCGAACACCGCTGCCCCGAAAATCAACAGCAGCACCAGGCCACTGGCCCAGGCCATGCGGTCACGCCGCAGCTGGCGCCACACCAGCGCCCAGTAGCTGCGGCTGACGGCAGGCGCCGCAATGGCGGGCAGGGAAAGCGGGAGCGATGCAGACACGGTCCGTTCCTCTCAACGTCGGCCCATGCGGGGGTCGATTAAGGGTTGCACAACGTCGACCACGAGGTTGAGGACGACGAAAAACATGCAGAGCACCAGCAACGTGCCCTGCAACAGCGGGATGTCGCGCTGAAAAATGGCGGTGTTCAGCAGGAAGCCGGTGCCAGGCCAGGCGAACACGGTCTCCACCAGAATCGAGCCGCCCATGAGATAGCCGATCTGCAGGCCGGCGACCGCCAGCACGGTGGGCGCGGTGTTCTTGGCGATGTGCCGGAAGATGGCGCGGCCGGATAACCCCCGCGCGCGCAAGGCAACCACGAATTCCTGCTGCAGCATTTCCGCCACGAGGGCACGTACCGTACGGGTGATGATGCCCATGGGAATGACCGCGAGGGTCAACGCCGGCAGCACCAGGTGTCGAAGATGCGCGATGTCCCATGCCCATTCGCCCGAACCGTCGGGACCGGCGCCCATGGCTGGAAACCAGCCCAGCCAGATGGAAAACACGATCGTCAGGACCAGGCCCAGCCAGTAGTGGGGAATGCTCACGCCCACCACGGACAACACCGTGGCTGCCCGGTCGACCCAGCTGCCGTGGCGGTAGCCGGCCAGCGCCCCCAGCACGCAACCCAGCAGAACACCCGCAAGCGCCGCGGCCCCGGCCAGCAGCAACGTGTTGCTGACCGCGCTCATGACCTCGCCGGCGACGAGCCGGCCCGTGGCGATGGACGTACCCAAGTCACCATGCAGCGCACGCAGCAGCCACATGCCGTACTGCACCGGCACCGGCCGATCGAGTCCGTAGGCGTTCTTCAATGCGTCGACGACCTCCGCCGGCGCGTCGGGGGGCGCGATCGCGTTGAGCGGGTCGCCCGGTGCCAGATAGACCAGAACGAACGAAACGACGGTCACGCTCAGCGCGATGGGTACGGCATACAGCACACGCTTGAGTAGGTAAGCAAACATCACACGGCTCTCATTGGATCGAGTTGCACTCGGGCGGGGCCAAGGCCAGCCACTGCGCCTGGCCCCGGTCTCAATTACATGCGAATCGTGGTCAGGTCCTGGAACCAGTGCTGCGCCTGGACGAAGTCCTTGACCTTGGGCGACAGGGCATGGGGATTCACGTCGTGCACCACCCACAGCATGACCGCGTCGTCCACCATTGCTTGGTGCACTTGCGCCAGCAGCGCATCCTGCGCCTTGGTGTCGAAGGTGGTGCGGATCTTGTCGATGGCCGCGTCCACCTTGGGATTGTTGTAGCCACCCCAGTTCACGCCATTCGGTGCCACGTACTGGCTGTCGGCGAAACGGGTGATGGCGTAGAACGGGTCAGCCGTCACGTAGCCCAGGTTGATGGCGGTGATGCCCTTGCCGGCGTTCATGTCGGCCTTGGCCCCGCTGCGCCAGTGCAGGTACAGGTTCTCCAGCTCCACGACTTCGAAGCTGACCTGGATGCCGATTTCCGCGAGGCTCTGCTGCATGAACTCGTTCATGGGCAGCGACAGCATCTGTCCGGTGCCACCCTGTGCAATGATGACCTTCGCCTTGAGCGGCTTCTCCTTGCTGTAGCCGGCCTGCGCCATGAGGGCGCGTGCAGCGGCCAGGTCATAGTTGATCTTGAAGCTGGGCTTGCCGAACCAGGGGCTCGTCGCGTCCACCTGGCCCTGGGCGGGCTTGGCCAGTCCGTTCAGCAGCTTGACGATCGCGTCGCGGTCAATCGCCAGATTGGCCGCCTTGCGGACACGGATGTCCGTCCATGGCGACCCCGGGAGCAGGGAGAAGTGATAGGGCCACACGTGGGGCGTCACGTTCTGGACCACCTTGAAGCCGGCGCTTTTCAGCTGGGGCACGACATCGGGCGGCGGCGTCTCAATGATGTCGACCTGGCCGTTCAACAGCGCGTTGGCACGGGTCATGGCATCGGGAATCGGCACCAGAACGATGCGGTCGGTTTTGGCGAGGCGATTCTTGTCCCAATAGGCGGGGTTCTTTACCAGCTCGGCCCGTTCGCGCGGAACCAGTTTGTCGAGCTTGAATGGGCCCGTGCCCGACGGATGGGTTGCGACCTTGGACCAGTCCTTGCCCATGGCTTCCCAGTTGGCCGGGCTGGAGATCAGGAACCAGGGCAACTGGTAGGGGAACAGCGCGTCGACTTCCTTGGTGGTGATCTCCACCGAATAGTCGTCCAGCTTGCGGTAGGACGCGATGGACGGGATGCGCGGCCGGACCTGCGCGCTCTGTTTGGGATCGAACTGCGGCGATTTGTCGACCAGAACCTTGTCGAGATTCCAGATCACGGCATCGGCCGTGAAGTCGGAGCCGTCATGGAACTTCACGCCCTTGCGTAGCGTGAACACCCATTTCTTGTGGTCCTTCGGGTCCACTTTCCAGCTCGTGGCCAGCCCCGGAACCAGCTTCCCGGGTCGGTTGGCAACGTCGGCCTCCCACGCCACCAGCGGGTCGTACAGCGTATGGCCGGTAAACTGATAGGCACCCGCTCCGCGGTCCGGCTGGCCGGTCGTCAGGGGAATATCCGCCATGGAGATTCCGTAGCGGGCGACGGTCTCGGCATGTACGCCGTGTTGAAGGGCGAAGGCCAGGGGCACCCCCGCCATCCAACGCAATAGCTGCTTGCTGACTAGTTTCATGACATCTCCAAAGTTGAGGGAACGCGCCTGGAGACATTGCATGTAATGTGCCAGCCCGAACATTTTCTGAAATGTATTTTTCAAGGCCCTGTTCTCCCATGACAAGCCGCGAAAATGTTTATCGCGCGACTGCCGACCCCCGCGTCAACGCGCGGCCAGGGAGAAAGCCTCTTGCATACAAATGCACCATTCCGACTCATTGCGGGTCACGCTTGCACCCAATCCTGGGCGGCTGGTGAAACGCCAGGCGCGCGCGACCAAGGGGTTGCGGGCGGAGCGACGACCGCTCTGCCGCAGGCTGGAAACGTTGGGAGGCGACCCCGCAGCGTCGGAATGGTGTGGCAGGAAAAGGAGGCGGGCACTCGGGCGAAGCGGACGAGGCTTGCGCCGGCTGGGGTGGCCAGGCTGGTGCACTGCTGCGGCCCCGACAAACGGGAATTGGACTGGGCCGACATGACAGGGCTTGCTTGCGCGGGCGTGGTGAGCCCGCCGCCAGCCCGGAACAATTCAGGAGGTATTACGGCGGCCTTGCACCGCGCCACTGGCCCGAGGCCTTGGGCGCGCTGCCGCCGGGACCGGTCAGTAAGTCTTGTACGGCAGGAATTTCCCGCTCATCACGATCTTCACGCGGTCGCCCTTCGGATCCGCTTCCCGCTGGATGTCCATGCTGAAGTCGATCGCGCTCATGATGCCGTCACCGAATTCCTCGTGGATGAGCGCCTTGATGCTGGTGCCGTAGACCTGGATGAGCTCGTAGAAGCGGTAGATCAGCGGGTCGGTGGGTACCGCGCTGGGCAGCGAGCCCTTGTACGGCACTTCCTGCAGCTTCTCCACGGCCTCGGGCGGCAGGCCCAGCAGTTTGCCGATGGCGGTGGCCTGCTTCTTGTCGAAGGTCATCTGGCCCATCAGGCCGGCGGTCGTCCATTCCTTGCTCTGGCCGACCTTCTTGGCGATGTCGGCGAAGCTCAGGCCCTTTTTCTTCTTGGCCGACAGGATCATTTCGGTTACGTCTGCGCGGTTCATGCTAACTGCTCCTTTTGCTTTCGATTTGCGGTTCGGTTTCATTCGTTCACCAGATGCAGGCTGGGCTTGGTCCCCCGCGGGGGTTCGGTCTCGGCGGACACTTCCACCGCCAGCTTCTCGTTCAGCCCCGGCTTCACCAGCGGCGGATTCAGCGGGTCGTAGTCGGCGGTCACTTCCGCGGCGAACTGCTTCGAGCGCGTCACCAGGAAATCCACCAGGTGGTTGCGGATGCGGTAGTACTGCGGGTCCTTGTGGATGTCGTGCCGGCTGCGCGGACGCGGCAGAGTGTTGACCACGATCTCGGCGATCTTTGCCTCCGGGCCGTTGGTCATCAGGATCACCTTGTCCGAGAGCAGAATCGCCTCGTCCACGTCGTGGGTGATCATGAACACGGTCTGGTGGGTCTCGCCGCAGATCTTGGTGAGCTCGTCCTGGATCACGCCGCGCGTCAGCGCGTCCAGCGCGCCGAAGGGCTCATCCATCAGCAGCATCTTCGGCTCGATGGCGAAGGCGCGGGCGATGCCGACCCGCTGCTTCATCCCGCCGGAGAGCTCCGCCGGCTTCTTGTGCTCGCTGCCGGTCAACCCCACCAGGTCGATGTATTTCTGGCAGTGGGCGCGCATCTGCTCCTTCTTCATGTCCGGGTAGCGCGACTTCACCGCGAACTCGATGTTCTTCATCACCGACAGCCAGGGCATGAGCGCGTGGCTCTGGAAGACCACGCCGCGGTCCAGGCTCGGCCCCTTCACTTCGCGCCCGTCCATCACCACCACGCCCGAGCTGGCCTCGTCCAGCCCTGCCAGCACGTTGAGGATGGTGGACTTGCCACAGCCCGAGTGGCCGAGGATGCAGACGAACTCGCCCTTGTCGATGCCGAAGTTGATGTTGTCGAAAACGGTCAGCGCCTTGCCGCCGCGCGTCGCCGGGTACACCTTGCCCAGCCGTTCGATCCTGAGGAAATCCGCTTGCATGTCGTTCTCCTATTCGCGGTAGGTAACCAGTTTCTGCAGTGCGCCGAACATCAGGTCCAGCACCATGCCCACCAGGCCGATCATCAGGATCGCGAAGATCACGTTAGTGATGGACAGGTTGTTCCACTCGTTCCAGACGAAGTAGCCGATGCCGGTGCCGCCCACCAGCATCTCGGCCGCCACGATCACGAGCCAGGCGATGCCCATGGAGATGCGCATGCCGGTGACGATGGTCGGCGCCGCCGCCGGCAGGATCACCCGCAGCGCGGTGCGCAGGGGATTCACTTCCAGGGTCTTCGCCACGTTCAGCCATTCGCGCTTGACCGAGGCCACGCCGTAGGCGGTGTTGATCAGCATCGGCCACAGCGAGCAGATGAAGATCACGAACATGGCCGACAGGGAGGAATCCTTGATGGTGTAGAGCGCGAGTGGCATCCAGGCCAGGGGCGAAATCGGCTTGAGCAGCTGGACGTAGGGATTGAGCGCCTTGTGCATCACTGGCGACATGCCGATCAGGAAGCCCAGCGGGATGGCCACCAGCGCCGCCAGGATGAAGCCCGCCAGCACACGAGCCAGGGAGAAGGCGAGCTGGATGCCGATGCCCTTGTCGTTGGGGCCCTTGTCGTAGAACGGATCCGACATCTGCTCCCAAAAGGTCTTGCCCACCTGCAGCGGCGTCGGCATGCCCGACTGCTGCTGGCCACCGCCCATGAGCGCCGCGTATTCGGCGCTGACGCCGGCCTTGGGCGCGGCGGCCTTGGGCTGGGTGGCAATTTGCCACCCCAGAACGAACACCGCCAGCAGGAGCAGGGAGACGATGCCCGCCTTCAGATTGAGTGATTTGCTCATGGCTACGCCTTTCGGATCGCAAAGGATTTCAGGTATTCCTCGGGCTTGGCCGGATCGAACACCTTGCCCATGATGGTGTGCTTGGCGTAGTTCTCCTTCGGTGCCGCCAGCCCCAGCTCGGCCATGCGCTTGCGCGCGTCGGTGGCCTTGAACACTTCTTCTGCGACTTGCTTGTAATTGACGTCGCCCTTGATGTAGCCCCAGCGCTTCATCTGGGTGAGGATCCACACCGCCATCGACTGCCACGGGAACGGATCGAAATCCACCCGGTCCGGCACGTTGCGCACCTTGCCCAGGCCGTCGGCGAACTTGCCGCTCATAACCTGCTCCAGCACCGGGATTGGCTGGTTGAGATAGTTGGCCGGCGCGATCGCCTTGATGATGTCAGCGCGGTTCTCCGCCTTGTGCGCGTAGTCGGTGGCGCTGGCAATGGCGCGGAACAGGGCGGCAAAGGTGTTGGGATACTGCTTGTAGAACTCTTCCTGCACGCCGAACGTGCAGCAGGGATGGCCGTCCCAGATGTCGCGCGACAGGGTGTGGATGAAGCCCACCTCCTCGAACACTGCGCGCTGGTTGAAGGGCTCGGGGCCGAGGAAGCCGTCGATGTTGCCGGCGCGCAGATTGGCCACCATGTCCGGCGGCGGCAGGATGCGAATCTCGATGTCCTTGTCCGGGTCCAGCCCGTGCTCGGCGACGAAATAGCGCAGCAGCAGGTTGTGGATGGAGTAGTCGAAGGGAATGCCGAACTTCATGCCCTTCCACGACTTGGGATCCATCTTGTCCTTGTGCTTGAGATGCAGGGTGATGGCCTGGCCGTTGATGTTCTGGATCGAGGCCACGTCCACCGCCTGCGGCGCCGAGCCCACGCCCATGGTCATCGCCAGCGGCATGGGCGAGAGCATGTGAGATGCGTCATATTCCTTGTTCATCACCTTGTCGCGCACCACGGCCCAGCCGGCGGTCTTGATCAGGGAGACATTCAGTCCCTCGCGCGCATAGAAGCCCATGGGGCCGGCCATGATCAGCGGCGTGGAGCAGGTGATGGGCACGAACCCGATCTTCAGGTCCTTCTTCTCGGGCGGCGCCTTGTCTGCCGCGAGGGCGGTCGCGGCGCCGATCGGGAACAGGCTGGAGATCGCAGCGAAAGCAGTGCCGGCACCGACCGCCCGCAGGAAATTGCGGCGCGCCTGATCCTCGGGAAACAGCGCGCGCATCACCGCCTGCTCCACCACCCGGCCCAGGCGCTGCTCCTCGCCGAGCGCGGCCGCGCGCTCGTGTTCCTCGGGGGAGGCATGCCGGCCGCAGCTGCAGCCGCGGCCCAGTTTCACTTTGGGATCGAAGGGATTGTCGAAAGCTGACATCAGGAGTTCCTCTCACAGGTGGTTTTGGGATCGGCGCAACGCTTGGCGCCACTGCCACGACGTTATGCACAGTCCGTGCCAGATTGTTGTGGCCCGGTGAAAATTGTTAACAGACAATGGCGTGCGCACAGCGGCGCGCAGGGGGGCCGGCCCTCGCCCGCCGCAGCCGCGGTGGCGGCATGCACCAGTCTGGAGCGGCCGGCTCGAAATGGTGCATCGCCGTTGGCGGGCGCCATCCGGGCCCACGCGAGGCGGCACGGCCGCCCGTTTCGTATACAATTTGTCAACACTTCGAGGAGACTTTCACCGTGACCGCGCGCAAGAAATCGCCGCCGTCCCCGCCCGCTTCGGCCGAGCAGCTCAAGGATGCGGAGCTGCTGGTGATCCGCGAGATCGCCAAACTCATGGGCCACAGCCTGGACGAGGGGCGGGTGATGCGCGAGATCCTGCATCTGCTTTCGGAATTCCTCGGCCTCAACCGCGGCCGCATCGTCGTGCCGGAGAGCGACACCGGCGACTACTTCATCAAGTACGCCTATGGCCTCACCGCGCAGGAGATTCGCCGCGGCCGCTACAAGCATGGCGAAGGCGTGAGCGGCCGGGTGATGCACACCGGAGAGACGGTGATCGTGCAGGACATCGACAGCGAGCCGCGCTATCTCGCCCGTGCGGTGGAACGCAGGACGCTGCCGGGTGAGACGGTGTCCTTCATCGCCGTGCCGATCCAACAGGAGGGGCGGATCGTCGGCATGCTCGGCGTGCACCGCCTGCGCAGCCGCAAGCGCGCCCTGGCGGACGACGTGCAATTGCTCCGCATCATCGCCACCTGGATCGGGCAGATCATGCGGCTCAATCAGCTGGTCGCCGAGCGCACCGCACGCCTCGAGCTGGAAAATCGCGAGCTCAAGTACGCGCTGGAGCGCAGCCCGGCCAGCCAGGCGAGCTACGGCATCGTCGGCGAGTCCCTGGCACTGCGCCAGGCACTGCGCCAGGTCGAACAGGTGTCCGCCACCGACGCGACGGTGCTGCTGCTGGGGGAATCCGGTACCGGCAAGGAGCTGTTTGCGCGTGCGCTGCATTTGGCCAGCCCGCGGCGCGACCAGCCGTTCGTGAAGGTGAACTGCGGCGCGATCCCGGAAAACCTGTTCGAGTCCGAACTGTTCGGCCACGAAAAGGGCGCCTTCACCGGGGCCAGCGCGGCGCGCGCCGGCTACTTCGAGCAGGCGCAGGGCGGCACCATCTTCCTGGACGAGGTGGGCGACCTGCCGCTGGCGATGCAGGTCAAGCTGCTGCGCGTGCTGCAGGAGGGCGTGGTGCAGCGCCTCGGCGGGCGCAAGGAGATCCCGGTCAGCGTGCGCATCGTCGCCGCCACCAACCAGGACCTGCAGAACCTGGTGGCCCAGGGTCGCTTCCGTCTCGACCTGTTCTACCGCCTCAACGTGATCCCCATCCGCCTGCCCTCCCTGCGCGAGCGGCCCGAGGATGTGCGGCCGCTGGTGCGCTATCACCTGAACCAGGTCAACCAGCTCTACCAGCGCAGCATCAGCCTCGCACCGGAGGCGCTCGACCGGCTGGCGGCCTATTCCTGGCCGGGCAACATCCGCCAGCTGCGCAACGTGCTGGAGCGGCTGACGCTCCTCGCCAGCGCCCAGGTGGTCCGCGCCGAGGAAGTGGAGCAGGTGCTGGCGTCGGAGCAGTCGCTGCTGCCGGCGGCCGCCGCACCGGAGCCAGGCGTGCGCGCCTACCAGCCGGTGCAGGGCCACGAGCGCGACCAGATCGAGCGCGCGCTGGCGGAGACCCAGGGCAACAAGTCGCGGGCGGCGCAGCGCCTGGGCATGACGCTGCGCCAGCTCAACTACCGCATCAAGATTCTCGGCGTGGCCTGAAGCCGGGACAAAGTGTTAACAATCTGCTGACCAAGCCGGCAGGCCATTTCCGGCCCGGGTTCGCACCGACGCGGCAACCCTCTGTAAGCGCGCCGCTTTTTCCTCCGCGCCGACACTGGCACGGCCGTTGCAATGACAGGGATGTCCTTCGTGGATCACCGTTTCCCAAACCATTGCAAAGGAGTCACCTCATGTCCGAAGCCGCCGTCCTCAAGATGAAAACCGCGCTCGCGCCCATCGACAAACAGGGCCTCGCCGGCCTCGCCGAGAAGGGCAAGGCCAACCCGCAGTCGGTCGTCACCCTCAAGACCAGAACCGTATGCGAGGGCAAGTTCCGCAACCTGAACTTCATCCGCTCCCTGCCCGCCCACGTGATCGACGAGCCGCCGCACCTGCTGGGCGACGACACCGCGCCCAATCCGTCGGAAGCCGTGCTGGCGGCGCTGGGCTCATGCCTTTCCGTTGGCCTGCACGCCAACGCCGTCGCCCGTGGCATCCAGCTCACCAAGCTGGAATTGGAGCTGGAAGGCGACATCAATGTCACCGCGGTGTGGGGCGTCGGCGACCTCGATCCGGCCAAGCGCCTCGGCTTCACCGACGTGCGCGTGAAGGTATATCTGGAAGGCGACGCCACCCAGGCGGAGCTCGAAGATCTGGTGAATCACTCCAACACCTGGTCGCCGGTGGCCAACACCCTGCGCAATCCGGTGAACGTGGAAGTGAAGCTGGGTTGAATCGTCATCGCGCCATGCCCCGTCGGCATGGCGCCCATCGGAAGGAATGATCATGCAGGCACAGTCACACAAGGCCGTCTCCCACACTGCGGCGGAAGCACTACCCGGGTTGACCGAGCTCATCCGCACCGAGCTCGCGCCCAAGACCGCCGACATCGACCTCAAGGGCGAGTATCCCGCCGCCTTCATGCGCCGGCTCGGCGAGCTGGGCGGCTTCGCCGGTGCCGCATCGCCCGCCCACGGCGGCCAGGGCGCCGGGCTCTCCCAGGTCATCCGCGTCATGAGCCAGGTCTCGGAGGAATGCATGTCCACCGGCTTCCTGGTCTGGTGCCAGACCGCCTGCGCCTGGTATCTGGAGAACACCGTAAATGATGCGCTGCGCGCACGCATGCTGCCGCTGGTGGCGTCGGGCAAGGTTCTCGCCGGCACCGGCTTGTCCAACCCGATGAAGTCCTGCGCTGCGATCGAGGAGGTGCGGCTCAGGGCCGAGCGCGTCGCCGGCGGCTACCGCATCAACGGCACCCTGCCCTGGGTCTCGAACATCGGACCCGGTCACGTGTTCGCCTGCGGCGCCGGCGTCGCCGGCGAGGGGGGGCTGCTGGTGAGCCTGGTATCCTGCGACGCCCCGGGAATGACGCTGAATCAGAATGCGCACTTCGTCGCGCTCGAAGGCAGCAACACCTTTGCCTGCCAGTTTCGGGATGTATTCGTGGCCGACGCCGACGTGATCGCGCACCCGTGCGAGTTTGCCGGGTTCGTCGCGCGCATCAAGGCCGGCTTCATTTTGTCGCAGATGGGCATGGGGCTGGGGCTGGTCAAGGCCTGTGTCGCGATGATGGAGCAGTCCAACAGGACCTTGGCCCACGTCAACCGCTTCATCGACGACCAGCCGGAGGACATCGAGCAGGCGCTCGCCCAAGCCGCGCGCCTGACATATGCCTTGGCCGATGCGGCCTATTCACAGCGCGACGATGCGCGCCTGCGCGAAGTGCTGGAGCTGCGCATCGCCGGCTCGGAGCTGGCCCTCAAGGCTGCCAACGCGGCCATGCTGCACCTCGGCGCCAAGGGCTATCTGCTGCGCAATCCGGCCCAGCGCCGCCTGCGCGAAGCCTACTTCGTGGCCATCGTCACGCCGGCAATCAAGCATCTGAAGAAGGAGCTGCACGACATGAGCCCGTCCGCCATGTGCTGTGCGGCGTGATGCAAGCAACTCGAACAGGGAAAACCAGATGAAGACATTCAGCGTCAAACTCGATGTGGAAAAGACCGTCAGCCGCCTGAGCGAGGCCGTGGCGGCCTTCCCCATGGGCCTGGTGGCCCACATCAATGGCCAGGCCAACTGCGCCAAGCGCGGCGTCCAGGTGCCGGCCGATCAGATCCTGGAGATCTTCCGGCCGGACTTCGCGGTGCGGGTCTGGAAGGCGGAAAAGGCGGCCGGCATCGACATCCCGCTGCGCATCCACTGCTACGACGCCGGGGGAGGTCATACCGTGGTGGCCTTCCGGACCGCACAGGAAGTGTTCGCGCCCTATGCCAACCCGGAGCTCGACAAGATCGGGCAGGAACTCGATGTCATTTTCACCGAGCTGCTGAACACCCTGAAGCCCCATGTCGCGAAGGAGGCCGCATGACTCCAGCGACGGCAGCGCAGGCGGTCTACCGCCGCTGGATGTGCATGGTGTGCGACTACGTGTACGACGAAGCCCTGGGCGATCCGGAGCACGGCCTGGCGCCGGGCACCCGCTTCGAGGACATTCCGGACGACTGGGTCTGCCCGGATTGCGGCGTCGGCAAGGACGACTTCGGCCTGCTCGACGAATAGGCTGCCGGCCGCTCAGCGCACCCAGACCAGGGTGCGGTTGTTGGCCGGCATCGCGACATCCTGGATCAGGCGCAACCCCTGCGCCTGCGCCAGGGCATCCACCGCCTCGAAGTCGCGGATGCCGGAGAGCGGGTCGCGGTTCTTCAGCCAGGCATCGAAGTTGCGATTGGACTCGGACGTGTAGCCGCCGGCGTAGTTGAACGGCCCATACACCGCGAGCGTGCCGCCCGGCGCGAGCACGGCGCCGATGCAGTCGAAGGCGCGCTCCACCGCCGCCCAGCTCATGATGTGCAGGGTGTTGGCGCTGAAGATCGCATCGAATTGCCCCTGCGGCCAGGTCTCATCGCGCAGCATGTCCAGTTCCAGCGGCGGCAGCGCGTTGGCCAGCGCCGCCTCCTCGAGCCAGAGCCGGATGCCCTCGTGGTTGGCGGCGAGGTCGGCGGTCTGCCAGGTCAGGTGCGGCAGCGCCGCGGCGAAGTGCACCGCATGCTGGCCGGTGCCGCTGCCGATCTCCAGCACCCGCCGCGCGCGGGCGAAGTGTTCGCGCAGCACGGCGAGGATGGGTTCCTTGTTGCGTTCGCAGGATTCGGAAAACGGCTTCATCTGGCGCAATTCCTGGTTGGAGATTCCCGGTTGGACATTCCTGGTTGGAGATTGCTGGTTGGACATCCCCGGTTGGACTGGGCAGAGCGCGGGCAGGTAGAATTGCCGGATGCCTTCCCCGTTCAAAGTCGGACTGCATTCTATCCTCCTCTGGCTGTCCCTGTTCTGCGGAACGGTGCTGGCCAGCCTCTCCACCGCCCGGGCGGACACCCAGCAGATCTTCAGCCGCTACCAGGACCGCATCGTCCAGGTGCGCATCCTCGAAAGCTCCTCCGGCGCCAAGGCCGGGGTCGGCTCGGGCTTCGTCGCCTCCGCCTCCGGCCTCATCGTCACCAACTACCACGTCATCGCCGACCTGGTGCAGAAGCCGGAGCAGTACCGGGGCGAGGTGCTCACCGCCACCGGCCGCCTCGCCGCGCTGCGCCTGATCAACTTCGACGTGGTGCACGACCTGGCGTTGATCGCCACCGACCTGAAGTTCCCCGGCCACCTGTCGCTGGCGACCGAACCGCTGGACACCGGCCAGCGCCTCTACTCCATCGGCACGCCGCTCGACCTCGGCTTCACCATCGTCGAGGGCACCTACAATGGTCTGCTCGAACATTCGCTCTACGAAAAAATCCATTTCACCGGCTCCATCAACCCCGGCATGAGCGGCGGCCCGGCCCTGCTGCCGGACGGGCGCGTGGTGGGCGTGAACGTCGCCACCGCCGGCAACCAGGTGAGCTTCCTGGTGCCCGCGGACTACGTGCTGGCCCTGCTCGGGCGCACCCGGACCCTGGAGCCGATGGACCACGATGCCGCCTACGCGCGCCTGCGCGCGGGCCTGCTCGACAACCAGGCGCGCTACATGCAGCGCCTGCTCGCCGCGCCGCTCGCCACCACCACCCTCGGCGACTACACGGTGCCGGGGCGCATCGCGCCCTTCATGCGCTGCTGGGGCGATTCGGACCGCACGCGGGAGAACGTGTACGAGCAGATCACCCAGCAATGCTCGTCCGAGGACGACATCTATCTGTCGCGCGGGCAGCAGACCGGCATGGTGCATTTCCAGCACAACTACTTCGTCGGCCGGCAGATCGACCGCTTCCGCTTCTACAACCTGTACCAGGATCAGTTCAACAGCCCGTATGAACGCATCCAGGCCACGCAGGAAGACGTGAGCCGCTTTGCCTGCCACACCGCGTTCGTCGCCCACGGCGGCCTCAACTTCAAGGCCGCCCTGTGCCTGCGCCGCTACAAGAAGCTGCCGGACCTCTACGACGCCGTGCTGCGCGCGGCCACCCTGGACCGCAACACCCGCGGCGTGCAAACCACGCTGGTGCTGGCCGGCGTCACCGCCGACAATGCGCGCCTGTTCATGCAGCGCTATCTGGAAAGCTTCGCCCGCGCCGGAAAGGCAGGCGCCAGATGATGGTCGCGGAGATCCTGGAAAAGTCCGGGCGGGTGCATGAGCGCATCCGCCTCACGCAATTCCCGGTGAGCATCGGGCGCGGCTACGGCAACGACATCATCCTCGACGACGACTTCGTCTCGCCCGCCCACGCGCGCATCGAGCTGGACGAGGAGGGCCAACCGGTGGTGGTGGACCTGGACAGCGAGAACGGCACCTTCGTCCTGCCCGCGCTGGAGAAGCTGCAGCGCCGGCGCCTCGGCGAGGAAACCCTGCTGCGCCTGGGGCACACCCTCATCCGCCTGCGCAGCGCGGACTACGCGGTGCCCAGGACACGCCACGACAGCCTGGGCATGAACCGCGCCTCGCACTGGCTCGCCAGCGGTGCCGGCGCCGCGCTCAGCCTGGGCATCGTCGCGCTGCTGGTGCTGCTCGAGGGCTATCAGACCAGCACCCAGTTCGTGAAGCCGGAGCAGCTGCTGCTCAACGCGCTGCCGGTGGTGCTGGCGATCCCGGTATGGGCCGGCCTGTGGGCGCTGGTGAGCCGCAGCTTCGCGCACCACACCTTCTTCCTCGCCCACCTCACCATCGCCAGCCTCGGCGTCATCGGCTTCTTCCTGCTGGACACGGCGGCGGAGTACTACGCCTTCGCCTTCGCCGCGGACATGTCGGCCGACGTCATCTTCCAGGGCGCCGCCGGCCTCGTCGCGGCGGCCATGCTCTACGGCCACCTGCGCTTCTCCACCCTGCTCACGCCCAGGGTCGTGGCCACGGCATCGGTGCTGGTGGCCGCCTCCCTGCTCGGGCTGAGCACCTTCACCGCCTATGTGGAAGGCCTGCAGTTCAACGACGACCTGCCCTACCCCGGGGAACTCAAGCCGCCGATGTTCCGCCTGGCGAAAAGCCGCACGCCGGCGCAGTTCGCCGAGGACGCCAAGGCATTGCAGGAAGTGCTGGACAGCGGCCAGCTGGACTGAGGCCGCGCCGTCAGCGCGCCTCGCTCTTCGTCGCGCCGCAGCGCTCGCATACCCACACCGTCACCAGACGGCCCGCCTTCACGTCGAACTGCTTGTCGTCCGAGATTTTCCATTTGTGAAAGCCGTGCTGACACAGGGTCTTGCCCTTGTGCTTCGCGGAGGGCTTGGGGCGCTTGAACTTCAGGATCTCGGCCATGCGCTCGCTCAATACTTGTCCCACAACTCCGGGTGCGCCCAGTACTTGCTGTTGAACCAGTCCGGCGTACGCTTGTAGGTGAGCAGGTCGAACTGGTACAGGTGCAGCGGCGTTTCGGCCTCGGTGCAGGCGCCGACCTGCTCCATGCCGAGGGCGATCAGGTCATTCTGCTCCCACGTGCTGGCCTGCCCTGCCGCGGCCGCACCCAGTGGCACCAGCAGCAGCAGGCGGCGCGTATGCAAGTCGCGCAGGCGGCCGAGCAGGGTCACCGCTTCGACCTTGGGCAGGTGTTCGACCACCCCGGCGACGAACACCAGATCGAAGGCGCCGAGGCGATCCACCGCATGCAGCCAGGGCCCCGTGTCCACGCAGCTGAGTTCGTAGCGGCTCGGCAGCGCTTCCAGCGCCGCCCGGGCGCGCGCGCCGAGCGCGAGCACCGTCCGCGGCCGCTGGGTCTCGAGGGCGGAGGTCAATGCGCTGATGCAGCTGGGAGGGGGCATGGCGGGTGTCGCGGACCGGGCAAAGGATGGAGCATACGACCAAACGCGGCGGTAAAGATTTTCGAGTTAGCGCCGATACATATTTATAAGGATTAACTAACTTACATAACCCGATGATTTATTGAATTTTGTCAATAAACCCGGTATGCTGACCCCAAGTCGGACGCATTCCGACAGGGGAGAGGTCTCTGCAATGACCATCATCACCGTCTTCAATCAGAAGGGCGGCGTCGGCAAGACGACGACCAGCCTCAACCTGGCCGCGGCCATGGCGCAGCGCGGCCAGCGGCCGCTGCTCGTCGACATGGACCCGCAGGCGCATCTCACCCACACCGTCGACGCGGCCATCGATTCCAGCGAGCAGAGCATCTACAGCTTCTTTCAGCGCACGCGTCCGCTGGCCGAACTGATCCGTCCCGCCGGCAGCGGCACCCGCATCATCCCCTCCCACCTCGACCTGGCCAAGGCCGACGCCATCTTCGGCAAGAGCTACAACATCGTCACGCGCCTCGCCAGCGGCCTGCGCACCGATGCCTTCGGCAGCGAGGAGGAGCCGGTGGTGATCGACTGCAGCCCGATGCTCGGCGTGCTCTCGCTCAACGCGCTGTTCGCGAGCGATCTGGTGGTGGTGCCGATTTCCACCGATTTCCTCGCGCTCAACGGCGCGACGCAGGTCGAAAAGACCCTCAAGGCGCTGGAGCATGTCTTGAAAAAACGCCTGCCGCGGCGCTACCTCCTTACCCGCTTCGACCGCCGGCGCAAAATGTCGCGCGAGATCGTGGCCGACGCCCGCGCCCGCTTCGGCGAAGACCTGTGCACCGCCACCATCTGCGAGGACGTGCGCGTGGCGGAAAGCCCGGCCCTGAAGAAAAGCGTGTTCGAGCACGCCCCGAACTGCCGCGGCGCCCGCGACTACCAACTCTTTCTCGACGAACTCCTCAGCACCGGCTTCGCCCAGCAAAAGGCAGCCTGAGCCGGCAGCAGACACGGCGCAGCTCATGCCGTGAGCCCGAGCAGCTGCCGAAGACTGGGCAGTGCCGCGACGGCCGCACGCCTCCCCTCCTCGATCGCCTCTGCCGCGCGGTGGAAATCCATCAGCGCCAGCTGCGCCAGGCGCGGCGCCACGATCACCTCCGGCGGGTCGCCCGCCATGCGGCTGCGGCCGATGCGCACCTGCATGATGTTGACGCTGGTGGCCACCACATCCAGCAGGGACGGCAGCTCTGGCTCTTCCTCGTCGCCGCCGGGCATGATCGCCTTCAGCTGCTGCTGCAGTGCGCGGCGCCACTCGGGGACCGCCTCCTGCACCTGCGGCTCGGGCTCCTCGCGCAGGCGGCGGCCAAGGATGTCGGAACTGAGATCGACCGCGATCACGACGTCGGCCCCCATCGCCCGCGCCAGCGACACCGGCACCGGGTTCACCAGGCCGCCGTCCACCAGCATGCGGCCCTCGTGCACCACCGGCGTGAACAGCGCCGGCAGCGCGATGGAGGCGCGCACCGCGTCCACGGTCGAGCCCTCGCGCAGCCAGACCTCGGCCCCGGTGTGCAGCGCGGTGGCGACGGCGGCGAAGGGCAGGTCCAGCTCCTGCACCGGCCGGTCGATGAAGTTGCGGCGAAAGAATTCCATCAGGCGCTCACCCTTGATGACGCCGCCGCTCAGGCGCACGTCCAGGAAGGAAAGCACGTCGGGGATGCGCAGCCCCCGCACCCATTGCTCGAAGCGTTCCAGTTCGCCGGCGGCATAAGCCGCCCCCACCAGCGCGCCGATCGACGTGCCGCACACCAGATCGGGCCGGATGCCAGCCGCTTCCAGGGCGCGAATGGCGCCCACGTGCGCCCAGCCGCGGGCGGAACCGCTGCCGAGGGCGAGACCGATGCGGGGTTTGCGGGCTGGCTTCATGGCTCCTCCGGCAACTGGCTGCATGCCACCCATGGCGGGGCAGCGGACAATGCGGTCATCTTCTCACTCCGCGAGGGTCGGGTACAGCTTCACGGCAATGGCCAGCAGCAGGCCGAACACGCCCAGCAGCACGAGCAAATCGAAGCCGTAGCCATGCAGGCTCTCGCCCCCGGGCAGCATCAGGCCGCGCAGCGCATCCACCAGGTAGGTGAGCGGATTGACTTCGGCAATGCTCCGCAGCCACCCCGGCATCAGGTCCAGCGGATAGATGGCGTTGCTGGCGAAGAACATGGGCATGGTCAGCACCTGGCCGATGCCCATGAAGCGCTCGCGCGTCTTGACGATGCAGGCGACGATGAGGGAGAAGGTCGAGAACACCGCCGAGCCGAGCAGCACCGCGGCCAGCACGCCGAGCACGGCCTGCGGGTCGTGGCGGACGCTGACGTGCAGGGCAAAGGCGATGGCATAGATGACGAGCGCCTGCACCAGGCCGCGGAAGCCCGCGGCGATGGCCTTGCCGAACACCAGCGACGTGCGCCGCGCCGGGCTGACCAGGAGCTTGTGCACGACACCGAGGTCGCGTTCCCAGATCACCGCGATGCCGTAGAAGATCGCGCTGAACAGCACGCTCTGCGCCAGGATGCCGGGGGTGAGGAAGGCAAGATAGCCGACGCTGCCGGTATAGATGCCATGCACGTGGGCAAGGACCTGGCCGAACACCACCAGCCACAGCACCGGCTGGATCGCGCGGGACAGGATCTCGGTCGGATCGCGGATCAGCTTCAGCAGCTCGATCTGGGCGACTGCCGTGCTCTCGCGCAGGAACCGCTCCATCGCGCCCTCCCTCAGCCGCGGCGTCTGGCCGCTTCGCGGCCCTGCACCGCGCGCAGCATGTCGCCGCCCTCGCTCATGCCGACACCGGCGTAGTGGGCGAAGACGTCGTCCATGCTCGCGTCCGGCCCGATCGCGGCACGCAAGGCATCCGGCTGTCCGACCACGGCGATGCGCCCGGCATGCAGGATGGCCAGCTCGTCGCACAGGAGTTCGGCTTCCTCCATGTCGTGGGTCGTCAGCAGGATGGTCATGCCGTAGTCCTGGCGAAGATCGCGCAGCCGGTCCCATACGGCGCGGCGCGCCACCGGGTCGAGGCCGATGGTCGGCTCGTCCAGGAACAGGATGCTCGGGCGGTGCAGCATGGCCTGCGCCAGCTCCAGGCGGCGGATCATTCCGCCCGAATAGCTGCGCACCAGCTTGTCGGCCGATGGGGCGAGGTCCATGAAATCCAGCGCGTCGGCGATGCGCGTCCTGCGCTCGGCCGGGGGCAGCCCGTAGAGCTTGGCCGACAGGCGCAGATTCTCGTAGCCGGTCAGGGCCCCGTCCGCCGACAGCAGCTGCGGCACATAGCCGATGCAGCGGCGCACCTGCGCCGGCGCGCGCACGATGTCGAACCCACCCACCTCCGCCGTGCCGGCGCTGGGCGGAAGCAGTGTCGCGAGCATCTTCATCATCGTGCTCTTGCCCGCACCGTTGGCGCCGAGCAGGCCGAAGATCGTGCCGTGCCGAACCTGCAGGTCGACATGGTCCACCGCCGTCAGCGGGCCGAAGCGGCGGGTCAAGCCGCGCGTCCGGACGGCGGGCTCTTTGGATTCGGACACCATATTCACAGGTTAGCAAAGGCCGGGCGACGCGCGCGGGAAGCCGCTGGTCGACATCGGCGGCTTTCCAGCAGCAGCTATGAGCCCTCGCCGGTGAGGACGTGCTCGATGCGCCGATCCGGCACCAGCCAGACCAGCGCGACCAGCACGTACAGGCCCTGGGAGACCCACTGCGAACGAAACGCGATGGGAATGGCGGCAGCGTAGATCACGGGCGACAGTTTCCCCTTCCAGTCGCTGCCGACCGCCCGCTTCAGCAGCGAGTCCGGGCCCTGGGATGCGATGATGATCTGCTGCAGCCCCCAGTAGGCAATCGCCGCCATCAGCAGCACGACCCCATACACCGCCGACGGCGCCGCGGCGAAGTGGTTCTCCCCCATCCAGCCGGTGGCGAAGGGAAACAGCGACAGCCAGAACAGCAGATGCAAATTGGCCCACAGGATCGGCCCGGTCACCCTGCGGCAGGTGTGCAGCATGTGGTGGTGGTTGTTCCAGTAGATGCCGACGTAGACGAAGCTCAGCACGTAGCTCAGGAACACGGGGAGCAGCGGCGCGAGTGCTTCGACGCTTTCGCCATGGGGCACCTTCAGCTCCAGCACCATGATGGTGATGATGATGGCGAGCACCCCGTCGCTGAAGGCCTCGAGCCGGTTCTTGCCCATTCCACCCTCCTCCGCGGCCGCCGCCCGCGGCATCAGCCGCCCATCCATTGCATCATGAGCGGCACCAGCAGCGCCGTCATCAGACCGTTCAGCCCCATGGCCAGACCGGAGAAAGCGCCGGCCAGGTCGGAGAGCTGGAACGCGCGCGCGGTGCCGATGCCGTGGGAGGTGAGGCCGATGGCGAAGCCCTTGATGCTGTCGTCCCGGCAGCGGATCCGGTCGAGCAGGCTCTTCCCCAGCACCGCGCCGAGGATGCCGGTGAGCATGACGAACACGGCGGTGAGGCTGGGCAGGCCGCCGATCTTCTCGGCGATGCCCATGGCGATGGGCATGGTGGCGGACTTGGGCGCCAGCGACAGCGCCACCTCCCGCGTGCCGTGCAGCAGGCGCGCGGTCCAGTAGGCGGAGAGCACCGCGGTGGCGGATCCCGCCACCAGCGCCGCCAGCAACGGCAGCAGCATGCGCTTCACCCGCTCGAAGTGCTGGTACAGGGGCACCGCCAGCGCCACCGTCGCCGGACCGAGCAGGAAGTGCACGAACTGGGCGCCGTCGAAATAGGTCTGGTAGTTGGTGCCGGTGAACTTGAGCAGCAGCACCAGCGCGATCACCGCCAGCGCCACCGGGTTGGCGACCGGATGGTAGTCGAAGCGCTTCGCCACCCAGGTCGCGCCCTGGTAGGCGATGAGGGTGACGGTGAGCCACAGCAGCGGGCTCGCGGCGAGATAGACCCAGATGTGGGTAAGCTTGCCGCTCACGGCTGCGGACCCTCCTCCGTGCCCCGCCGGCGCTGCAGCATGCGCAGCACCAGCGCCGTCATCACCAGGGTGAGCACGGTGCTGACGAGGAGACTCGCGACGATGGGCAGCCACTCGTCGGCCAGCCGCGGCAGGTAGAGCATGACGCCGACGCCGCCGGGAATGAACAGGATGGAGAGATGGCCAAGGATGCCGTTGGCGGTGCGCTGGACTTCCGGCGGCGCGGCGCCGCGCAGCACCAGCGCCAGCAGCAGCAGCGCCATGCCGATGACCGGACCGGGGACGGGCAGGGACAGCACCTGCGCCAGCACTTCGCCGGCGAGCTGGAACAGCAGCAGGATGGTGATGGCGCCGAGCATGTTCCTCCCTGTAGAGGAGAGCGCGGAGGCAGACTGCCGCGGCGCCCTCATCCCCACCCCTCTCCCGGGAGGAGGGGGGCTATTGCAGCGGTTCCCCTCTCCCTCGGGGAGAGGGGCCAGGGGTGAGGGTGCGGCGGCGCTTACCGTTCTACAGCTGGTCCAGCCGCACCCACTCGTTTTCTTTCAGCACCACTTCGTACTGCGCCCAGCGCGCGAAATCCTCGCGCGGCATGGTGGCGCTTTTGCGGCGGTTGGCGCCGGCAACGACCTTGAACGTCACCGTGCCGTCGCCGTGCTCGCGGGTGATCTGGTAGACGGCCCATTTCGCGCCGTAGATGCCGTTGCTGTAGCAACCGCCGTATTTGATGTCGTCAACTGCCAATTCGCTCGTCCAAAAACCCGATCAATCACAGGGGAAAACGCGCCCGGGTGGCGCGTGCCGCCGCGTCAGTCAGCAATTGTGCCGCGTCGCGGAGGGCTTGGGCAAGGGGCATGGGCTCGGGTGCGGCCTCGAAGCAGCCGTCGAACCGGGCTTCCAGCGCCGCGCGCGCGGCGGCATCGATGCGCCCGGAAATCAGGGTCACCGGCACCCCGTGCCGGCGCGCGATGGCGGACACCGCCAGCGGCAGCTTGCCGTGCAGGGTCTGCGCGTCGGAGCGGCCTTCGCCGGTGACGACCCAGTCCGCCGCGTCCACCGCGGAGTCGAGCTGCATCAATTCGCACACCACCTCCGCACCGGGCCGGCGCCGGGCGCCGAGCAGCATGAAGGCATAGCCGAGGCCGCCGGCGGCGCCGCTGCCCGGCGCGCGCGACAGATCGCGGCCGAACCAGGCATCGCACAGCCGGGCGAGCTGCGCGAGGCGGGCATCGAACAGCGCCACTTCCTCCGGGCGCACGCCCTTCTGCGGGCCGAAGGTCGCCGTGGCACCATCGGGGCCGCACAGCGGATTGTCCACGTCGGTCATGAGGGTGATGTCGCACTGCCCGAGCCGCGGATCGAGGCCGGAAAAATCCACGCGCGCGAGGGCGGCAAGCCCCGCCGGCGTGGGTTCGATGGCCCGGCCCGATGCGTCGAGCAGGCGCACGCCCAGGGCGGCGAGCACGCCGGCGCCGCCGTCGTTGGTGCTGGAACCGCCGAGGCCGATCATGAAGCGGCGCAGGCCCTGCTCCAGACAGTGGCGCAGCAGTTCGCCCAGGCCCCGGGTGCTGCGTTGCGCGACCGCGCTCGTACCCGCCATGGGCAGCCCCACCACCTGGGCCGACTCGATCACGGCGCCGGGACCGGCGGCATCCGCGATCACGCCATAGGCGGCTTCGATCGTCTCACCGGCGGCGCCGGGTACGCGCACGGCGCGGCGCTCGCCGCCCGTGGCATGGAGCACGGCATCGAGCGTGCCCTCGCCGCCGTCGGCCATGGGAAACAGGGCGCAGGCCGCGTCGGGCACGGCGCGCGCGATGCCGCCGGCCATCGCCCGCGCCGCTTCCAGCGCGGAAAGGGAACCCTTGAACGAATCGGGGGCGACGACGACCTTCAAGCGACGCGATTCTGCGGCTGACCCGCGACGAAGGCCTCGATGTTGGCGACGAGCTGGTCGGCCAGCGTCTGCATCGCCTCCCGGCTCGACCACGCCACGTGCGGGGTGAGAATGAAGTTTGGCAGGTCCAGGTCCAGCAGCGGATTGCCTTCCCGCGGCGGCTCGACCGCCAGCACGTCGAAACCGGCGCCGCCGATGCGCCGCGACTTGAGCGCATCCAGCAGCGCTGCCTCGTCCACGAGGTTGCCGCGTGCGGTGTTGATGAGGATGGCGCTGGGCTTCATCAGGCCGAACTCCCGCGCCGCGATCATGTGCCGCGTCTCGGGCGTGAGCGGCGTGTGCAGCGAAATCACGTCGGCCGCGCGCAGCACCGTGTCGAAGTCGGTGTAGCCGGCGCGCACCGTGGCCGCGCCCTTGTGCTCCGCCACCAGCACCTGCATGCCGAAGGCCTCGGCCAGCTTCTGCATGCCGTGGCCGAGGGAGCCGTAGCCGACGAGGCCCAGCGTGCTGCCGTGCAGGTCGTTCATCGGCCGCGTGAACAGGCAGAACTGGTCGGACTCCTGCCACAGCCCCGCGCGCAAGTCCTCGCGCCAGCCGAGCAGGTTGCGCCGCAATGCCAGCATCAGCATGAAGGCGTGCTCGGGCACGGTGTGCACCGCGTAACCGCGGATGTTGGAGACGACGATGCCGTGGGCCCTGCAGTATTCGAGATCGACGATGTCAGTGCCGGTGGCGGCGACCGCGATCATCTTCACGCCGGGCGCCTGGGCAAGGATCTCGCCCGACAGCCTGACCTTGTTGCTGATCACGATGCTCGCGTCCCTGAGGCGGGCCACGACTTCGCCCGGCGCGGTCTGGTCGTAGTCGATCCATTCGTGCGCGAACGATGGCTTGCGCATGTCGGCGATCAGGCTCTGGCGATCAAGAAAAACGATTTTGCGTTTCATGCAAAGACCTCTTTCACCGCAAAGGACGCGAAGGACGCAAAGGAAACACCATGCCTTCCTTCGCGAACCTTCGCGTCCTTCGTGGTTCAAGCATTCAACATCACCGTTCCATCCCGGAAGCCCGCTCGACGATCTTCATCACCGCCGCCGAATCCAGCTCCGCACCGCCGATGCCCATCAGCGCATTCAGGTGCTGCATCACCAGCGCCGCACCCGGCAGGGACAGGCCCAGCTCCTTCGCGGTCTGCATCACGATGTTCATGTCCTTCTGGTGCAGCTTGGTCTTGAAGCCGGGCTTGTATTCGTTGTCGAGCATGCGCTTGCCGTGCACCTCGAGGATGCGGCTGCCGGCGAAGCCGCCCATCAGCGCGTCGCGCACCTTGGCCGGGTCGACGCCGTTCTTGCGGGCGAAGGTCAGCGCTTCGGCCACCGCCTCGATGGTCACCGCCACCACGATCTGGTTGCAGGCCTTGGCCACCTGGCCGGCGCCGTTGTCGCCGACGAGCACGATGTTCTTGCCCATGGCCTCGAACACCGGCTTGACCCGCGCGAACACCTCGGGCTTGCCGCCGACCATGATGGACAGGGTGGCGTTGATGGCGCCCACGTCGCCGCCGGACACCGGCGCATCCAGCATGTCGATGCCGCGCGCCTTGAGCTCCTCGGCCATGCGGCGCGTCGCGGTGGGGGAGATGGTGCTCATGTCCACCACGATGCTTCCCGGCTTCGCGCCATGGATGACACCGTTGTCGCCAAAAATCACCTGCTCCACGTCCGGCGTGTCGGACACCATGACGATGATGATCTCGGCCTGGGCCGCGGCCTCCGCCGCGGACTTGGACGGTATGCAGCCCGCCTCCGCCGGCTGGGTCATGGATTCCGGGCGGCGGCCGTGCACGAACACCCTGTGACCGGCCTTGTGCAGGTTGATGGCCATGGGCTTGCCCATGATGCCCATGCCGATGAATGCGACTTCCATTGTTCTTTCCTCCGTTCGCGGTCTTCGATTCAATTCGAGGTGGCCGGCGCCAGCAGCGGCGCCAGGCCGATCACCTGCTCGCACCATTTCGCCACGCCCATCAGCCGGTCGTCGCGCAGGTAGGCGCCGACCAGCTGCACGCCGAGGGGCAGGCCATTGGGTCCGAAGCCCGACGGCAAGGTCAGTGCCGGCAGGCCGGTGAGGGTCCAGATGGTGCAGAACACCGGGTCGCCGGTATGCGCCAGCGTCGCCGGCGCCTCGCCGATGGCGGGCAGCGTGATGATTGCATCATAGCGGCTGAGGATGGCGCGCATCTCGCCGTTGAGCCGCAGCCGCTGCGCCAGTGCCTGCTCGATCTCGGCATCGGAAATCGCCAGCCCTTCGTCGATCAGGGCATTGAGCTGCTCGCTCAACTGAGCGCGGTGCCGCTCCTGCAGGGGGCGCAGGGCGCGCGCGCCCTCGCCGAACATGATGGTGCGGTGCAGCCGGTGCGCCTGCTCGAATACCGGCGGCAGGGCGACTTCCTCCACCACCGCATCGGCACTGGCGAAGCGCGACGCCGTGTCCAGCAGGTTCTCGCGTTGGTAGGCTTCCGCCTCGAACCACACCGGCGAGCGCACCAGCGCCAGGCGCGGCGGCAGGGTGCGCTGCGGCATGTCCTCGCCGGGGCTGCACAGCACATGGGGCGCATCCACGCCGGCGGCATCGCCGGCATCGAAGCCGGCCAGGCAGCAGGTCAGGCGCGCCGCATCGTCCACGCAGCGCGCGAACACGCCCACGTGGTCCAGGGTCTTGCTGAACTGCAGCACGCCCGCGCGCGACACCATCCCGCTCGAGGGCTTGAAGCCCACCACGCCGCAGAACGCCGCGGGCCGGATCACCGAGCCGTTGGTCTGGGTGCCGAGCGCCGCCGGCACGAAGCCGGCCGCCACCGCCGCCGCCGAGCCGCTGGACGAGCCGCCGGGGGTGTGCGCCGGATTCCAGGGGTTGCGCGTGGCGCCGGGGGCGTAGAAGGCGAGTTCCGCGGTCACCGTCTTGCCCAGCACGAAGCCGCCGGCCTCCTCCAGCTTGCGCACCACGGCGGCCGATGACGCCGGCACCCGCCCGCGATACACCGGCGTGCCGCACTCGGTGGGCATGCCGGCGGTGTCGATGATGTCCTTCACGCCGAGGGGAATGCCGTGCAGGCAATCGCTGTTGTCGGCGCGCAGCGGCGTGCGGTCGCAGGCACGCGCCCGCGCCAGCGCCGCATCGGCGTCGAGCGTGGCAAACGCCTGCACCGTCGGCTCCAGGGCCGCGATGCGGTCGAGCAGGGACCGGGTATAGGCTTCGCTGGAAAAGCGCCCGTCGCGCATGCCCGCCGCGGCGTCGCGCAATCCGAGTCGGAACAGCTCCGTCACGACCGGCTCCGCGTCAGCCCCGTCTGACGTCCGGGTTGAGCAGGTTCGGCGGCGTGCCGCCGCCCAGCGCCGCCACCAGGTTGCGCGCCGCGAGCATGGCCATGTTGCGGCGCGTGGCCTCGGACGAGCTGGCGATGTGGGGGGTGAGCACGACGTTTTCGAACTTGAGCAGTTCGGCATCGAGGCTGGGCTCGCCTTCGTAGACATCGAGGCCGGCGGCGCCGATCTTGCCGCGTTTGAGTGCCGCCACCAGCGCCGCGTCGTCCACCACGCCGCCGCGGGAGGCGTGGATGAACACGACGCCGTCCTTCATTCTGGCGAATTCGCCTGCGCCGACGAGATGATGGGTGGCGGGCGAATACGGCGTGTGCACGCTGAGGATGTCGGATTGCGCCAGCAGCTCGTCCATGCCGACATAGCGCGCATTGCAGGCGCGCTCGATCTCTTCCGGCAGGCGCTTCGTATTGTGATAGATCACGCGCATGTCGAAGCCGCAGGCACGGCGCGCCACCTTCTGCCCGATGCGGCCCATGCCGAGGATGCCCAGGGTGGCGTGGTGCACGTCGGTGCCGAGGAACTGCTTGAGCTTCCAGCCGCGCCACTGGCCGGCGCGCAAATAGCGCTCCGCCTCGCCCACGCGGCGCGCCGCGGTGAGGATCAGCGCCCAGGTGAAATCCGCGGTGGAATCGTCGAGCACCCCCGGCGTGTTGGTGGCCATGACGCCGTGCCGGGTACAGGCGGCGAGATCCAGGTTGTTGAAGCCGACGGCGATGTTGCACACCGCCTTCAGCCCCGGACAGCGCGCCAGCAGCGCCTCGTCCACGCGGTCGCCGATGGTGGTGAGCGCGCCGGCCTTGTTCGCCAGGCGCGCGGCCAGTTCATCGGCGCTCAGTGGATTGTCGTCCTGATTGGCCTCGACCTCGAAGTGCTCGCCGAGGAAGGCGAGCACTTCGTCGAACACTTCGCGCGTGACCAGAACGGCCGGTTTCATCGCCGCTTACTTGTACAGCTGTGCCGGCAGCCACAGGCCGATCTGGGGCCACAGGTAGAGCATGGTCATGGACACCAGCACCAGCAGCAGGAAGGGCATGGACCCGGCGAAGATCTGCGCCAGGCTGACGTTCGGCGGCGCCACGCCCTTCAGGTAGAACGCCGACGGCGCCATGGGCGGCGACAGGAAGGCCGTCTGCAGGTTCAGCGCCACCAGCAGGCCGAAGAACAGCGGGTCGATGTTGAAGTGCGCCAGCAGCGGCACGAAGATCGGCATGAAGATCACGATGATCTCGGTCCACTCCAGCGGCCAGCCCAGGATGAAGATGATGAACTGGGTCAGCAGCAGGAACTGCACCGGCGTCATGTTCAGCGACAGCACCCACTGTTCGACGACCTCCTGCCCGCCGAGGAGCGAAAAGGCGGCGGAGTAGATGCTGGAACCCACGAACAGCCAGCACACCATGGCCGAGGTCTTGGCGGTGAGGAACACCGCCTCCTGGAGCATGGGTAGCAGCTTCACCTGCCAGGTGGCCAGCAGCATCCAGACCAGGAAGGCGAGCATGGAGATCTTGCCCAGCCACTTGGGCACCGGGTGGGTCGTCACCTGCGACTGGAACAGGATGAACCACACCACCGAGGCGAGGAACACGCCCCACAGCACGATCCAGCTCGGCCACCAGCGTTTGCGCTGCTCCTTGGGCTTCTCCAGCGCCATGTAGATCGCCGCCAGCACGAAGCCGCCGAGCGCGCCGATGGCGGCGGCCTCGGTCGGCGTGGCGAGGCCGAACACGATGGAGCCCAGCACGCCGAGGATCATCACCGCCAGCGGGAAGAAGGAGGTGAGCAGCATGCGGAACACTTCCAGCCGCGGGAAGTTGAACAGCACATACACCACCGCCAGGATGGCCACGCCGGTGCCGAGCACCTCCCAGAACCACTGCGGGGTCGGGTGGCGTTCGGGCGTGGCGTGCGCGGCGGGTGCCGCCTTGTGCGCCTCCGCCGCGCCAGGCTTGGCGGCGGGGGGCTCGGCCACGGCGGGCGGT
>CAYUJV010000017.1:0-34451 GCA_964445085.1 uncultured Burkholderiales bacterium
GAGCGCGGCCCTGGTGCTGATCGCGGCGAGCCTCGGCGCGGCCGTGCTGCTGGTGGAGAGCGCCTGGCGCGAGGGCGGCGCCGCGCCCGGCCTGCATCCGCTGCTGCACGGCCTGCTCGCCGCGTGCTGCGCGGTGTTTCTGGCGGCGGACCTGTTCAATCTCTACGTCTGGTTCGAGCTGATGCTGATCGCCACCCTCGGCCTGCTGGTGCTGGGGGCGCAGCGGCGGCATGCCGAAGCCGCGTTCAAGTATTTCGCCCTGAGCATGCTCGGCACGCTGCTGATGCTGGCGGCGGTGGGACTGATCTATGGCGCCACCGGGCAGCTGAATTTCGCCGCCCTGCGCGCGGCGGCCGGGCAGCCGCAGCTGGCCGCGGTGCTGCCGGTGTATGTCGCGCTGCTCGCCCTGGCCCTGCTGCTCAAGGCGGGCGCGTTTCCGCTGTTCGCGTGGCTGCCGGCGAGCTACCACACCTTGCCGGCGCCGGTGCTGGCGCTGGTCGGCGGGCTGCTGACCAAGGTCGCGGCCTACGTGCTGCTGCGCCTGCTGGGCGACGTCTTCGTGGCCACGCCCGGCGTGCTGCTGGAGGCGCTGGGCTGGCTCGCGGTGGTCACCATGGTCACCGGCGTGCTGGGCGCGGCCTATCACTGGGACGTGCGGCGCATCCTCGCCTTCCACATCGTGAGCCAGATCGGCTACCTGCTGCTGGGGATCGCGCTGGCCACGCCCGCCGGGGCGGCGGGCACCGCCTTCTTCCTGTTCCACAACATCCTGGTCAAGGCCAACCTGTTCCTCATCGCCGGCCTGATGTGGCGCGCCGCCGGCCACTACGACCTGCGCCGCATCGGCGGGCTGTATCCGGCGCGGCCGCTGCTCGCGCTGCTGTTCCTGCTGTCCGCCTTCTCGCTGGTGGGGGTGCCGCCGACCTCCGGCTTCTGGGGCAAGTTCATGCTGCTGCGCGAGGCATTCGCGGAAGGCCGCTACGTGTGGGGCGGCGTCGCGCTCGCGGTGGGCCTGCTCACGCTCTACTCCATGAGCAAGATCTGGCTCGAAGGCTTCTGGAAGCCGCACCCCGCGGAAGGCGCGGTCATCGCGGCCCCGCCGCGCGCGGCCTATGCCGGCGTGATCCTGCTGTCGCTGCTGATCCTGCTGATGGGGGTGTTTCCCGAGCCCATCGTGCACGGCATGCAGTCGGCCACGGCGCAGTTCTGGAGGGTGCGATGAAGCGGCTGCTGGCGCTGGGCCTGCTCGGCCTCAACTTCCTGAAGGACGTGGTAGCGTCCGGCTGGACCACCACGCTCATCATCCTGTTCCGCGGCCGCAGCCTGCGTCCGGGCTTCGTGCGCCTGGCCTACGGCGAGCTGCCGGACACCGCGGCGAACTTCCTCGGCGCGCTGGTCACGCTCACGCCGGGGACGACCACCGTGGACATCGATCTCGAACGGGGCGAATTCCTGCTGCACTTGCTGGACATGGACCACGCCGACGCGACCCTGGACAGCATCCGCCGCGACTTTCTCCGCCCGATCCGCATCCTGTCCGGAGGCACGCCATGACCGGGCTGGCGCTGTTCGTGCTGGCGGCGGGCGCCGCCGCCCTGATGGGCTTCTACCGCCTGCTCGCGGGGCCGACCCGCACCGACCGCGCGGTGGGGCTGGACATCCTGTTCTCCGTGGCCATCGTGCTCGCCCTGCTTGCCGCCTGGGCCAGCGGCCGCACGGTCTACCTCGACGTGGCCATCGGCCTGGCGCTGATCGGCTTCGTGGCCACCCTCGCCTGGGCCCGCCTGATCCAGCGCGGGGACCGGGACAGGGAGGATCGGCCATGATAACGGCCGGCTGGGTCCTGTGCGCGCTGGCCATCATCCTGCTGCTGATTGCCGCGGCGGGCATCCTGCGCCTGCCGGACGCCCTGGCGCGCCAGCACGCGGCCACCAAGGCCGGCACGCTGGCGGTGTCGCTGTTCGCCCTCGGCCTGATGGGCGTGGCCTGGGGTGCCGGCTGGGGCTGGGCGTGGGTCGGACGGCTGGCGCTGGTGGTGCTGATCCTGCTGATGACCCTGCCCCTGGCCTCCCACGCTCTCGCCCGCGCCGGGGTGGCCGAGCGCCAGCGTGACCAGCCGCCCGCGGCTTGAGTCTCAGGCCGGAAACAGGCTGTCCCGCGCCGCCTCGGTCACCGCACGCACCGCCGGGTGGCTGATGCGGCGCTCGCCGGTGATGGCGTAGAAGGCCTCGCGCACGGCGCTGGTGCGGCCCACCTCGCGCACGCCGTACTGCGTCTCCACCGCCTTCGCCAGCACCGCCGGCGCCGGGAAAAAGCCGCGGCCGGCCTGGCCGAAGGACTTCATCAGCGCCGCGTCGTCGAATTCGCCGACGATGCTGGGCGCCAGCCGCTGCGCCTCCAGCCACTGCTCGATGCGCCCGCGCGCGCTGGAATCCTCCCCCGGCAGCAGCAGCGGCCGGCCGTCGAGGCAGGCGGGGAATTCGCCGCAGCCGCGCGCGAGCTTCGGTGCCGCGAAGAAGGCCACGTCGCTCTCCCCCAGCTTGTGATTGAAGCCGCGCACGCGCACGCCGCTGGGCAGCGGCCGGTCGGCCACCACCATGTCCAGGCGGTGCAGGGCCAGCTCCGCCAGCAGGCGGTCGAGCTTGCCCTCCTGGCAGATCAGGCGCACCGGTTCCGCCATCTCGGTCACCGGCGCGAGCAGGCTGTAGGCGAAGTTCTTCGGCACCGCGTCCGAGATGCCCACGCGGAACGGCAGGCTCGGCGCCCCGGGCGCGCGCCCCAGGGCGGCCTGCAGCGCATCGCTCAGGGCGAAGATCTCGTCGGCGTAGCCCAGCGCCAGCCGCCCCGCCTCGGTCAGCTTCAGCCCGCGCCCGGCGGGCTGGAACAGCGCGCTGCCCAGTGCCTCCTCCAGCAGCTTGATCTGCGCGCTCACCGTCTGCGGCGTGAGGTGCAGGCGCTCGGCCGCGGCCGCCACGCTGCCGGTGCGGGCGACGGTCCAGAAGTAGTGCAGGTGCTTGAGATTCATGGCTGCTTATCGCTTTGCTCGGAGCATGGCGCGCACAGGAAAACCGATCAGAACCTCACCACGGAGTACGCGGAGGACACGGAGTAAACCATTAACCAAAACTCCCCGTACTCCGTGGTGAAAGGTTATCAAGCGGCGCCCCAACTGTTCGGATAATTCGAATCAATCATACCGAATATTCGACTTTTATTTGCAATTTTCGTCCCTACAATGGATTGGGAGCGACATCAGGTCGCGCCATGTATGGGAGTCTCGCCATGAAACGCATCGTACTGTTTATCGGCACCAACCTGGCCATCGTGCTCATGCTGTCCATCACCATGCGCCTGCTGGGGGTGGAGCCCTATCTCACCGCGCAGGGCCTGAACCTGAATTCGCTGCTGATCTTCGCGGCGGTGATGGGCTTCGGCGGCTCGCTCATCTCGCTCGCCCTGTCCAAGTGGACGGCGAAGATGGCGGTGGGCGCCAAGGTGATCGAGCAGCCGCGCAGCCAGGAGGAACTGTGGCTGGTGGAAACCGTGCGCCGCCAGGCGCGCGCCGCCGGCATCGGCATGCCGGAGGTGGCCATCTACGACTCGCCCGAGGTGAACGCCTTCGCCACCGGCATGAACAAGAACAACGCCCTGGTGGCCGTGTCCACCGGGCTGCTGCGATCCATGAACCGGGACGAGGCGGAAGCGGTGCTGGGGCACGAGGTGTCGCACGTGGCCAACGGCGACATGGTGACCCTGGCGCTGATCCAGGGCGTGGTGAACACCTTCGTCATGTTCCTGTCGCGGGTGATCGGCCACACCGTGGACCGCGTCGTGTTCAAGAACGAGGAGGGCCACGGCCCGGCGTTCTTCGTCACCATGATCGTGGCGGAAGTGATCCTGGGCATCCTCGCCTCCATCATCGTCATGTGGTTCTCGCGCCAGCGCGAATTCCGTGCCGACCGTGGCGGCGCCAATCTCGCCGGCCGGCAGAAGATGATCGCCGCCCTGCAGGCCCTGCAGCGCGCGCATCCCGCGCCGCTGCCGGACAAGATGGCGGCCTTCGGCATCAGCGGCGGCGTGGGCGGCGGCATCAAGCGCCTGTTCATGACCCATCCGCCGCTGGAAGAGCGCATCGCCGCGCTGCGTGCGGCTGAATAGGGGACGGGCAGATGGAGCCGGTGAGCATTGGCACACCCTGGCTGTGGGCGGGCTTCATCGCCTTCGTGCTGGTCATGGTCGCCCTGGACCTGTTCGTCCTGGGCGGCAGGAAGGCGCACAAGGTATCGGTGAAGGAGGCGGCCGGCTGGAGCCTGGTCTGGGTCACGCTGGCGCTCGCGTTCAACGCGCTACTGTGGTGGTATCTCGACGGCACGGCCGGGCGCGCGGTCGCCAATGCCAAGGCGCTGGAGTTCCTCACCGGCTACCTGATCGAGAAGTCGCTGTCGGTGGACAACATCTTCGTGTTCCTGATGATCTTCAGCTTCTTCGCCGTGCCGGCGGAATACCAGCGCCGGGTACTGATTTACGGCGTGCTGGGCGCCATCATCCTGCGCGCGACCATGATCCTCGCCGGCGCGTGGCTGGTGGCGCAGTTCCACTGGGTGCTGTACCTGTTCGGCGCCTTCCTGCTGGTCACCGGCATCAAGATGCTGATCTTCGCCGAGCAGGAGCCGAGCCTGGAAAAGAACCCGGTGCTCAAGTGGATGCGCAACCATCTGCGCATCACCCCCGAGTACCACGGCGAAAAGTTCACGGTGATGAAGGACGGCGTGCGCTGGTTCACGCCGCTGTTCCTGGTGCTGGTGCTGATCGAGACCTCGGACGTGATCTTCGCGGTGGACAGCATCCCGGCCATCTTCGCCATCACCACCGACCCGTTCATCGTGTTCACCTCCAACATCTTCGCCATCCTCGGCCTGCGCGCGCTGTATTTCCTGCTCGCCGACATGGCCAACCGCTTCCACCTGCTGAAATACGGCCTGGCGCTGGTGCTGGTGTTCGTGGGCACGAAAATGCTGGTGGCGGATTTCTACAAGGTGCCAATCGGCCTGGCGCTGGGCATCGTGGCCATCATCATCGCCAGCTCGGTGTTCGCCAGCCTCGCCGCCAGCCGGAGGAGGGCGGCCTAGTGCGCGCGCTCGCCGTCCTGCTCGTGCTGTTGGCGCTCGGCGGCTGCGCCGAGCCGCCCTACACCGGCATCGACAACGCGCAGTTGCAGCAGCTGCTGGACGCAGGCGTGCCCCTGTACGACATCCGCCGGCCCGAGGAATGGCGGCAGACGGGCGTGGTGGCCGGCAGCCGCAAGCTGACCTACGCCGAAGCCGGCGGCAATCCGCACCCGGAGTTCCTGCGCGATTTCACCGCGCAGGTGCGCCAGGACGAGGCCGTGATCCTGATCTGCCGCAGCGGCAACCGCACCGACCGGCTCGCCCGCCACCTCGTGGAAGAGCTCGGCTATACCCGCGTCTACGCCGTGCGCCACGGCATCGTCCGCTGGATGGGCGACGGCCATCCCGTCACCCGGAATTGAACGCCATGCACGACAGCGCCAGGCCCAGCCCCTTGATGGAAGCGTTGATCGCCATCCTCATCCCTTCCGTCATCCTCATGAAGTTCTCCGGCCCGGACGAACTGGGCGCGGTGAACGCCCTGCTGCTGGCACTGGCCTTCCCCCTCGCCTGGGGCGCCTGGGATCTGGCGCGGCGGCGCAAGCTCAACCTGTTCGCGGCGCTGGGCCTGGTCAGCATCCTGCTGACCGGCGGCATCGGCCTGCTGCAACTCGATGCGCAGTGGCTGGCGGTGAAGGAAGCCGCCGTGCCCGGAGTGATCGGCCTCGCCGTGGTCGCCTCCGCCCGCACGCGCCATCCGCTGGTGCGGGTGCTGCTCTACACGCCGGCCCTGCTCGACGTGGAGCGGGTGCGCACGCGGCTGGCCGAGTTCGGCACGGAACAGGCATTCGAGTCGCGGCTGCGCCTCGCCACCTGGATGCTCGGCGGCACGTTTTTCTTCTCCGCCGCCATGAATTATTTCCTCGCCACCTGGATCGTGGTCAGCCCGGCCGGCAGCGCCGCCTTCAACGAGGAGCTTGGGCGCATGACGCTGCTGAGCTACCCGATGATCGCCCTGCCGTCCACGGTGATGATGATCTTCGTCCTGTATTACCTGGCGCGCGCGATCCGCGAGTTGACGGGGCTGAAGCTGAGCGAACTGCTGCATTCCGCGAAAGGCTGACCATGACATCCGAATCGCAACGCGCCATCCTCGCCATCGCCCTGCACGCCGCCTTTGCCGACGGCGCCAAGCACGACCGCGAGCGCGAGGAAATCCGTCGCATCGCCGACTCCCTCGCCACCGAGGCAGGCGCGCCCGATCTGGCGCGGCTGTACCAGGAGGTGCTGCTGAAGCGGGCGACGCTGGAGCAGGCGTGCGCCGCGCTGGATGACGCGGGCGAGCGGCAGCTGGCCTACGAAATGGCGGTGTGCGTGTGCGATGCCGACGGCCGCCAGAGCGAAGCCGAGCAGCGCTTCCTCGCCGGGCTGAAAGCGCTGCTCAAGCTGGAAAGCGCCCGGACCGAAGCCTTCGAGCGCGAGGCCGACGCCGTCGTCGCCCTGGCGGAGGAGGCCACGCAGGGGCCGGTGGTGGCGGCGCAGCCGAACGTGTCCGAGGCCGAGCTGGACAAGTCCATCCTCAACTATTCGCTGCTCACCGGCGCGCTTGAATTGCTGCCGCAATCCTGGGCGTCCATGGCCATCATCCCGCTGCAGATCAAAATGGTGTACGCCATCGGCAAGGCCCACGGCGTGGCGCTGGACCAGGGCCACATCAAGGAATTCATCGCCGCCGCCGGCGTCGGCCTCACCTCCCAGTATCTGGAGCAGTTCGGCCGCAAGCTGCTGGGTGGCCTGCTCGGCGCGGCGGCAGGCAAGGCCTTCGGCAGGATCGGCGGCGCCGCCACCGGCATGGCCTTTTCCTTCGCCACCACCTACGCCCTGGGCCAGCTGGCCAAGCGCTACTACGCCGGCGGCCGGGTGATGAGCACGGCGCTGCTGCGCGAAACCTTCCAAGGCCTGCTCGGCCCGGCCAGGCAGCTGCAGGCCCAGTACCTGCCGCAGATCCAGCAACGGGCCGCCACCCTCGACGCCGGCCAGGTCATGAACCTGGTGCGCGGCGCCTGAGTCAACACCCGCGCCGACGCCATGCGCATTTTTTCGCCGCTCTACCGCCGCGCGCTCGCGTGGTCGCGCCATCCGCACGCGCCGCGCTATCTGGCCGGCCTGAGTTTCGCCGAGTCCTCCTTCTTCCCCATCCCGCCGGACGTGATGCTGGCGCCCATGAGCCTGGCCGAGCCGCGGCGCGCCTGGCGCTTCGCCTGGATCACCACCCTGGCGTCCGTGGCCGGCGGCGTGTTCGGCTACGCCATCGGCTACTTCGCCTTCGACGCCATCGAGCCGTGGCTGCGAGAATCCCGCTACTGGGCGGCCTACCAGCTCGCCGTGGAGTGGTTCCGGGCGTGGGGCTTCTGGGCCGTGCTCATCGCCGGCTTCTCCCCCATTCCCTACAAGGCCTTCACCATCGCCGCCGGCGCGCTGTCCATGCCGCTGCTGCCGTTCGCCCTGGCCTCGTTCATCGGCCGCGGCGCGCGCTTCTTCCTGGTGGCCGGGCTGATGTACTGGGGCGGCGCGCGCATGGAAGCCGTGTTGCGCCACCACGTCGACCGCCTGGGCTGGGTCACGGTGGCGCTGCTCGCCGTGGGCATGGCGATCTATGCACTGTGAGGGGATGGCTTGCATGCACGAGCGCGACCGCGAAAACCGCCTCCCGCGCAAGGGCCGGATGGGGCAGGTCAGGCTCCGGCTGACATGGAACAGCCGAGCGCGCCCATGAATGCGCCCGAGCCGCGCACCCCGCCCTGGCACGGCCAAAGCGCGGAACAGGCGTGCGCCGCCCTGCAGGCGGACGCGGCAAATGGGCTCGACCCCGCCGACGCCGCGCGCCGGCTGGCGCAGCACGGCCCCAACCGCCTGGCGGAAAAGCGTCCGCGTCCGGCCTGGCTGAAGTTTCTCGACCAGTTCAGGAACGCGCTCACCCTGGTGCTGATCGGGGCAGCCGCCCTGGCCGGGATCGTCGGCAACGTGAAGGACGCGGTGGTGATCCTGATCGTGGTGGTGTTCAACGCCGCCCTTGGCTTTCACCAGGAGCACCGCGCCGAGAAAACCCTGGCGGCGCTCAAGGGCATGCTCGCGCGCCGCGCGCGACTCAGGCGCGGCGGTCAGGTGATCGAGGCCGGCGTGGAAGAGCTCGTGCCCGGCGACCTGGTGCTGCTGGAAGCGGGCGACCGCATCCCCGCCGACGGGCGCTTCCTGGTCGCGCACAACGTGGAGGTGGACGAGGCCGCGCTCACCGGCGAGTCGCTCGCGGTGGGCAAGCACGTGGAAGCCGTCGTGCCCGATGCGCCGCTGGCCGAGCGCACCAACATGGGCTACATGAACACCACGCTCACGCGCGGCCGCGCCGAGCTGCTCGTCACGGCCACCGGCATGGCCACCGAGATGGGGCGGCTGGCGGCCATGCTGGAAGCCGCCGAGGAAGGCGAGACGCCGCTGCAGAAGGATCTGGACCGGGTGGCCAAACGCCTGGCGACGATCGCGGTGGCCGTCATTGCGGTCATCCTCGCCGTCGGCATCGGCCACGGGCAGGAGGTGGCAAAGGCGGTGCTCAATGCGGTGGCGCTGGCGGTCGCGGCGATTCCGGAAGGCCTGCCGGCGGTGGTGACGGTGACGCTGGCCATCGGCATGTACCGCATGGCGCGGCAGAAGGCCATCGTCAAGAAACTCGCTGCCGTGGAAACCCTGGGTTCCACCAGCGTGATCTGCTCCGACAAGACCGGCACCCTCACCCTGAACCAGATGACGGCGCGCGCGCTGTTCCATCGTGGCCGGCGCTTCACGGTCACCGGCGAGGGCTATGCCGCGACCGGCGTCATCGCGCCGGAGGACGCCGGCCCGCCGCCGGATTTCACGCCGCTGCTGCTGCCCATGGCGCTGTGCAGCGAGAGCCGCATCGCCGACGGAAAATTGATCGGCGACCCGACCGAGGGCGCGCTGCTGGCGCTGGCGGCCAAGGGCGGCGTCGTGCCGGAGGCGGCGCTCGAGCACCGCCCGCGCATCGCGGAGATTCCGTTCGATTCCGCGCACAAGTTCATGGCGACCTTCCACCATGCGGGCGACACCGTGCTGCTCATGGTCAAGGGCGCGCCGGATGTGCTGCTCGCGCGCGCCGGCCGCGTCATGCTGGACGCGGGCGAAGCCGCGCTGGACGACGCGCTGCGCGCCGCAATTCGGCAGGAGAACGACCGCCTGGCGGCGCAGGCCTACCGCGTGCTGGGCGTGGCCTCCCGCGCCATCCCCGCGCGCGACTTCGACCCGGGCGGGGAATTGATGCCCTGGGTGGCGGAACTGACCTTCCAGGGCCTGGTCGGCATCCAGGATCCGCCCCGGCCCGAGGCGAAGGAGGCCATTGCCCTGTGCCGGCGCGCCGGCATCCAGGTGAAGATGATCACCGGTGACCACAAGGTCACCGCCGCCGCCATCGCCCGCGAACTCGGGCTGGACGGCGAGGTGATGGAAGGCCGCGAGCTGGACGGGCTGAACGAACACGAACTCGCCGCCACCGTCGAGCGCATGGCGGTGTTCGCCCGCGTCGCCCCCGAGCACAAGGTCAAGATCGTGGCGGCGCTCAAGGCGCGCGGGCATGTGGTGGCCATGACCGGCGACGGCGTGAACGACGCGCCGGCGCTGAAGACCGCCGACATCGGCGTCGCCATGGGCATCACCGGCACCGAGGTGACGAAGGAAGCGGCCGCCATGGTGCTCGCCGACGACAACTTCGCCACCATCGTGCGCGCGGTGCGGGAGGGCCGCACCATCTTCGAGAACATCGTCAAGTTCGTGCGCTTCCAGCTCTCCACCAACATCGGCGCCATTCTCACCGTGTCCGCCGCCACCTTCATGGGCCTGCCCGCGCCGTTCACGGCGATCCAGATCCTGTGGATCAACATCATCATGGACGGCCCACCCGCCATGAGCCTGGGCGTGGACCCGCCCCGCCCCGGCGTCATGGATGCGGCCCCGCGCGCGACCGGCCAGGCCATCCTGTCCGGCACGCGCATCGCCCGGCTGGTGCAGTACGGGCTGACCATGGCCGTCGGCACGCTGGGGGTGTTCGTCTGGGCGCTGGAGAAGAACGGCGAGGCCCATGCGCTGACCCTGGCCTTCACCACCTTCGTGCTGTTCCAGTTCTTCAACGTGATGAACGCGCGCAATGAGGACGGCAGCGCCTTCAACCGCCAGCTGTTCGCCAACGGCAAGCTGTGGATCGCGCTGGCCGGAGTGCTGGCGCTGCAGGTGGTGGCCGTGCATTGGCGGCCGGCCCAGGACATCTTCCGTACCGTGGACCTGAGCCTGGGCGACTGGGGGCTCGCCGCTGCGGTTGCCACGAGCGTGCTGCTGGTGGAAGAGGCACGCAAGCTGGTCGTGCGAGCGCGTCAAACCCGCGCACCTCGCGCGCGCTGAGCCGCGCCGGGCAGCAACCCGGCGTGGCACTGGAGCAGGGTGCGAGCCGTCCCGCCCCGACCGGCTTCCGGGTAAAATGGCGGCTTTTACAGCCACGGACAGCATATGGACAAGCCACTCGTCGGCGTCGTCATGGGCAGCAACAGCGACTGGGAGGTGATGCGGCACGCGGTCGAGCAGCTCAGGAACCTCGGCATCCCGCACGAAGCCAAGGTCGTCTCCGCGCACCGCACGCCGGATCTGCTGTTCCAATACGCCGAAACCGCCCGCGCACGCGGCCTGCAGTGCATCATCGCCGGGGCCGGCGGCGCCGCCCATCTGCCGGGCATGCTCGCCGCCAAGACCACCCTCCCTGTGCTTGGGGTGCCGGTGCCCTCGCGCTATCTCAAGGGCATGGATTCCCTGCTCTCCATCGTGCAGATGCCCAAGGGCATCCCGGTCGCGACCTTTGCCATCGGCGAGGCCGGCGCCGCCAATGCCGGACTGTTTGCCGCGGCGCTGCTGGCAAACCACGACCCGGCCCTGGCGGCGAGGCTCGAGGCGTTCCGCAAGGGCCTGGAGCAGACCGTGCTCGCCATGACGCTGCCGGATTCCGAATGACCGCGGGCATGATCCTCCCCGGCGCCACCCTCGGCGTCCTCGGCGGCGGCCAGCTCGGCCGCATGTTCACCGTGGCCGCGCTCACCATGGGCTACCGAGTGATCGTGCTCGACCCGGACAAGCACAGTCCCGCCGGCCAGATCGCCAGCGAGCACCTCTGCGCCGACTACCGCGACGCGGCCGCCCTGGAGCGCATGAGCCGCGAGTGCGCCGCCGTCACCACCGAATTCGAGAACGTGCACGCGGACAGCCTGCGCCTCCTGGCCCGGCACACCGTGGTGCGCCCCGGCGGCGAAGCGGTCGCCATCGTGCAGGACCGGGCGCGGGAAAAATCCTTCCTGCGCGACAACGGCTTCGCCACCGCGCCCTTCGCCATCGTCAACAGCGCGGACGACCTGGGGGCGGCGCTTGCAGTCACCGGCTTCCCCGCCCTGCTCAAGATCAGCCGTTTCGGCTACGACGGCAAGGGCCAGATGAAGGTGAACAGCCTGGACGAGGCGCGCGCCGCCTTCGCCGCGATGGGCGGCGAGGTCTGCGTGCTCGAAGGCTTCCTGCCGCTGGTGAGCGAGCTGTCGGTGGTGCTGGCGCGCGACCACCAGGGCAACACCGCCTGTTATCCCGCCGCGGAGAACCAGCACCGCAACGGCATCCTCGACGTCAGCATGGCGCCGGCGCGGGTGCCGCAGCGGATCGCCGACCAGGCGCGCGACATGGCCGTGGCCATCGCCGCGAAGCTGCACTACTGCGGCGTGATGGCGGTGGAGTTCTTCCGGCTGGAAAACGACCGCATCGTGGTGAACGAGATCGCGCCGCGCCCCCACAACAGCGGCCACTACACCCTGGACGCCTGCCTCACCAGCCAGTTCGAGCAGCAGGTGCGCGCCCTGTGCGGCCTGCCCCTGGGCGAGCCGCGGCTGTTCTCGCCGGTGGTGATGGTGAACCTGCTGGGCGACGTGTGGGGCGACAGCCAGCCGGACTGGGAGGCGATCCTGCGCCACCCCAACGTCAAGCTCCACCTCTACGGCAAGCTGGCCGCGCGCCCCGGGCGCAAGATGGGGCATTTCAACTGCGTGGCGCCGACCCTGGAGGCGGCGCTGGCCACGGCCCTGCAGGCGCGCGCGGACATCGGCGTGGAGCGCGCGGCGAGCGACGTGCGCGAGCCCGCGGCCTGAACCGGAAAGCGAGTGCGAACATGAACGATCCCGTCACCGCATTCAACAGACGCGCGCTGGCCTTCGTCGAGCATCTCGGGCTGCTGATCATCGCCATCGCCACCGTGATCGCCACCGGCCAGGAAGTGTTCACGATGGTGGAGGCCCGCCACGTGAAGCTCGCCGACCTGCTGCTGCTCTTCATCTATCTCGAGGTGCTGACCATGGTCGGCCTGTATTACGGCTCGGGCAAGCTGCCGGTGCGCTTTCCGCTCTACATCGGCATGGTGGCGCTGGCGCGCTATCTCATCCTCGACATGAAGGAGATGGACGCCTGGCGCATGCTGGCCGTCACCGGCGCGGTCCTGATGCTGGCCCTGGCGGTGCTGGCCATCCGCTACGGCCACGCCCGCTATCCCTATCCCCAGGACGACGCCAGTGCCGAGCTGCGTTCGCCCAACCGACGAGACTGACCCATGAGCACGCCCCTGTACCAATCCGACATCAAGAGCCTGAAGCTGCTCAACCGCGGCAAGGTGCGCGACATCTACGACGTGGATGCGCACCGCCTGCTGATCGTGACCACCGACCGGCTGTCCGCCTTCGACGTGGTGATGAACGAGCCGATCCCGGGCAAGGGCGAGGTGCTCACGGCGGTGTCGAACTTCTGGTTCGACAGGCTCAAGCACATCATCCCCAACCATCTCACCGGCGACGCACCGGAATCGGTGGTCGATCCGAAGGAAGCCGACCAGGTGCGCGGCCGCGCCATCGTGGTGAAGAAGCTCACGCCGCTGGCGATCGAGGCCATCGTGCGCGGCTACCTGGTGGGCTCCGGCTGGAACGAATACAGGAAGAGCGGCAGCGTGTGCGGCATTGCCCTGCCGCCGGGCCTGCGCCAGGCGGACAAGCTGCCGCAGCCGATCTTCACGCCCTCGACCAAGGCGGAAATGGGCCAGCACGACGTGAACATCAGCTTCGCCCAGGCGGAGGAGATCGTCGGCGCCAACGTCGCGGCGCGCGTGCGCGATGCGGCCATCGCCCTGTACCAGGAGGCGGCGGATTATGCGCTGACCAAGGGCATCATCATCGCCGACACCAAGTTCGAGTTCGGCGCCGACATGGCGGGCAATCTGTATCTCATCGACGAGGCGCTCACGCCCGACTCCTCGCGCTTCTGGCCCGCCGACCAGTACGCGCCGGGCAGCAATCCGCCCAGCTTCGACAAGCAGTACGTGCGCGACTACCTGGAAAGCCTGGACTGGAACAAGCAGCCGCCCGCGCCCAAACTGCCGCCGGAAGTGATCGCCAGGACCGCGGAGAAGTACCGCGAGGCGCTGCGCCGGATCACCGGCTGAGCCCTGCACCCGCGGCGGGAACGGTCGAATGACGGGCATGCCGCCCAGCTTCCGGGACCCCCCCTCCAACCTGGCGCCGACCACGCTGCACCCGGAGCAGGCCGGCTCGCTCGCCGGGCTGTTCGCGGCGCGCGCCGCGGCCACGCCGGACAAGGTGGCCTACCGCTATTTCGACCCCCAGAGCGAAGCCTGGAAGACCCACAGCTGGGCCCAGGTCGCGGCCCAGGTGGCGCGCTGGCGCGCGGCGCTGGCGCGTGAGAACCTCGCGCCCGGCGACCGCGTCGCGGTGATGCTGCGCAACTGCGTGGAGTGGGTGGTGTTCGACGTCGCCGCGCTGAGCCTCGGCCTGGTCGTCGTGCCGCTCTATCTGGACGACCGCCCGGACAACGCCACTTACATCATCGACCATGCCGGGGCGAAGCTACTGCTGATCGAAGGCCGGTTCCAGCACCGCAAGCTGGCGGACATCGTCGCGGCCAGCCAGTCGCTGCAGCGCGTGATCAGCCTGCTGCCGCCGGAAGTGCCGGGGGAATACGGCGCGCGCATGGTGCTCGCGGCGGACTGGCTCGAGGCTGCCGCGGACGGCGCGCCGGCGCCCGTGTCGCCGGTGGTGACGCTGGATACCCTGGCCTCCATCGTCTACACCTCCGGCACCACCGGCCGGCCCAAGGGCGTGATGCTCACCCACGGCAACATTCTGTGGAACATCTGGTACACGGTGCAGTGCGGCCCGTTCGTGCCCGAGGACGTGTTCCTGTCCTTCCTGCCGATGTCGCACACCTTCGAGCGCACCTGTGGCTGCTATCTGCCCATGGCGGTGGGCGCGGAGGTCGCGTTCGCCCGTTCCGTCGCCCTGCTCGGGCAGGACCTGGAGCTGATCCGCCCCACGGTGCTGATCTCGGTGCCGCGTATCTACGAGCGCGTCTACAGCCGCATCCGGGACAGCCTGGAAAAGAAATCCGCGGCCGCGCGCCGGGTGTTCGATCTCGCCGTCGATGTCGGCTGGCACCGCTTCGAACACCGGCAGGGGCGCGCCGGCTGGCACCCCAAGCTGCTGCTGTGGCCGCTGCTGGAAAGAAAGGTCGCCGCGCCGCTCACGCGCAAGCTGGGCGGCCGCCTCAAGTTCGCGGTGTCCGGCGGCGCGCCGCTGTCGCCCGCCATCGGCCGCGTGTTCATCGGCCTGGGCGTGCCGCTCTACCAGGGCTACGGCCTGACCGAAACCAGCCCGGTGATCGCCGTCAACCGCCCCACCTCCAACGTGCCCTCCAGCATCGGCCTGCCCCTGCCGGAGGTGGAGGTACGGACCGGAGCCGACGACGAGCTGCTCACGCGCAGCAAGTGCGTCATGCGCGGCTACTGGAACAACCCGGAGGCGACGCGGGAGGCCATCGACGCGGAAGGCTGGCTGCACACCGGCGACAAGGCCAGCGTCGACGCCTACGGCCACTACCATATCGTCGGCCGCATCAAGGAAATCATCGTGCTCAGCAATGGCGAGAAGGTGCCGCCCGCGGACATGGAGGCGGCCATCCTGCTCGACCCCCTGTTCGCGCAGGTGATGATCGTGGGCGAGGGGCGGCCCTGCCTCGCCGCGGTGGCGGCGCTGGACGCGGAGCATTGGCAGGCGTTCGCGCGCGAGCAGGGCCTGGAGCCGACCGCGCTGAACGACAGCAGGGCCGTGAAGCTGCTGCTGCAGCGCGTGGCCGCGCAGCTCGACGGCTTTCCGGGCTATGCCCAGGTGCGGCGGCTTTATGCGACACTCGATGTCTGGAGCGTGGAGAATGGCCTGCTCACGCCCACCATGAAGATGAAACGCGGCCCGCTCGCGGAAAAATACCAAGACGCCATCGCGGCGCTGTACGCAGAGTTCACCAGTTGAACCACCACCAGGGAGGAACCATGAAACCATCCATCCGCATGCTTTTCGCCGGCTGCCTGCTGGGGGCGCTGCCCGGCCTGGCCGCAGCCTCCGGCTTCGGCCTGATCGAATCCAACGCCGACGGCCAGGGCGCGGCCTACGCCGGCAGCGGCGCCGTGGCCGACAACGCCAGCACGATCTTCTTCAACCCGGCCGGCATGACCCTGCTGCCGGGGCGGCAGATCGTGGCCTCGGTGCACGCGATCCGCTTCAGCGCCAAGTTCGACGACGGCAATCCGGCCACCAACAATGGCGGCGATGCGGGCGATCTCAGCTTCGTCCCCAACCTGTACTACGCCATGCCGGTCAACGCCAACACCTGGTTCGGGCTGGGCATCAACGTGCCGTTCGGGCTGAAGACGGAATACGATCCCAGCTGGGTCGGACGGGTGTACGGCATCAAGTCGGAGATGCAGACCGTCAACATCAACCCGAGCATTGGCCTGCGCCTGAGCGACAGGCTGTCCGTCGGCGCCGGGTTGAATGCCATGTACATCAAGGCCGAGCTGACCGCCGCGCACCCTTCCTTGCCAGTGATCACGAAAATGGAGGGGGACGACTGGGGCTATGGCTACAATCTGGGCCTGCTGTACGAGTTCGACCGGGATACCCGGATCGGGCTGTCCTACCGATCGACGGTCAGGCAGAAACTCGAGGGCAAACTGAGCCTCAGCCCCGCCCTTGCGGCGGACACGCCCGCCAGCGCCTCGGTCACCCTGCCCGACACCCTGACCCTCAGCGGCTACAAGCGCCTCGACGCCAAGTGGGCGGTGCTCGCCGACATTGCCTGGACCGGCTGGGGCAAGTTCCAGGAGCTGAAGGTCGTCAGCAACGGCGGCACCACCCTGAGCAACACGCCGGAGCACTGGAAGAACACCCTGCGCTATTCCGTCGGCGCCCATTACCAGCTGACGGAGCAAACCAGGCTGCGCATGGGGCTGGGCTTCGACGAGAGCCCGGTACCGAGCGCCCAGTACCGCACCGTGCGCATTCCGGACAACGACCGCACCTGGCTCGCCTTCGGCTTCGGCCATCGGCTGAACAAGGACGACAGCATCGATGCGGCCTACAGCCACATCTTCGTGAAAGATGCGGCCATCGACGCCCCGGCCGGCACCTACAAGAGCAGCGTCGACATCATCGGCCTGCAATACACCCACACCTTCTAGGGTGGACGCAAACCGGTCCTGACGCTATCCTGAGCCCATGAGCGAGAAGAAAACCATCCCCATCAACCCCCTGGTGGAAGAGAGCAATTGCGCCGGGGCGGAACCGTTCGCCCTCATGGTGCTGGACGACATGATGGAGCCGGAATTCCTGCACGGCGAGATCATCGTGTGCGAGCCGGAGGGTGTCGCCCGCGACGGCTCCTTCGTCGTGGCCGAGCACGAGGGCGAGTTCTATTTCCGCCAGCTGCGCATCCGCGACGGTGTGTGGTCGCTGCACGCGCTCAGCACCAAATACCCCGCCTTCAACATCTCCGGCCCCGACGCCATCCGCGGCGTGGTGGTCATGAAGAAGAAACCCGGCCGGCGGCGGGCAATGAAGACCTATATCTAGAAGGTCTTGAACCACGGAGTACGCGGAGTTTTTGGATCGATTCTCCTCCGTGCACTCCGCGTACTCCGTGGTGAAAGATCCTGAATTCACCTTGACCGAAAAAATCCGCCTCTCCAAAGTCATGTCCGAGCGCGGCCTGTGCTCGCGCCGTGAGGCGGACGAGTACATCGCGCGCGGCTGGGTCTACGTCGATGGCCAGCAGATCACCGAGCTCGGCACCCGCATCGACCCGAACGCCAGCATCACCCTCAACAAGCAGGCGCAGGAGACCCAGACCCGCCGCGTCACCATCCTGCTCAACAAGCCCATCGGCTACGTCTCCGGCCAGCCGGAGCCCGGCTTCAAGCCGGCGGTGAGCCTCATCACCGCCGAGAATCACTTCCGCGGCGATCCATCGAAGCAGCGCTTCAGCCCCGCCCAGCTGCGCGGCCTCGCCCCCGCCGGGCGGCTCGACATCGACTCGCTGGGGCTGCTGGTGCTGACCCAGGACGGCCGCATCGCCCGGCAGCTCATCGCCGACGACTCGCAGATCGAGAAGGAATATCTGGTGCGGGTGCAAGGCACGCTGAGCGCGAAGGGCCTGCAGCTGCTCAACCACGGCCTGAGCCTGGACGGCGTCGCGCTCAAGCCGGCGAAGGTGTCGTGGCAGAACGAGGACCAGCTGCGCTTCGTGCTGCGCGAGGGCCGCAAGCGCCAGATCCGCCGCATGTGCGAACTGGTCGGCCTGAAAGTCGTCGGCCTCAAGCGCATCCGCATCGGCCGCGTGAAGCTGGGCGACCTGCCCATCGGGCAGTGGCGCTATCTGGGCCCCAACGAGCAGTTCTAGCCCGCCGCTCGCCGTTCCCCGGGCGAACTTTTCGCGCATTCGGCAATCCATGGTTTGTGGGCCCACGCGGCCTGGCCTGAAGCCCACGCGAGCAGTCGACATCAGGGGAATATCGCCATGGTGCGCAAATCGATTTCCTTGCTGGTTTTATTCTGTGGCCTTGCCACGAGCGGCTTTGCCTGGGCCGACCGCGACCGCCATTTCCACGACGACGACCGGGTGCGCGGCAGCGTGCATTTCTATTTCGGCCCCCCGGGCTTCTCGCCCTGGTACTACGGGCCACCCTATTACGCTCCCTACTATCACCCGTATTACCCGCCACCGCTGATTGTCGTGCCGGCCACGCCGCCGGTGTACATCGAGCGCGGTGACGAGCCCGGGGCTTCGCCGCTTGCCCCCGGCTACTGGTACTACTGCGCCAAGCCCAAGGGCTACTACCCCTACGTCAAGCAATGTCCGGGGGGCTGGCAGCAGGTGGCGCCGCAGCCGCCGTCCCAACCCTGATCGGAGCGTTCATCATGCAGTCCACCTTGCAACGCGCCAGCATCCTTGCCCTGCTGCTGCTCGCCGGCTGTGTCTCCATCCCCAGCGGCCCGAGCATGATGGCCCTGCCGGGTAGCGGCAAGAGCTTCGACCAGTTTCGCCTCGACGATGCGGAATGCCGGCAATTCGCCTCGGCCCAGATCGGCGGCACCACCCCGAACCAGGCGGTCAGCGAAAGCGGCGTGAAGAGCGCCGTGGTGGGCACGGCCATCGGCGCCGCCGCGGGTGCGGCCATCGGCGGCGAGCGCGGCGCCGGGGTGGGCGCCGGCACCGGCCTGGTGGTCGGCGGCCTGGCCGGGACCGGAGCAGGCGAATCCTCCGGCTACGCCCTGCAGCGGCGTTACGACTACGCCTACATCCAGTGCATGTACGCGAAGGGCAATCGGGTCCCGGTGTCGGGCCAATTCCATGAAGCGCCGCAGGTCCAGCGGCGCTATTCGGCGCCGCCGCCTCCACCGCCCGGAACACCGCCGCCGCCACCCCCACAGTGAGGGGCCGGACCGGACCGCTGCCCCTGGCGCGGTACCCTAGCCGCGCCGCGGACGGCCGAACAATTCCCGCAGTTCATCCTTCGCCGCTTCCAGCCGGACGCGCTGCTCCGGCGCCAGCTGGCGCCCGGCGCGGTTGATGTAGAAGTTGAGCATGGACATGGCGGAGCGGAACGGGTCCGCCTTGCGGCGCGTGCTTGCCTCGGCCGAGCGCTTGAGGGAAGCGGCGATCTCCCGCGGGTCGCTCAGGGTGAACACGCCGGGTTCGAGGTCCAGCGCGTTACTGCTCTCGGTGACGCGCTGCGACCAGCGCTCGGCCTGCCGCAAGGCCATGACGACCGCGCCGACCTATTGCACGCTGTCGAGGAAGTCCTTCACCGCCTTCACCATCGCCTCCTCGTGCCCGGCAAAGAAATGGTCGGTGCCCGGAATCACCACCTGCCGCGACTTGGGATTGCCCTTGAGCGAGGCGAGACGGCGCTTGGCGCCAGCCAGCACCGGCGGCAGGTCGTTCGCGCCGTACAGATCCAGCACCGGGGCCTTGATGCCGGCGTAGCTGTCCTTCCCACCCAGGCCGAGGGAGGCCCAGGCCGCGATGTCGGGCGGATTCCCGGCCATGTAGAAGTGGCTCATGCGCGAGCCCATGCTGTGGGAGACGATGGCGATCTTGTGGTAGCCCTTGGCCTTCAGGTAGTTCGCCGCCAGCTGCAGCCGCTCCGCGGCCTCCGGCATGGTCGGCTCATAGGCGTCGGCCTGGGCGTCCACGGCCAGGATGGGCATCTGGATCGACAAGGTCGTGTAGCCCTGGTCCGCCAAGCTCTGGCGCAGGGTGCCGACCATGCCCCAGTCCGGATGGATGCCGATGCCGTGCACCACGATCACCCCCATCTTCGCACCTGGCGCCTCGGTGTAGATGCCCAGGAATTTGTGCCCGTTCGCCTGCTCGATGTACGCCGGATCCCCCACCACGATGCCGGGCGTGATCTCGTCCGCCCATTTCTTCTCGCGGGCGTAATCCGAGGTGGCCCATGCCGGGAACGACAGCAGCAACATCAATCCAATCAGCCATGCGCGCATGATTCTTCCTTTCATCGAAGGTTAGGGAACCTCTGCAAAAGGTTTTGCGGAAGTTCCTTAGAACAGGCTCCACGCCATGCGAACCCCCAGGGTGTAGAGCAGGATCGCAAAAATCTTCTTCAGCTTCTTCACCGGCAGGCGATGGGCCAGCCGCGCGCCGAACGGCGCCGTGAGAATGCTCGCCACCGCGATCGCCACCAGCGCCGGCAGATAAATGAATCCCAGACTGTACTCGGGCAGGCCGTCCACCCGCAGGCCGTTGGCGACGTAGCCCGCGGCGCCGGCCACGGCAATGGGAAAGCCGATCGCGGCCGAGGTGCCGATCGCGTCGTGCAGCTTCACGTTGCACCAGGTCATGAACGGCACCGACAGCGTGCCGCCGCCGATGCCCACCAGACTGGAGACGGCGCCGATCACGTTGCCGGCGCCGAACATGCCGGGCAGGCCCGGCAGATCGCGCGCGGCCTTGGGCCTGACGTCCAGGATCATCTGCGTGCCCACGTAGAACAGGAAGATGACGAAGAACACCTTGAGGAAATGGGTCGACAGGTGCGCGGCGAGCACGCTCCCGAGCAGGGTGCCGGTGACGATGCCGGACGTCACCTGGCGCCAGATCTTCCAGTTCACCGCGCCGTGGGCATGGTGGGCGCGGAAGCTGGATATGGAGGTGAACACGATGCTGGCGAGCGAGGTGCCCAGGGCGAGGTGCAGGACGTAGGCGTCCGGGAAATGGTGCGCCACAAAAATGAAGCTCAACACCGGCACGATGATCAGCCCGCCGCCCACGCCCAGCAGGCCGGCGACGAAGCCGGCGAACAGACCGAGGCCGATGTAGGCCAGCCACTCGACGATCATGACCGCAGCGCCCCTTGCCTCACAGAATCGTCTGGATGAATTCCCATTCCTTGGGATCCACCGGCGTGATCGACAGGCGGTTGCCCTTCTGCAGCGTGCGCATGTTCGCCAGTTGCGGATGTTCGCGCAACTCCTTGATGGAGATCAGGCGGGTCTTCTTCACCAGCTTCACGTCCACGTTGAACCAGCGCGGATTTTCGGGCGTGGCCTTGGGGTCGTAGTACTTGTTCTTGGGGTCGAACTGGGTGGCGTCGGGGTAGGCCAGCTTGCTGATCCGGCAAATGCCGACGATGCCCGGCTCGGCGCAGTTGGAGTGGTAGAAGAAGGCGAGATCGCCCAGCTTCATCTGGTCGCGCATGAAGTTGCGCGCCTGGTAGTTGCGCACGCCATACCAGGCCACGCTCTGGTTCGGCATCTTCGCCAGGTCGTCGATGCTCACGTCGGACGGTTCGGATTTCATCAGCCAGTAACGCATGGGGCTCTCGCGGGAACGGCGTGGGAAAAGCCGTAATGGTAACTGGAGTGGCAGCGCCGCGCGAGATGTGAAGTGCGATTCCGGATGGCGAAATCGCGGACGGATCAGCGCGGGAAGCGGTACAGCGCCCGGTCGGTGAGCACCGCATCCAGCGGCACGTCCCAGAGCTCCTTCGGCAGCGCGTCCAGCTTCTGGAAATCGTAGGCGACACCGATCAGCCGCGGCTTGCGGAAGGCACGGCGGTGGCGCAGATAGCCCAGGCTCGCGTCGTAGAAGCCGCCGCCCATGCCCAGTCTGTTGCCCTGGGCGTCGAAGCCCACCAGCGGCATGAACAGCAGATCGAGGCGCTGCGCGCGCAGGCGATGGGGCGACCAGTGCTCATGGATGCCGAAGCGGTTCTGGTACCAGTGCGGCAGCGGCGTGAGCCGGCTGAACCACATGCGGGCGGCGGCGCGCCGCGGCACGACGGGCAGGTAGCATTCCTTCCCCAGCCACAGCGCGGCATTGATCAGGGGCAGCAGGTCGATCTCCTCCGCCATCGGCAGGTAGAAGCCGATGCGCTGCGCCCGCAGCAGCAGCCGATGGCGCATGGCGAGGCTGAGCAGGCGGTGGGCGGCGGCACGCGCCTCGTCCGCGCTCACCGCCCGGCGGCGTTCGCGAATGGCGCGGCGGAGGTCGGACTTGTTCATCCCGGAAAAATCCTTAACCACGGAGTGCACAGAGTACACGGAGCCAAAACCTGACGGTACCCCGTCGAAGCCAGGATCCCGCGTTCAAAAAAACTCCGTGTCCACCGCGTATTCCGGGGTGAACATGGCTTTGTTGGCAGGAGGATGGGGGTCCCCCGCGAATGCCGTCCGGCTAGCGTCCTGAACCGGGGGTTCAGGGGGTCGCAGCAGTGGCGCCGAAGGTACATCCGCAGTGGGACGCGCACAAAAGCACCCTGATAGCCGCAACCAAGCGCATGCGCATTGGTTCAAGGAAGTATTAGCCGTAACGAACACCGCAGGGGATAAGCTGACCGGTGTCAAAGCCGGCCGAGGGGCCGGTCTACTTTTGAAACAGATCGCTCTGATCGGCCATGGCCTCGTCGATCTGTTTTTGAAGTGAGTTGATTCTACGCTTGAAGTCGCCCACGTCAAATCCCCCGACGCGGGTATTGAGGAACTCGTGGGTGATGTTGAGCGCCGCCATGATGGCGATGCGCTCGACGCCGATGACCTTGCCCGCGTCACGGATCTCGCGCATCTTGCTGTCGAGATATTCCACCGCCGTCAGCAGCTGTTCCTGCTCTTCCGGCGCGCATGCGACGCGAAACTCGCGCCCCATGATGGTGACGTCCAGCCCTTTGCCGTTGGCGGCCATGATCAGCTTTCGGGAATGCGGTTGAGGAGATTTTCCAGGCGCAGCTTGGCGCCGTTCAGTTTCTCGTGGAGCTGCTTGGTGTGGTTCTGCTCCGTGGCGAGCTGCTGGCGAAGCTCGTGGTTCTCGTCGCGCAGGCGCTGGCAGAAATCCACCAGCTGCGACAGCTTGTGCTCCAGGCTCTTCAGCTCCGTATCCATGGCCGACACTATAGTTTCAAAAACTTTGGCGAGTCAACTGCTAACAGCCTCTTTTGAAAGTACTTTGGCATTAACTTTTGGCGATTGCCCACTTGGACTCCGCCCCCGCGCGCGCGTACAATGCGCGCTCGTTTCAGGTGCCCTCCCGCCGCCAGGCGGAAGGGTGAAACTGGGAAGTCAGGTTCCCGCCTGGCGGAAACACGGCTGCGCGAGCCGATTTTCCGCCAGGCGCCAAGCCTGCGCTGCACCCGCAACGGTAGGCGAGTCAAGGCGTGCCCCGATGGCCACCCCGGCCATCGAGCCACTGGGGAAACCCGGGAAGGCGGCATGCCCGAGCCCATGCTCACTCGCGAGCCCGGAGACCGGCCTGGAGCTTCGCCGTGAGTACTGCGGGGTGCGGTACGCCTGGATTTCACCTTCCGGCATGGCGATACCGCCGTGGCGGGCGGTGTCGTCATGCAAGTGAGTCTGTGCGCTCTCCCTGCGGTGCTCATGTTTCTTGACGTGAGCGGCATGCGGGCTGCCTGCCGCCTGAGGGAGCAATCATGAAGAAAAGTCTGATCGCGGGCGCCATCGCCTGCGCCTTCACCCCGGCCTTCGCCGAGGATATTTCCACCTTCGATCTGGGCACCATCGTCGTCACCCCGGCGCGAACGCCCCAGCCGCTCGACACGACGCTGCAGAGCGTGACGGTCATCGGCGCCGACGACATCGCCCAGGCCGGACAGGAAACCCTGCCGGAACTGCTGCAGGCCAAGGGCAATGTCGAAGTGAAATCGGTGGGCGGGCCGGGCCAGCCGGCGGCCGTGTTCATCCGTGGCGCGAACAGCACCCACACCCTGGTGCTCGTGGACGGCGTCCGCCTCGACAACATCACCTCGGGCGCGACGGCGCTGGAGCATATTCCCCTGGCCCAGATCGATCACATCGAAATCCTGCGCGCGCCGGCGAGCAGCCTGTACGGTGCCGATGCCATCGGCGGCGTGATCCAGATTTTCACCAAAGGCGCCCGAGGCGCGGACGGATTCGACCTCAGCGCAGGATTCGGCAGCTACCGCACCCAGGATTTCGGCCTGGGTCTCCGCCGCCGCTTCGGCGACACCCACCTGCAGATCCAGCTGGCCCACACCGACAGCCAGAGTTTTTCCGCCACCAATGCCCGCGCCGGCGCCTACTACAACCCCGACAAGGATCCCTATCGGAATTCCAGCGTGTCGGCGGCGCTGACCCACACCCTGAACGCGGACCACGAAATCGGCCTGAATGTGTTCCAGGCCGAAGGCACGGTGCACTTCGACGGCTACGCCTCGACCACCGACGACACCAAGATCGAGACCCTGAGCACCTATTCCGTGTTCAGCCGGAACCGGCTGGCCGCGAACTGGCAGAGTCTGCTGCGGTTCAGCCGCGGCATCGACGACTATCGCTTCGTGAACACCGCCTATCCCTCCAGCACGCGCAGCGTGCAGGACCAGATCAGCTGGCAGAACGACTTCACCCTGGACGCCGGGAAAGTGTCGCTGGGGCTGGAGCACCTCGATCAGCGCGTGAGCAGCACCGTCAACTACGACCGGAAGGATCGCACCGTGGATTCGGTGTTCGGCGTGTACCAGGGTGCATTCGGCAAGCACAGCCTGCAACTCAGCGCGCGCCATGACGACAACAGCCAGTTCGGCGGATCGGATACGGGCAACCTCGCCTACGGCTACCGCATCGATCCCGCCTGGCGCGTGACCGCCGGCGTCGGCACCGCGTTCAAGGCCCCCAACTTCCAGGACCTCTACTATCCCGGCTACAGCAATCCGAACCTGAAGCCGGAGCGCTCCATGAACCAGGAAGCGGGCCTGCGCTACGCGGCGGGCGCCACGCGATTCACGGCGACCTATTTCGACAACCGCATCACCGACCTGATCATCTTCGTGTATCCACAGCCGCAGAACGTGAACAAGGCGAAGATCGACGGCGTCGAGCTTGCCTACGGCACCCGCTTCGCCGACTGGAATCTGGACGGCAACCTGACGGTGCAGCATGCCGTGGACGAGCGCAGCGGGAAACGCCTGCAACTTCGCAGCGAAGCCTTCGGCGCGGTGTCGGTCAGCCGCCGCATGGGTGCCTGGCTGGGCGGGGCCGAAGTGGTTGCGAGCGGCGACCGCTTCGACTCCACCACGGAATCGCCTGGGTCGCGACTGCCGGGCTACGCCCTGGTCAATCTGATCGCGAGCTACAGCGTTTCCAAGGAACTCACCCTCCAGGGGCGCTGGAACAACGTGTTCGACCGGCAGTACGAACTGGCGAAAGGCTACAACACCCCCGGCAGCAATGTGTTCGTCGGCCTGCGCTATCAGCCGAAATAAGCGCGCCCCAAAGAAAAAGCCCGCCACGCGGCGGGCTTTTCTCACTCCAGCAGGGCCGTCAGCTGCCGATCTTCACCGGCACGTACAGGGTGCGATCCCCGCGCAGAATCAACAGCGCCACCGTCTTCGCGCTCTCGTTCTGCTTGATCAGCTTGCCGAACTGCTCGGCGCTCGTCACCTTGTCGTTGTTCACCGCCAGCACCACGTCACCCGGCTGAACGCCGGCGCGCTCGGCGTTGCCGCTCACCGCCTGCACCAGCACGCCATGGTCCACCTTGAGGCGGGCCTTCTGCTGCGCGGTGAGCTCGCTCACCGCCAGGCCGAGGCGGTTGGCTTTCTCGGCCTGCTCCGGGCTGCCCTTGGCCGCGCTGTCGGAATCCCACTCGCCCAGGGTGATGTTCAGGTTCTTGGTGCCCTTGTTGCGCCACACCTCGACCTGCACCTTGCTGCCGGGCTTCACCGTGCCGACCATGCGCGGCAGGCTGTTCGAATCCGGCACGTCCTTGCCGTCGAACTTGAGGATCACGTCGCCCGGCTGGATGCCCGCCTTGTCCGCGGCGCTGCCCGGTTCCACCTGGCTCACCACCGCGCCCTTGGCCTCTTTCAGCCCGAAGGAGGCGGCGAGATCCGGCGTGACCTCCTGGATCACGACGCCGAGCTTGCCGTGGCTGACCTTGCCCGTGCCCTTGATCTGATTCGCCACGTCCATGGCGATGTCGATGGGGATGGCGAAGGACAGGCCCATGTAGCCGCCGGTGCGGCTGAAGATCTGCGAATTGATGCCGATCACTTCGCCGCTCAAGTTGAACAGCGGGCCGCCGGAGTTGCCCGGGTTCACCGCCACGTCGGTCTGGATGAAGGGCACGTAGCCGTCGCCGGGCAGGCTGCGGCCCTTGGCGCTGACGATGCCCGCGGTCACCGAGTTCTCGAAGCCGTAGGGCGAACCGATCGCCACCACCCATTCGCCGACCTTGACCTTGCTCACGTCGCCGAGCGCCACGGTGGGCAGGTTCTTGGCGTCGATCTTCACCAGGGCGACATCGGTGCGGCTATCCTTGCCCACCACCTTGGCCTTGAACTGGCGCTTGTCGGTGAGCTTGACCACCACCTCGTCGGCATTGTCCACGACGTGGGCGTTGGTGAGGATGTAGCCGTCGGAGCTGATGATGAAGCCCGAACCCAGCGAGTGCGTCTGGAACTCCTGCGGACGGTTGGACTGGTCCGGCGGCATGAAGCGGCGGAAGAAATCGTAGAACGGATCGTCCGGATCCATGCCCGGGATGGATGGGAAAGCGCGACCGCGCACGGTCTGGGTCGTGCTGATGTTCACCACGGCCGGCCCTTCCTTGGCCACCAGCTGGGTGAAGTCCGGCAGCGAGCCGGGGGTCACCGGCGGGGTAGTCGCCACGGTGGCAATGGGCGCGTTTGCCTCCGCCCGTGCCTTATCGGACGCAGGCTGGGAGCAGGCCGCCAGGGGAAACAACAGCGCAAGAACGATGGCTGTCTTCTTGAAAACGTTCGACATTCGGCACTCCTCATCAATGCGGATGGTATTATTGCTTGTTCCCGCCAGTCGTGACGGGACTCCACGAAAGACCACGGTTCGGGAAAAAAGTTTACCGCGGCGCCCATTCGGGGCCACCGACGCAACCGTGGCCAAAGACGACGGCGGGCGGCGTTGTCCGCGCCGCCGCCGCGCCGGACCCTCAGCCTGATCACCACAGCCCATGAATCTGCCCACGGTCGCACCCACCTTCGAGCGGCTGATGCATGATCTCACCGAGCCCGCGGTGCGCGATCTGGCATGGACCATCGGCAGCCCGATCCTGATCGACCCGGCCTACCCCGCGTTCTCCGGCCGCAGCGTGGACGACGCGTTCTGCGCCGCCGAGCTGGCCCGTGCCGAAGCGTGGCTGATGGAGCTGGAGCGCGACCCGGCGCCGCTGCACGCCTTCCTCGACCGGCATCACAGCCACCGTCTCGGCCACTATTTCGAGGCGCTGCTGGAGTTCTGGCTGCGGCAGGCCGGCGCGACGCAGCTGCACGCGCGGCTGCCGGTGCGCGCGGCCAGCCAGGCCATCGGGGAGTTCGACTTCGTATTCGCGCACCCGCAATGGGGCACGCGGCTGCACTGGGAAGCCGCGGTGAAGTTCTATCTGCAGGCCGTGCCACAGCCGGCGTGGGAGTCCTTCATCGGCCCCAACCCGAGCGACCGGCTGGCGGACAAACTGCACAAGCTGTTCGACCGCCAGCTGCAGCTGGCGCAGACGCCGGCCGGACGCGCCGCGCTGGGCGAAGGTCTGGCCGCGCCGCTGGCGCGCGCCTTCGTGAAGGGTTATCTGTTCTTTCCGGCAAGCGCGCCGGCCACGGAGCTTGCGGGACTGTCGGCCCGCGGCCTGCGCGGCTGGTGGCTGCGCCACGGCGAGACAGCGTTGCCCATGCATGACACGTGTGCGCGCTGGAAGCTGCTGCCGCGGCTTGCCTGGCTGGCGCCGGCACGGGCCACCGCGGGCGATACCCGGACCGTGTTCGACACCGCGCACCTGCACAAGGTCGTGGCGCGCCACTTCGCCCGTGCGCACACGCCACTGCTCCTGGCGGAACTGGCCGAAGGCGACGACGGCATCTGGCGCGAAGTCGCGCGCGGCTTCGTCCTCAGCCCCCGCTGGCCGGCGATCGTGTAGCTCCAGCGGCTGCCGATTTGATCGCCGCGCGCAGCCCCTCCTCGATGCGCTGCCAATCCGGCTCCGCGCCTGCGGACGCGATGACTTCCAGCCGGCTGTCGCGGCGATAGGTCAGCGGCCCCGCGTCGAACCGTCCACCGGCCAGGTCGAAGCGATGCCAGTCGCGTCCGATGCGCAGCGCGCCCTTGGCGCGCAGCATCGCCGGATCGCCGCACCACGCCTGGAACAGCGCGCGCACCGCGCCCGCATCGAACACCGTGTTCGGCGGGAACACCCAGCCGCGCGACAGGAAGGCGCCGGTTTCGCTGTGGCCTTCGGCGTGGGCATGGGGATGCCGCGCGCTTCGCGCCGCCTCGGAGCGCAGGTCGAGCCAGGCCGGCTCCAGCTGCCCGTGCTCGGTGCGGGCCACCGCCAGCTTCGGCGGGAACATCGCCGCTGCGTAGTCCGCAACCGCCTGCACCTGTTCCGGGGTGGCGAGGTCGCATTTGTTTGCCACCAGCACATCGGCGAGATTCAGCTGGTCCTGGTAGGTTTCGAGCGCGGACACCCGCGGATCGGCGAACTGGCGCGGATCGACCAGGGTGATCACGTTCACCAGGTCCACATGGGGCGCCAGCATCGGGTCGCGCAGCGCGTCGATGATGCCCGCCGGGTGGCCCACGCCCGTCGGTTCGATGATCAGCCGATCCGGCTTCACCTCCCGCAGCAGCTTCGTCAGGGCAACCTTCAGCGGCAATTGCGCGGTGCAGCAGATGCAGCCGCCCGGCACCTCGCGCACGGCGACGCCGCTCTGGGACAGCGTCGCGCCATCGATGCCCACCTGGCCGAATTCATTGACCAGCACCGCCCATTTCTCCTTCGCCGGCTTGCGCGCGAGCAGGCCGAGGATGGCGGTGGTCTTGCCGACGCCGAGAAAGCCGGTGACGAGATGGATCGGGGTTTTCATGTTTGCGGGAAAATTCGCTATAGTGCGTTATTTTCAAAAGCCTATCACCACAGAGACACAGAGGCACAGAAACTTGATCTTCTCTGTGCCTCTGTGTCTCTGTGGTGAAAAAGACATCTCTCATGCACATCCACATTCTCGGCATCTGCGGCACCTTCATGGGCGGTATCGCGGTGCTGGCCCGGGAAGCCGGCCACAAGGTTACCGGCTGCGACGCCAATGTCTATCCGCCCATGAGCACGCAACTCGAAGCCCAGGGCATCGGCCTGATCGAGGGCTTCGCGCCGGACCAGATCAGGCTCAACCCGGACGTGTACGTCATCGGCAACGTGGTATCTCGCGGCAATCCGCTGATGGAGGAAATCCTCAACCGCGGCCTGCCCTACATCTCCGGCCCGCAGTGGCTGCTGGAAAACATCCTGCAGCAGAAATGGGTGCTGGCCGTTTCCGGCACCCACGGCAAGACCACCACCACGTCCATGCTGTCGTGGATACTCGAATACGCGAAGCTCGAGCCCGGCTTCCTGGTGGGCGGCGTGCCGGAGAATTTCGGCGTCTCGGCAAGACTGACCGGCACGCCCTTCTTCGTGGTCGAGGCCGACGAATACGACACCGCCTTCTTCGACAAGCGTTCCAAGTTCGTGCACTACCGGCCGCGCACACTGATCATCAACAACGTGGAATTCGACCACGCCGACATCTTCCCTGACCTCGCTGCCATCGAGACCCAGTTCCACCACTGCGTGCGCACCGTGCCCGGCCATGGCCTGGTGCTGGCCAACGGCCAGGAGGAATCGGTGGAGCGCATCCTCAAGCGCGGCTGCTGGACATTGGTGGAGAAGCTCGGCGCCCATGACGGCTGGCATGCCTCGGATGCCGATGCCCCGGGAAACCGAGGGTCCGGCTTCGACGTGTTTTTCGCGGACGCCCACCAGGGGCGGGTACAGTGGGACCTCCTCGGCGCCCACAACCGCCACAATGCGCTGGCCGCCATCGGCGCCGCGCGCCACGCCGGCGTGCCGGCATCGGTTGCCATCGAAGCCCTGGCGCACTTCAAGAACGTGAAGCGGCGCATGGAAGTGCGTGGCACGGTCAACGGCATCACCGTCTACGACGACTTCGCCCATCATCCCACTGCCATCGAGACCACGCTGGCCGGCCTGCGCGCCAGGGTGGACGGCGCGCGCATCCTGGCCGTGCTGGAGCCGCGCTCCAACACCATGAAGATGGGCGTGATGAAGGACCAGCTCCCGGCCAGCCTCGCCGGCGCCGACCATGTGTTCTGCTACACGGCGAACCTGGGCTGGGATGCGGCGGCCACGCTCAGACCTATGGGGGCCAAGGCGGAAACCCACGACGACCTCGATGCGCTGGTCGAGGCCATCGCCCGCTTCGCCCGGCCGGGCGACCAGGTGCTGGTGATGAGCAACGGCGCCTTCGGCGGGATCCATCAGAAGCTGCTCGATCGTCTCGCGCGCGGCTGAAAGCGCTCTCCATTGATCCTCTATCTGCATGGCTTCAACAGCTCGCCCGCGTCGAAGAAATGTTCGCAACTGCGCGAGGCGATGGCCACGCGCGGGCTCGCGGACCGATTTTACGCACCGGCCCTGCCCCACCGGCCGGCGCAGGCGATCGGCGTGGTGGAGGACTGGCTGCGGCAGCATCGGCCCGCAGCGGTGACCTTCGTCGGCAGTTCGCTGGGCGGCTATTACGCCACCCATCTGGCGGAACGGCACGATGCGCGGGCGGTGCTGATCAATCCCGCCGTGCGTCCTTACGATCTGCTGCTCCCCTTGCTCGGGCCGCAGCAGAATCTCTACACCAACGAGCGCTACGAGCTCACGCCGGAACATATCGCGGAGCTACGCGCCCTGGAAGTGGAAACGATCCGCCCGGAACGCTACCTGCTGCTGGTGGAGACCGGCGACCAGGTACTGGATTATCGCCGCGCGGTCGAACGCTACGCCGGCGCGCGACAGATCGTGCTGGAAGGCGGCGACCACGGGTTTACGCGCTTCGGCGACTACATCGACATCATTCTGCATTTCGCCGGCCTGCAATCCGCCCGTCTGGCCTGAGTACTGGCCTGGGTACTGGCCTGGGTCACCCGCGTCCGGTAAACTGGCGGCCCTTTTCCCGCGGTTTTCCCCATGTATCTGTTCTACTCCGAGGACGGCCATTTCAAGGTCGGCACCATCCTCGCCGACAACACCACCTCGTTCCAGGTCGAGGCGCAGCACGGCAAGCGCGCCAAGATCAAGGCCAACGACGTGCTGTTCCAGTTCAAGGAGCCGGCGCTTGCCGGTTTCATGGAAGCAGCACAGAAAATCGCCGACGAAATCGACCTGGACTTCCTGTGGGAGGCCGCGGGGACCGAGGAGTTCGACTACCAGACCCTGGGGCGCGATTACTTCGGGCATGAACCCAGCGCGATCGAGAACGCCGCGCTGCTGATCAGGCTGCACGGCGCACCGATGTACTTCTACCGCAAGGGCCGGGGCCGCTACAAGCCGGCGCCGGAGGACGCGCTCAAGGCCGCGCTGGCGGGCGAGGAGCGCAAGCGCAGGCAGGCCGAGCTGCTGGCGCGCTACGTGAGCGAACTGAGCGCCTTCACCCTGCCGGAGGAATTCAGGCCGCACTTGAACCAGCTGCTGTACGCGCCGGAGAAGGGCGCGCTGGAAACCAAGGCCGTGGAGCAGGCCTCCGCCGCGACCAATCTGTCCATCCCGCACCTGCTGGAGAAATGCGGGGCGATCCCCTCCACCCGCGACTACCACCTGAACCGCTTCCTGCTGGAGTGGTTCCCGCAGGGCTCGGGCTTCGGCGAAGTCAGCGTCGTGGAAAACCATCTCGACCTGCCGCTGGCGGAAGTGTCCGCCTTCAGCATCGACGACGAAACCACCACCGAGATCGACGATGCGATCTCGCTCACCCGGCTCGAAGATGGCAGCGTGCGCGTGGGCATCCATATCGCGGCGCCGGCCTTGGGCATCCCGCCCGGCTCGGAGCTGGACGCGATTGCCAGGAAGCGCCTGTCCACGGTCTACATGCCCGGCGACAAGATCACCATGCTGCCGGATGCCGTGGTGGACGTGTTCACGCTGAAGGAAGGCGTGGCCTGCCCAGCGCTGTCCACCTACTTCACCGTGGCGCCGGACTACGCGATCAGCGCCATGGACATGCGCGTGGAGCGGGTCAACATCGCCGCCAACCTGCGCCACGAACAGCTGGAGCCGCTGTTCAACATCGGCACCATCGGCAACGGCACGGACTACCGCTACCGGGAAGAACTGGAATGGCTGTGGCACTTCGCCGAGCATCTGGAGGAAAAGCGCGGCGCGAAAGACAAGGGCCGCAGCCTGATCCCGGAATACATGTTCAAGGTCGACAATGATCGCGTGCGCATCATCCACCGCGAGCGCGGCACGCCCATCGACAAGGTGGTGGCGGAGATGATGATCCTGGTCAACAGCCGCGCCGGCGCCCTGGCTGCCGAACACAAGCTCGCCGCCATCTACCGCGCGCAAGCCAGCGGCAAGACGCGCATGACCACCGACCCGCTGCCGCACCAGGGGCTGGGAGTGTCCCACTACACCTGGACCAGCTCGCCGCTGCGGCGCTACGTGGACCTGGTCAACCAGCGCCAGCTGATCGCGCACCTGCGCGGCGAGACCCCGCCCTACACGGCGAAGGGCGAGGAAATCCAGTCGGCGATGCGCGCCTTCGAGACCGCCTACGACGCCTACAACGACTTCCAGCGCAACATGGAGCGCTACTGGACCCTGCGCTACATGCAGCAGGAGAACATCGCCGAAGCCACCGCCAGTGTGATCCGGGAAAACCTGGTGCGCTTCGACAACCTGCCGCTGGTGACCAAGGCGGCCGCAATGCCGGAACTTGCGCCGGGAACCCGGGTCAAGCTCGTCATCCGCAGCATCGACCTGCTGACCCTGGAGGTCGCGTGTCCGTTCGTGGAAGTTCTCGCCTGAACGCTTTGTCACCTGCCGACGGATCGCCTGTCCGCCAGTCGTGTGACAAGGGTGCCGGGATTCCTTAGAATGCCTTGGTTGAATCGTCCCCGCGAAACTGCGTGACCCGCCGCAAAACCAAACCTGCCGCTTCCTCCCCGCCCGCGCTGCCGCGCGGCCCTGCACCCAAGGCGCCGCCCAAGGCGATGTCGTTCAACGCGGCCGCCCTCGCCGCCCCGGCGCCGCATATGAACGCAACCGTGGCCGGCATGCCTGCCATTGCCGTGGCGCTGGCGCTGTCTGCCCTGCTGCACGCCGCCCTGCTCAGCATCCATTTCACCTTCCCCGAGCGCCAGTTCGACCGCGGCAGCCAGGCGCTGCAGGTGGTACTGGTCAACGCCAAGTCCGCCACCCGCCCCAGCGACGCGAAACTGCTGGCCCAGGCCAACCTGGAAGGCGGCGGCAACACCGAGCGCAAGCTGCGCGCGACTTCCCCCCTCCCGGCGCTGAACGCCGACGAACCGAAGCCCGAGCTGAAGCAGCGCCAGGAACAGGTGCAGCAGATGGAGCAGGAAGCCGCGCGGCTGCTGGCGCAGGTGCGCTCGAACACCGCCGTGCCGACCCCCGCGCCGCACAGCCAGCCGACGCCCCAGGCGGCGCCCACGCCCCAGGGCACCGACCTGATCACGCAAAGCCTGGAGATCGCGCGGCTGCAGGCGCAGATCGAACGCGAGCATCAGGCCTACCAGGAGCGGCCGAAGCGGCGCTTCGTCGGCGCACGCACCCAGGAATACCGCTTTGCCCAATACGTGGAAGACTGGCGCCAGAAGGTGGAGCGCATCGGCAACATCAACTACCCGGACGAGGCGCGCCAGAAAAAGATCTACGGCAGCCTGCTGCTCACCGTGAACATCCGTTCCGACGGCAGCGTGGAAAGCGTGGACGTCGACCGCTCCTCCGGCTCGAAGATCCTCGATGACGCCGCCGTCCGCATCGTCAAGCTGGCCGGGCCCTACGCGCCCTTCCCGGAGACCATCCGCAAGGACACGGACATCCTGTCCATCACCCGCACCTGGACCTTCACCCGCAACGACCAGCTGACGAGCCAGTAGCTGCCGTCAGCCTTCGCGGCCGTCGAGGCGGAAGCTGATCGGGATTTCCACCCAGGCCGCCACCGCCTGCCCGGCGCGGGTCGCCGGCACGAAGCGCCAGCCCTTCACCGCCTCCAGCGCAGCCGCATCCAGCACGGCATGGCCGCTGCTTTGGCTCAGCGCGATCTCGCCGCAACGTCCATCGGCGAGAACCTCCGCGCGCAGGACCACACGTCCCTCGACGCCAAGACGGCGGGCGGCGCGCGGATAGGGCGGCGGCGGGTTGGCCTGATACGCGGCCGGCAGGTCGGGGGGCGTCGGTGCTGGCGCCGCCGCGGTCACCGTCGTGGACGCTGCACTGGGCGGCAAGGCCGGGGGTGGGGGCCAGGGCCGCCAGAGCAACCCAGGCCTCGTCGGTCCAGAG
>CAYUJV010000018.1:0-34172 GCA_964445085.1 uncultured Burkholderiales bacterium
AGCGCCTCGCGGTGCGCAGCGAGCGTGGGGCATCCGGCGTCGCGCCGGCTGCGGCGGACGGCGTGGTGGCGGCCTACGACCTGCTGCAGGCGGGGCAGTATGAGCAGGCGCGCCAGGCCTACGAGAAGCTGCGCATGGCGCAGCCCGACAATCCGGACGTGCTGCTCGGCCTGGCTGTGATCGCCCAGAACGAGAATCACAGCGAGCGGGCGGCGCAGCTCTACCTGCGCGTGATCGAGCTCGACCCGCGCAACAGCTATGCCCAGGCCGGTCTGGTCAGCCTGATCGGCCGCGCCGAGCCCGCGGCCGCCGAGGCGAAGCTCAGGCAGCTCATCGCGCAGCAGCCCGCCGCCTATCTGCAGTTCGCCCTCGGCAATCTGTACGCCGCCCAGGGGCGCTGGAGCGAAGCGCAGGCCGCCTATTTCGAGGCGCAGCGGCTGGAGCCCGATGCCGCCGACTACGCGTTCAACCTTGCGGTCAGCCTGGAGCACCTCGGCCAGCCGCGCGCCGCCGCCGAGTACTATCAGCGCGCGCTGCGCCTCGCCCAGGGCGGCGGCGCCATCCATTTCGACCCCGCCCAGGCGCGCAGCCGTTTGCAGAAGCTTTCCCGGTAGCAGGCGGCGGCGTGTCCGAACATCGCAAGAAAGCCCGGCTCGGCGATCTCCTGGTGCAGCAGGGGCTGATCACCCCGGACCAGCTGCGCATCGGCCTGATGGAGCAGGAGCGCAGCCAGATTCCCCTCGGCCGCCAGCTGGTGGCACTCGGCTTCGTCACCGAGGCGGTGATCCGCGACATGGTCGCCCACACCATCGGCCAGGAAAGCGTGGACCTGGCCACGGTGGTGGCCGATGTCGAGGCGCTCAAGCTGGTGCCGGAGGAGTTCGCGCGCCGCCACAACGTGCTGCCCATCGCCTTCGACGCCGACAAGAAGCTGCTGATCGTGGCGGTGGCCGACATCTTCAACGTCATGGCGCTGGACCAGCTGCGCGGTCTGGTGGACCAGCACATCGAGCTCAAGCCGCTGCTGGCGGGACTGGCCCAGCTGCAGGAGCACATCGACCTGTTCTACGGCTACGAACTGTCGGTGGACGGCATCCTGCGCGAGATCGAAACCGGGGAGGTGGATTACCAGAGCCTGCAGACCGCCACCGGCGAGATGGAATACACCCAGCCGGTGGTGCGCCTGGTCGGCTCGCTGCTGGCGGACGCGGTGAAGCGCGGCGCGTCCGACATCCACTTCGAGCCGGAATTCGCCTTCCTGCGCATCCGCTACCGGCTGGACGGCGTGCTGGAGCAGATCCGCAGCCTGCACAAGACCTATTGGCCCAGCATCGCGGTGCGGCTCAAGGTGATGAGCGGCATCAACATCGCCGAGACGCGCGCGGCCCAGGACGGGCGCTTCTCCCTCAACCTCAACGGCCGGCCGATCGACTTCCGCGTCTCCACCCAGCCCACCATCTACGGCGAGAACATCGTGCTACGGATTCTCGACCGCGAGCGCTCCATCATCCCGCTCGAGAGCATGGGCCTGCAGGACGACACGCTGGCGGCGCTGCGGCGCATGATGGCGCGGCCGGAGGGCATCCTGGTGGTGACCGGCCCGACCGGCTCCGGCAAGACCACCACCCTGTATTCGCTGCTCACCCACATCAACGACGAGACCGTGAACATCATGACGCTGGAGGATCCGGTGGAATACCCGGTGACGCTCATGCGCCAGACCTCGGTCAACGAGACGGTGAAGATGGACTTCGTCAACGGCATCCGCTCCATCATGCGCCAGGATCCGGACGTGATCCTGGTGGGCGAGGTGCGCGACCGCGAGACGGCGGAGATGGCCTTCCGCGCCGCCATGACCGGCCATCAGGTGTTCACCACCCTGCACACCAATTCCGCGCTCGGCACCTTCCCGCGCCTGATGGACATCGGCATCTCGCCCGAGATCATGGCCGGCAACATCATCGGCGTCATCGCCCAGCGCCTGGTGCGCAAGCTGTGCCCGCACTGCAAGGCGCCCTACAACCCGAACCCGGACGAGCAGGCCATGCTCGGCCTCGGCTCCGGCGCCGAGGCCGTGGTGTACGGGCCGGTCGGCTGCCCGCACTGCCACCACAAGGGCTACAGGGGGCGCATGGCGCTGATGGAGCTGCTGTACATGGACAACGAGCTGGACGAGTTGGTGGCCCGCCGCGCGCCCCTGCACGAGCTGCGCGAGGCCGCCCTCGGCAAGGGCTTCCGCACCCTGGCCGAGGACGGCATCCGGCGCGTGCTGGAGGGCAAGACCAGCCTGGCCGAGGTGTCGCGCGTGGTGGATCTGACCGGCCGCCTGCGCTGACCGTCCCCTGTCACCCAGCCCGTCCTCATGGCCGCCTTCCAATACTTCGCCGTCGACCGCACGGGACGCCACATCCGCGGCCGCATGGACGCGGCGAACGAGGCGGATCTGGAGCAGCGCCTGAAGCGCATGGGGCTGGACCTGGTGACCAGCAGGCTGCGGCGGCAGAGCGAGCCGTTCTTCAGCCGCCCGGTGTCGCGCCAGGATCTGATCAATTTCTGCTTCCAGCTCGAGCAGATCGCCAAGAGCGGAATTCCGCTGCTCGACGGTGTCGCCGATCTGGCCGCCACGCTGGAGAACCCGCGCTTCCGCGAGGTCGTGTCCGGCGTGCACGAGGACATGGCCGGCGGCAGGATGCTGTCGGAGGCGCTCGCCAACCATCCGCGCGTGTTCGACCAGCTGTTCGTCAGCCTGGTGCGCGCCGGCGAGCAGACCGGCAACCTGCCGGAGGTGCTGCAGAACCTCGCCGGCACGCTCAAGTGGCAGGACGAACTAATCGGGCAGACCAAGCGCCTGCTCATCTACCCGACCGCCGTGCTGATCGTGGTGGGCGTGGTGATCCTGTTCCTGATGCTGTATCTCGTGCCGCAGCTGGTGTCGTTCCTGCGCACCATGCAGCAGGAGCTGCCGCTGCAGACGCGCATCCTCATCGGCCTGTCGGATTTCGTCGGCAAGTACTGGCTGCCGCTGCTCGTGCTGCCGTTCGCGGCCGGCGGCGCGTTCGCATTCACGCTGCGGCGCAATGCCGGAACCCGCTATTCCTGGGACTACCTGAAGCTGAACGTGCCGGTGGTCGGGCCGATCCTGCAGAAGATCATCCTCGCGCGCTTCGCGAATTTCTTCGCCCTGCTCTACCGCTCGGGCATCACGGTGCTTGACGCCATCGCCTCGTGCGAGGGCATCGTCGCCAACCGCTACGTGGCCGACGGGCTGCGCCGCGCCGCGCAGCAGATCAGCGCCGGCGACAGCCTGACCGACAGCTTCCGCAACATCGGCCTGTTTCCGCCGCTGGTGCTGCGCATGATCCGCATCGGCGAGACCACCGGCGCCCTGGACGACGCGCTGATGAACGTCACCTACTTCTACAACCGCGACGTGCGCGAGTCGGTGGAGCGTGCGCTGAAGCTGCTGGAGCCGGCGCTGACGGTGTTCCTCGGCCTGATCCTCGCCCTCATCCTGTTTGCGGTGCTGTCGCCCGTTTATGATATTTTGGGCAAGGTGAAACTGTGATCCCTGCCAACGCCTCGCCGTCCCATGTCCGCTAAGATTCTCCTCAACGTCTCCGCGCGCCGCGTCACCATGGGGCTGTTCGCCCAGCGCCGGCTGTCGGAGGTGCACAGCTTCCCCGCGGACGAGCGTGCCTGGACCGCCTTCGGCAACCTGCTCGCCGCCCACGAACGCACGCCGGTTTACGTGATGGCCGACGTGGTGGAGGAGGACTTCCGCGCCGAGACGCTTCCCCATGTCCTGGGCCGCGCGCGCCGGGAGATGGTGGCGCGCAAGCTGGGTCAGTTCTTCCGCACCGCGCCCTATCGTGCGGCCTGGCGGCAGGGCCGCGGCAGCGGCCGGGCCGGGGGCAAGCGCCGGGACGACCAGTACCTGTTCCTCGCGCTCAACAGCGCCGACCTGCTGCGGCCCTATCTGGAGATCGTCGAATCCCGGGGCGCGCCCCTGGCCGGCCTCTACCTGCTGCCGGCGGTCAGTCAGGCGCTGGTGGAGCGTCTCGCGCCGCGCGCGCCCGGCGTGCTGCTGGTGTCGCTGCAGGGCAGCGGGTTGCGCCAGAGCTTCTTCGTCGACGGCAAGCTGCGCATCAGCCGCCTCACGCCCTTCGAGCAGGTGCCGGAGCAATCCCTTGGCCGCCTGCTCGCGGACGAAATCGAAAAGAGCAGGCTGTTCCTCTACAACACCCGGCTGTTTTCCCGCGACGCATCGCTGCAGGTGTGGATTCTCGACCCTGGCGGGACACTGTGGGCGGCGGCGGGCGAACTCGGGACGGAGCCCAACTTCGGCTGGAGCGTGCTCGGCCGCGAGGCGCTGGCCAAGGCCTTCGGCATGCCGGCACCGGACCTGCCGCAGGACATGGATGCCCTGCTGCTGTGCCTGCTGGGACGCCATCCGCCCGAGTGCAGTCTGGCCCTGCCGCGGCAGACGCGCGGCTTCGTCTACCACCGGCTGCGCCACGGCTTGTACGGCCTGGCCGCAAGCCTGGCGCTGCTCGCGGTCGCGTGGAGCGGGTACAACCTGTATGCGCGCAGCGATTATCAGGATCGCGCCGTGCGCGCGCGCGGCGAGGCGGTCCGGCTGCAGGCGCAGTACGAGGACGCGGCGCGACGTTTTCCGGCGGCGCCGGCTTCGGCCGCGGACATGCGTACCGCGGTCGAAGCCGTGCAGGCCCTGCGCGCGCATTCGCGCACGCCGGAGGCGGCCATGCGCGCCATCGGCCAGACGCTGATGTCCTACCCCAATGTCGAACTGTCGAAGCTGGCGTGGCACTACGGCGCGGACAAGGCGGGCGATCGTGGCGCAGGGATCGCGTCCGCCGGCGACGCCGGTTTCGCCGGCTGGCAGGAAACCGCCGAGCTGAGCGCCGAAATCCGTCCCTTCAATGGCGATTACCGCGAAGCCCTGCGCCTGATCGAGCGTCTCGCCCAAAGCCTGCGCGCCCAGCCGGGGGTGACCGAGGTGCGTGTGGTGGAACTGCCCGTGAACCTGGACCCCAAGGCGGGCCTGTCCGGAAACACCTCGGACGCCCCCGGCGCCGGCGCCGCGGCCCAGTTCAGGCTGGCGCTGAAACTGGGGCACGCCGGATGAACCGCCTCGCGCCGCTGTGGGAGACGCTGGGCCGGCCGCTGCTGGCGCTTGCCCTCGTGCTCGCCGTGGGCGGCAGCATGGTGTGGTGGACGGCCCAGCGCGCGGCCGCTGCGCGCCAGGACTACGATCGGGAGCGCGGTGCCCGCGACCAGGTTCGCCAGCGCCTGGCGCAGGTGGGCGAGGAGAAGGGACTCATCGAGCGCTACGCGCCCGCCTACCGGGAATTGCAGCTGGAGGGCATCGTCGGCCCCGAGCAGCGCGTGAACTGGATCGACGCGCTGCGCCTGGCGAGCCACGAGGTGCGCGGCTTCGGCGTCGATTACCAGGTCGGCGGGCAGGAGGGCGCCGGGTTCAAGTTCGATGCCGGTGGCTATGCGGTGCAGCAGTCGGTGATGAAACTGCGCCTGCGCCTGCTGCACGAGCGCGATCTGCTGAACTTCCTCGCGGCGCTGGACGCCGAGCCCGCGGGGCTGCACCTGCTGCAGGGCTGCGACATACAGCGTGCGAGCGGCGGCCCGTTCACGGCGCGCTTCGAGCCCAAGCTGCTGGCGGAATGCCAGCTGACCTGGATCACCCTGGACGATCGCGGCTTGACGGGGACGCCATGATGCGCGTGGGTTGCCGGCTGCTCTGCACCCTCATTCTCGGCCTCGGCCAGCTCGCGCCCTTGCATGCGGAGAGCCTCGGAAGGCTGTTTTTCACGCCGGAGCAGCGCGCCATGCTCGATCTCGCGCGCCGCACGCAGGCCACCGGGGCGCAAACCGATGCGCCCACGGACGGCGTGACCCTGAGCGGCATCGTCACCCGCAGCGACGGCCGGCAGACCGTCTGGATCAACGGCCGGCTGCAGCCTGCCGGCGTGGCCACCAGCCGCACCCCCGCTTCGGCCTCGATACGGCTGCCCGGCGGTGCCGGGCAGGTGCGGCTGCGCGTGGGCCAGACGCTGGACCCGACCAGCGGCAAGGTGGAGGAGGGGTATCGCCGGCCGCCGCCGGCGGCGCAGAGCGAGGCGGCGCCAGCACCGGCGAAGCCCACCCAGCCCAAGCCTGCCCTGCCCGCCGTCAATGACGCGGGCGATGAGCCGGGCGCAGACTCCGGGCGCTAGCGCGATGCGGATGCGAGCGCGACAGCGGGGGGCGGCGCTGTTTCTGATTCTCCTCCTGCTGCTGGTGGGGGCGGGCGTCGTGTTCGTCAGTCGCCTGAAAAGCGCGGATGTGGAGCTGGGGGCGCAGCGCAGGGCGGCGGCGGCGCTGGCGGAGGCGAAGCAGGCGTTGCTGGGACGTGCCGCCGCCGACCCGAATCACCCAGGCAGCTTGCCCTGCCCCGACATCAGCAATCCACCGTCGGGCGTTGCCCCGCTGCTGACCGGATCAGACTGCCCGGCCTATATCGGCCGTCTGCCCTGGAAGACCCTCGGCTTGCCCGACCCGCGGGACGGGGCCGGCGAGTCGCTGTGGTACGCCTTGTCGCCAAACTTCCGCGATTACACCAATGTGATCAACACGACCACCCCGGGCACGCTGTCCGTGAGCGGGGACGTAACGGCAAGCGGCTTGGCGGCCATCGTGTTCGCGCCGGGGGTGCCTCTTGCGGGTCAGGTGCGCGACGCCGCACACCTGAACGACTACAGCGCATACCTGGAGGGATATGCGAGCGCAACCGCGACCAACTTCAACACGACCCCGGCTGGGGCGATCAACGATCGGTTCTTGATGATTGCGCCGCGCGAACTGATGAACGTGGTCACGCCCCGCATGGCCGGCGAAGTGCGTCTGCTGCTGGCGAGCACGCCATATCCGATGACACCCCCGCCGCTTCCGGCGTGGGCGCTTGCCAACCAATGGGACGCAGTGATGACGTATACGACAAGCATGATGGGCAATGCCGCAATGCTTGGCTTCAGCGGCTGCTCGGTTTCCTACACCCTGCGGTGGGACAGCGGAAGCGGGACGACGGTGATCAGCGGCCACAGCGGCAGCTGTTAGGCGGTGGCACCCCTCCGGGTCATTCGATAATGTGGAATCCCCGCATCGAGAAATTCCTCTCCTTCGCGCTCGAAGCCGAAGCGTTCATAGAACGGCACCGCATAGGTTTGGGCGTTGAGAAACACGCCGGCCAGACCTCGCCGGCCGACCTCCGCCAACAGAGCGTCAAGAATCGCGCTGCCCACGCCGCGGCCGCGCCACGCCTGCACCACGGCCATGCGGCCGATGTGGGCGAGAGGGCCATGCGCCAGCAGCCGGCCGGTGCCGATGGGGTGCCCGGCCTCGTCGCTGGCGAGAACGTGAACGGCGGCCTCATCCTCGCCGTCCCATTCCAGGGCTTCCGGAACGCCCTGTTCCTCGATGAATACGGCGCGCCGCACCTGCGAGAGCCGCGGCGCCGCTTCCTGCCAGGAAACCATGCGTACGCTGAATGACATACTGGGGAAACGTGGCGGAGCAGGTTGCCTCCGCCACGGGGTCGAGTGAAGGCTTACCTGGTCACGCTGTCGACCATGGCCTTGAGCAGGGGCGCGGCTTCCTCGCCGGCCTTCTTCACGTGCTCGTTCGGGTAGATCTCGTTCATGTACATCGGGTTGAGGAGGGCCACTTCGGTCTTGCCGGCCTCGACATAGATGCTGAGGTTGCCGCAGGGCCCGAGCACGCTGGCCTTCAGGCCGGCCGCGAACAGATCCTTGCCGGCCGCCGGGATGCACACCTTCACCAGCGTGACTTCGCCATTCTTCACCTTGCCGTCGGCGAAGTAGATCCATTTTTTCTCCGCGGTATAGGCCTTCACGGCCTCGACCACCGCCGCCGGCGTCTTGGCAGTGGGCGTGACGGAGATCATGTCGTTGGCGTCGACATGGGCCAGTGCCGGCAGGGCAGCGCAGGAAAGGGACAGTGCAACGAGCAAGCTGGATGATTTCATTGGTTTTCCTTGGTAGTGTGATGTTGCGGTTGAAAAAACGGACCGGATGTCGGCTATGCGGCCTCGACCATGCCGGAGTGCCGCAGCAGCGCGTCGATGGTCGGTTCCCTGCCCCGGAACGCGACGAAGGATTCCAGCGCGGTGCGCGAGCCGCCCCGGCCCAGGATCTCGCTCCAGAAGCGGTGGCCCACCTCCGGACTCAGCACGCCGTTTTCCTCGAACAGGCTGTAGGCGTCGGCCGACAGCACCTCCGCCCACTTGTAGCTGTAGTAGCCCGCCGCGTAGCCGCCGGCGAAGATGTGGGAGAAGTTGTTGGGGAAGCGGTTGTAGTCGGGCGGGATCACCACCGCCACTTGGCTCCGGATTTCGCGGATCAGGTCGAGGGCGGTTTTGCCGCCGGCGGCATCGAAGTCGTAGTGCAGGTGCATGTCGAACAGCGCGAACTCGATCTGGCGCACGGTCTGCATGCCACTCTGGAAATTCTTCGCCGCCACCATCCTGTCGAACAGGGCCCGCTGCAGCGGCTCGCCCGTGTCCACGTGGCGGGTCATGGGCCGCACCACGTCCCACTCCCAGCAGAAGTTCTCCATGAATTGCGACGGCAGCTCCACCGCATCCCACTCCACGCCGTTGATGCCGGACACGCCCAGGTCCTCGATCCGGGTCAGCAGGTGGTGCAGGCCATGGCCGAATTCATGGAACAGGGTGATCACTTCGTCGTGGGTGAACAGCGCCGGCTTGCCGCCCACCGGCGCGGCAAAGTTGCAGGTGAGGTAGGCCACCGGCGTCTGGATGCCCTCGGCCTTGCGGCGCCGCGTGATGGCGTCGTCCATCCAGGCGCCGCCGCGCTTGTTCTTGCGCGCGTAGAGATCGAGATAGAACTGGCCGACGAGCTGGCCGGTGTGGTCGGTGAGGTTGAAAAAGCGCACGTCCTTGTGCCAGGTGGGCGCGTGGGTCTCGTGGATCTTCAGGCCGTACAGCGTCTCCACGAGCTTGAACATGCCGGGCACCACCGTGGTCTCCGGAAAGTACTGCTTCACCTCGTCGTCGGAGAAGCCGTATTTCTCCTCGCGCAGTTTCTCCGAGTAGTAGCCGATGTCCCAGGCCTGCAAGTCGGCCATGCCGAATTTCTCCCTGGCGAAGGTGCGCACCTCCGCCAGGTCGCGTTCGGCGAAGGGACGCGCGCGCTGCGCGAGCTGGTTGAGGAAATCCAGCACCTGCGCCGGCTGCTCCGCCATCTTGGTGGCGAGCGAAACTTCCGCATAGCTCTTGAAGCCCAGCATGTGTGCCGCCTCCTGGCGCAGCTTCAGGATCTGCGCGATCAGCGGCGTGTTGTCCCATTCCGGCCTGCCGAACTCCGAGGCGCGGGTGGAATAGGCGCGGTACATTTCCTCGCGCAGCGCGCGGTTGTCGGCGTACTGCATGATGGGCATCCAGGACGGCGCGTGCAGGGTGAACTTCCAGCCGGGCTTGCCATCCTGCTCGGCGGCTTCCTTCGCCGCCTGCAGCGCGTCGGCGGGCAGGCCCTTCAGCTCGCTTTCGTCCTCGACGTACCTGGCGAAGGCGTTGGTGGTGTCGAGCAGGTTTTCCTCGAAGCGCGCGGAGAGCGAAGCCAGCTCTTCCTGGATGGCCTTGAAGCGCGCCTTCTGATCCTCCGGCAGCTCGGCGCCGCCGAGGCGGAAATCGCGCAGCTCGTTGTCCACGATCTTTCTCTGCGCCGCAGTCAGTTTCGCGTATTCGGGCGAGGCTTTGAGCGCCTTGAACTTCTCGTACAGGCCGAGGTTCTGCGACAGCTCGGCGTAGTACTCGGTGATCCGCGGCAGGTTGGCGTTGTAGGCCTCGCGCAGCTCCGGGCTGTTGACCACCGCGTTCAGATGCGACACCTGGGACCAGGCGCGGGACAGGCGCTCGTTGGCGTCCTCCAGCGGCTGGACGAAGCCGGCCCAGGTGGGCGCGGCGGTGTCGGCGAGCACGCGCGCCACCTGCGCGCGGTTTTCCGCCAGCAGCTGCTCGATGGCGGGGGTGACGTGTTCGGGCTTGATCTGGCCGAACTGCGGCAGACCGGAGAAATCCAGCAAGGGGTTCATGGTTTTCATCTTCCGTGAAGCGTAGGCAGGCCATTATACTAGGCTGCTTCCGGCTGATTTTAGTTCCATGTCATGACGAATATTCTTGCTCATCACGGCCATGTGCCGACCATTCCCGGCAGCGCCTGGGTCCACCCCAGCGCCCAGATCATCGGGGAAGTGACGCTGGGCGAGGACGCCTCGGTCTGGTGCGGCGCGGTGATCCGCGGCGACGTGAACAGCATCGCCATCGGCGCCGGCACCAACATCCAGGATCTGGCCGTGCTGCATGTCTCGCACAAGAGCGAACGGGATCCCAGGGGCGCCCCGCTGCTGATCGGCGACCGCGTCACCGTCGGCCACAGCGTGATCCTGCACGGCTGCACCATCCACGACGAATGCCTGATCGGCATGGGCTCCATCGTCATGGACAAGGCGGTGCTGGAGCCGCGGGTGCTGCTGGGCGCAGGCAGCCTGGTGCCGGAGGGCAAGGTGCTCGCCGGCGGCTACCTCTATATCGGCCGTCCGGCCAAGCAGCTGCGGCCGCTGACGCCGGAAGAACTGGCCTACTTCAACTATTCGGCCGAGCACTACATCCAGCTCGCCCGCAGCTACCGCTGAAGCCCTAAACGTTTGGGGCTGTCTGCCGCTAATCCCCTGACCGGAGACGGGTTTGCCGTCAGGGGATCAGGGGCAGGATGGACATCGACTTTTCCGAAAAACGCGTTCTGATCGTGGACGCCCACGCCGGGATGCGCTCGTCGCTGCGGGCCATCCTTGGTGCGTTCGGTCTGGTGCACGCAGAGATGGCGGGCACGGCCAATGACGCCATCCGCCGCCTGCAGAACAAGTCCTACGACATCCTCATCTGCGATTATTTCCTGGGCGAAGGCACGGACGGCCAGCAGCTGCTCGAGCAGTTGCGGCACAACAAGCTGATCCAGCTGCAGACCGTATTCGTCATGGTCACCGCCGAGCGCGCCTACGAGCGGGTGGTGTCGGCGGTGGAACTGGCGCCGGACGACTACCTGGTCAAGCCCTTCACCGCAGAGACACTGCGCTCGCGGCTGGAACGGGTGCTGCAGAAGAAGCAGGCCTTCGCGCCCATCCACGAGCTGATCGAGCAGGGCCGGATCGCGGATGCGATCGTCGTCTGCAGCCAGGCGGTGGCGCAACACGGCAAATACAGCATCGACCTGCTGCGTCTGCTCGCGGAGCTGTATGTCACCCAGGGCAATTTCGAGGAGGCGGAAAAAATCTACCAGCGCGTGATGGAGGTGCGCGCCATCCCCTGGGCACGCATGGGCCTGGCCCGGATGCTGCATTTCCAGGGCAGGGACGAGGAAGCCGAATCGCTGCTGGTGGCGGTGCTGCAGGAAGCCCCCGAGTACATGGCCGCCTACGACCTGCTGGCCAAGGTCTACGATGCCAACGACAAGACCGGCGCCGCGCAGGAAACCCTGGCCAAGGCGGTGGCCGCGTCGCCCTACACCATGCACCGGCAGAAGCAGATGGGCGAGGTTGCGCTGCGCAACAACGATCTCGAAGCAGCGGAGCGCGCTTTCGCCAAGGTGGTGGAACGCGGCAAGACCTCCTATTTCCGCGCGCCCGACGACTACGCCAATCTGTCGCGGGTGCAGATGGGGCGCGGCAAGCTGGACGAGGCCTTGGGCACGATGCGCGAGATGCGCAAATCCTTCAATGATTCGCCCGAGGTCGAGTTCGGCGCGGCGGTGATGGAGAGCCTCATCCACAGGAAGGCCGGCAACGACGACGCGGCGAAGCAGGCGCTCGACACCGCGCTCCAGCTGCGGGAATCGGGCAGGGTGAAGCCGAGCGAGGGCGCTGCGCTCAACCTGGCCGAAGCCTGCCTGCAGAATGGGCGCGACGAGGAAGCGCGGACGGTCGTGGAGCATCTCGTGCGCAGCCACCACGACAGCGCGGCGCTGATCCGCAAGGCCAAGCAGGTCTATGCCAGCGCGGGCAGGGCGGCGGAAGGCGCGGCCCTGATCGAAGGCAGCGTGCAGAGCATCATCGCCCTCAACAACGAGGGGGTGCGCAAGGCGCAGCAGGGAGACCTCGAGGGCTCGGTGCGGTTGCTGACGGAGGCGGCGGAAAAGCTGCCGGACAATCTGCAGATCGTGCTCAACGCCGCCCAGGCGCTGCTGGTGTACATGGACAAGCGCGGCTGGAGCGAAACTTTCATGGAATCGGCGCAGCACTACCTGGCGCTCGCGCGCGCCCGCGACCCCGATCATCCGAAGCTGCTGCGCGTGAACCGGCTGGCCCAGGATCTCGCGCGCAAGTACGGCATCGCGGCCTGAGCGCCGCCCCCGCGGTCGCTCAGCGGCCGGCGTGGTTCTCGTAGACCACGTGCCCTTCCAGCAGCGTCATCCGCACTTTTCCCGCAAGCGTCTGGCCGAGGAAGGGCGTGTTCTTGCCCTGGCTTTTCAGGGCCCTGGCTTCGATGGTGGTCGATCCATGGGGATCGAAAATGCACACGTCGGCGGCTTGGCCCACCGCCAGATGGCCATTGTCCAGGCCGAGGACCCGCGCCGGTTCGCTGGTGACCTTCGCCAGCGCCTGCGGCAGCGGCACGCCCGCCTCGCTTGCCCACTTCAGCGTCAGCGGCAGCAGCAGTTCCAGCCCGGTCGCGCCCGGCTCGGCCTCGCCGAAGGGCAGCTGCTTGGCATCGTCGTCCACCGGCGTGTGGTCGGAGCAGAGGGCGTCGATGGTGCCGTCGGCCAGCGCCGCGCGCAGGGCCGCGCGGTCGGCGCTCGCACGCAGCGGCGGCACCAGTCGGCAGTTGGAGTCGAAGAAGCCGATGTCCTCGTCCGACAGGTGCGCGTGGTTGATCGATATGTCGCAGGTGACCGGCAGGCCGTCGTGGCGCGCGCGCCGCACCATGTCCACCGCGTCACGGCTGGAGAGGCGGCACAGATGCACGCGCGCGCCGGTCTCGCGCACCAGCAGCAGGATGGTCGCCAGGGCGATGGTCTCGGCGCAGGTCGGGATGGCGCGCAAGCCGAGGCGGGTGGCGACCGGTCCGTCGTGGGCGACGCCGGTCTTGGCCAGGAAGGGATCCTGCGGCCGCAGCCATACCGGGAAATCGAAGGTCGCGGCGTATTCCAGCGCGCGCACCAGCAGCAGGGTGTCCACCACCGGCCGGTCGGCCTGGGAGAAGGCCACGCAGCCCGCCTGGCGCAGCACCGCCATTTCGGTCAGGCGCTCGGCGGCGAGCTGCTGGGTCAGAGCGCCGAGGGGATACACCCGCGCCAGGTTCAGGCTCTTGGCGCGATACTTCAGCATCTCCACCAGCCCCGGCTCGTCCAGGGGCGGATCGGTGTCCGGCGGGCAGGCGAGGCTGGTCACCCCGCCTGCCGCCGCCGCCAGCAGTTCGGATTCGAGCGTGGCCTTGTATTCGAAGCCGGGCTCGCGCAGCCGGGCCGAGAGGTCGACCAGCCCCGGGCACACCACCATGCCCGTGGCGTCGATGGTGCGGTTGGCGTGGAAGCCGTCCGGCTCCTTGCCGATGGCCACCACCTTGCCGGCGGCGATGTAGAGGTCGGTCTTCGCGTCGACGCCGTTTCTCGGGTCGATCAGGTGGCCGTTCTTGATGTGAATCTTCATGCCGCGCTTCCTCCCGCCAGCATGCTCATCACCGCCATGCGCACCGCGATGCCGAAGGTCACCTGGGGCAGGATCACCGCCTGCCTGCCGTCGGCCACTGCCGAATCGATCTCGATGCCGCGGTTCATGGGGCCCGGGTGCATCACGATGGCGTCGGGCTTGGCCAGCGCCAGCTTGTCGGCGCTCAGTCCGTAGTATTTGAAATATTCCCCGGCGCTGGGCAGGAAGGAGCCGCTCATGCGCTCGTTCTGCAGGCGCAGCATCATCACCACGTCCACGTCCTTCAGGCCCTTCGCCATGTCGTGATAGACCGTCACCCCCATGTCTTCCACGCCCTTGGGCAGCAGGGTGCGCGGGCCGACCACGCGCAGTTCGGGCACGCCGAGCGCGGTGAGCGCATTGATCTCCGAGCGCGCCACGCGCGAATGCATGATGTCGCCGACGATGGCGATGCGCAGTCGGGTGAAGTCTTTTTTGTAGCGGCGAATGGTGAACACGTCGAGCAGGCCCTGGGTCGGGTGCGCGTGGCGGCCGTCGCCGGCGTTGACGACGCTGATGTGCGGCGCGACATGGCGCGCGATGAAGTGCGCCGCCCCGGATTCGGAATGGCGCACCACGAACATGTCGGCGCCCATGGCCGCCAGGTTGTCCACGGTGTCGAGCAGGGTCTCGCCCTTGCTCTGGGACGAGGCGCCGATGTTGAGGTTGACCACGTCCGCCGACAGGCGCTTGGCCGCGATCTCGAACGTGGTGCGGGTGCGCGTGGACGGCTCGAAAAACAGGTTGAAGATCGCCTTGCCGCGCAGCAGCGGAACTTTCTTCACCTCGCGCTCGCCCACGCCGACGAAGGATTCGGCGGTGTCGAGAATGGAGTGGATGATGCCGGCCGACAGGCCGTCGATGGTGAGCAGGTGGCGGAGCTTGCCGTTCTCGTCGAGCTGGGGGTTCGGCGCCATTTAATGTCTTTTGTCGTGCAGGCTCAGGCTTAGGCGGCCCGTGGGGTCGCGGTTGAGTTGGATGTTCTGGTGTTTGGCGAGCGGAATCGTCGCCCCGACGTACTGCGGCGCCACCGGCAGCTCGCGGCCGCCGCGGTCGATCAGCACCGCGAGCTCGATCGAGGCCGGGCGCCCAAAGTCGAACAGCTCGTTCATGGCGGCGCGCACCGTGCGCCCGGTGTAGAGCACGTCGTCGACGAGGATGATGTGCGCGCCGTCCACCGGGAAGTCGATGGAGGAGGGTTTGACTTCCGGATGCAGGCCCATGCGGCTGAAGTCATCGCGGTAAAAGGTGATGTCCAGGGTGCCGAGCGGAATCTCCGGCCCCAGCAGCTCCTGCAGGCGCCTGGCGAGCCAGGCGCCGCCGGTATGGATGCCGACGAGGGCGCTGTGTTCGTCGAGCCTGGCCGCGATCTTCTCTGCCATCTCGCGCAGGAGTTGGTCCACGTCAGGCAGCTGCATGGTGTCGCTCATCGAAAAAAGTCTGCAGGATTTGCTGGGCGGCGGCCTGGTCCAGCACGGCCTTGGTGCGTCCCTTTTTTATGCCGGATTCGCGCAGCCCCTGTTCCGCCGCCACCGAGCTCAGGCGTTCGTCCACCAGTGTCGACTTGATGCCGAAGCGACCCTCCAGCTGGCGCGCGAAGCGCGCGCAGCGGGCGCCGAATTCGTGGTCGCGTCCATCCAGATGACGGGGCAGGCCAACCACGAACAGCACCGGCTTCCACTCCGCCACCAGGGCCGCGATCGCCGCGAAGCGCTGGTCGGATTTCTCGCCGTGGATCGTGGTCAGCGGGTGCGCCAGGCCCAATTGTAACTCGCCGACCGCCACGCCGATGCGCTTCAGCCCGAAATCGAAGGCGAGCACGGTTCCGCTCCCCTCCGCCGCGGCCTCAGGCATGTCCGGCGTCTTCCGACAGGTTGCCCAGGTCGACCCCGAGCAGCATCATCGCCGCGGGGAAGCGCGCCTCCACCGGCAGGTCGAACAGGATGCTCAGGTCCGCGGGCACGTTCAGCCACGCATTCTGGGAGATTTCGTGCTCCAGCTGGCCCGGCGCCCAGCCGGCATAGCCGAGGGTGATGAAGAACTGTTCCGGGCCGGTGCCCTTGGCCAGGGCTTCGAGGATGTCCTTGGACGTCGTCAGGCCGATGTCGTCGCCGACCTTGAGGGTGGAGGCCCATTCCCCCGCCGGCCGGTGCAGCACGAAGCCGCGGTCCGTCTGCACCGGGCCGCCGAAATGGATCGAACGCTCGCCGATGGCCGGCACTTCCAGCGGCACGTCCACCTGCTCCAGCAGGGCCTGCAGAGTCAGTTCGATGGGGCGGTTGATGACGATCCCGAGCGCGCCCTGCTCGTTGTGCTCGCAGATATAGGTGACGGACTTGGCAAAATAAGGATCGGCCATGGCGGGCATGGCGATGAGAAAGTGATTGGTGAGGTCGGCACTTTCCATGACTGGAATTATCGCATATCGGCGCGGCGCGGGCGGCACTAATTCATGGCGGGGGCATGGTTTTTCGGCCGCGGGCTTTGTGGGAGAATGGCCCGCCTGCGAAGGGGCGCGCCGCCCGTTCGATCACCCACGCCTGAAGGAGAACCCGATGTCGATTCAGAATGCCCCCTACGAAGCCAAGGTCGAGGCCGGCCAGGAATACTGGTACTGCGCCTGCGGGAAGAGCAAGACCCAGCCCTTCTGCGATGGCTCCCACCAAGGCTCGGGCGTGGAACCGATTCCCTTCACCGCCAAGGAAAGCGGCACCGTGTGGCTGTGTGGCTGCCGCATGAGCGACAACCTGCCGTTTTGCGACGGCACGCACAACAGCCTGTAGATTTTCTTCGGAGCGCGATCCCGCGCCGCGCTCCTGCCGTTCTCTCGCGCCGATAGCGCCTAAGTGGCGCCTCAAGCAAAAGCACCGCCAGCCCCTTCCTGAGCACAAAAGACTATATTGGTTAGTTATTCCAGACTAACGGCCGTCGCAAAAAAACAATGGATTACGCACACCGCCCATGTATTTGTCCTATGCTATTCGGGTGAGCTGATGCCGTTGTGCTGATACAGCTCGCCAGTCGTGAGCCGAGCGCTCACAAGAAGATCAATCCCAAGGGAGGAAATATGAAACACACAAAAGGAGTGTTGGCGGTAGCGCTTGCGGTTGCGGCAAGTGCAGCGTTTGCTGGCGACGGCAAGGTTGTCCTGATCCAGACCGGTGATATTCACGGCCACTTGATGCCCCGCCCCAACGTGCGCAGCGATGCAATAAGAGGCAACGTGATGGAAGGCGGCGTTGCACGCATGTACACCAAGATCAAATCTCTCCGCAAGAATGCGACGTTTGCAGACTGCCGACGCTGCAATGCGTACGACCATTCTCTGCTCCTCAATACCGGCGACACTGTGCAGGGTTCTGGTGAGGCCCTGTTCTCCCGTGGCCAAGCCATGATCGACGTGCTGAACCTGTTTGGATTCGTCAACCACGCGCCGGGCAACTGGGACTTCCTCTACGGCCCTACCCGGTTCGAGGAAATCTTCAAAGGGACTGGAACTACTCCACCCTTGGCCAACTGGAATGCGCTAGCCGCCAATCTGTATTACACCAATCAGTTCGACGACAACGCCGTGTGTGCCGTCACGGCTACCGACCCGGTTACGGGCACCGTGCGCCCGCGTGCGCGCGTGTTGCCGACCTATAACATCAAGCAGGTTGGACCAGTCAAGGTCGGCATCCTGGGTATGACCACAGCGCGAGCCATCGCGGCAGTTGGTACCAGCGTGACGCAGAACTACATGTTCACCGATGGCAAGACCGAGGTGTCGTGCTTTGTCGACCACCTGCGCAACGTCGAGAAGGTTGACTTGGTGGTCATGATTTCCGAGCTGGAAATGTCCCGCGATGTCCAGATCGCCGAGACCATGGCTCCCGCGCCGGATGTGATTCTTAACTCGGACATGCACGAGCGTACCGTGGCTCCTATCGTTGCCATAAACCCGGACGGTCACCAGACGCTGATCGTGGAAGAAGGCCAGGACGGGACCGTAATTGGCGAGATGGAACTGAAAGTGAAAGCTGGCGCGATTGCTTCCTGGGAGTTCAAGCAGCATGTCATTACTGACGACATTACGCCAGACAAGGCCATCGCTGCAAAGGTCGCCTCGGTGCGCAAACCTTTCGTCAAGGGGACGTTCGTCCCTGGCCAGACGGTGACGGTCGGCGGTAACACCACCCAGCTGATGCGTCCGATCGACGAGGTGATTGCCTATACCCAAGTGGCCCTGCATCGCTCCAACTTCGTCGATGAGGACATGCCCGGCGTGGTCGAAGGGTCTTCGCACGACCTGATTGCTGACGCCATGGCCAGCCTTGGCCAGGCCCAGTCGGCCTCGATCCGTGGTTTCCGCTATGGAACCCATGTCGCGATCGGCGGCGCCATCACCATGAATGACATTTACCACTATATCCCCATCGCAGCCAAGCTGGGACGCACCGACAAGGCCTGTGGTGCCGACCTGAAGTTCGCCATCGAGAACTCCATCGGCGGCACTTTCCATCCCGATCCCGGGCAATGGACAGGAGGGTGGATGTTTGGCTACAGCGGTCTAAACTACGACGTGGACGCTTGTGACGGCTTCATGGGTGCGACTCCGGTAAATCCGACGCCGCTGACCTGGGCCGATCCGACCGTTCCTTGGCCGACCAACCGCGGTAGCAACATCAAAGTAAACGGTGTCGCGATCGACGACCACGAACTCTATGACAACCGTCCAACCCTCAACGGCGTAGCCAACCCAAATTACCAGATGTGCGTACCCTCTGACGGTAGCGCAGCCCACCCTGGCTACACTGTCACCGGCTATTGGTATGCTGATGACAAGGCCACCATCAACAACTGCAATCCCTGCCGTGGCCGTGTAGTCCAGGTCGTAATGAATGATGGCAGTATTGTTCAGGTCGCCGGCCCGGGGGCACCCGCCACGTTGCCTAACAGCCTGGACGTGATGGATATCACCGAGGCTGTGGTGAAGTATCTGAAGGGTCCGAAGATCAACGCTCTGGTGACTGATACTAACCTGCCGATCCATCGCTTGACCGTGAAGCGTTTGCCTACCATTAACCCCCCGGGATACAACTTCAAGATGATTCAGCCGGTGAAGGGTGCTTCTTCAGCGACCTGCCCGCTGCTCTAAAGGCAAATCAGTAGATAACGAAGACCAAGAGAACCGCTTCGTGGCCCGGCAGTATGCCGGGCTTTTTCTTGGCATGCATCGGCTGCCCTTGGTTGCAGGCGTCATGCCATCTCAGAGCCTGCCAACTAGATTCGCCGCACGGCGAGCAATCCCAGCAGCGGCCCCGGCAGCAGCAGCCAGCCGACCCGGGGGCCGATGGCATGCCATTGCGCGGTGACCAGCTCGATGGACAGGATGCTGATGGCGAAGCCGACGCTGTTCATCAGCGCAAGCGAGCTGCCGATCCGTTCCGGGCGACAGGCGGCCGCCGCCAGGGCCGAGAACTGGGGCGAGTCCGCCACGACCAGCAGCCCCCACAGCATCAGCAGGGCGAGCAGGGTCGCCTGCCCCAGCCCCTGCGCCAGGGGGTAGAGCAGGCATAGCGCGGCCGAGCCGGCAAGCGCCGTGCGCGCCACCGTGGCGCTGCCCCAGCGGCGGCTGAGCAGTCCGCCGGCGACGCAGCCCAGCGCGCCGCTGGCGAATACCGCGAACGCGGCGAAGGCGACCGCGTGCCGGCCATCGCCGAGAGCCAGCGCCATCAGCAGCGGCGCGATGGCCCAGAACGCATACAGTTCCCACATGTGGCCGAAATAGCCGAGAGCGGCGGCGCGGAAGCGCGGCTCGCGCAGGCCGGCGAACACGGCGCCCCACTCGAAGCCGCGGCTGCGCCCGTGGTGCGGCCCATCACCCAACAGCCAGATGGCGAATGCGCCACAGGCGGCAAGCGCCGATGCCGCATAGATCACCCCGCGCCAATCCGGCGTGAGCGCCAGGCCCCGGATCAGATGGGGCAGGCCGGTGCCCAGGGTCAGCATGCCCACCAGCCAGCCCAGCACGTTTCCCGCGCGTTCCGGCGCCCAGCTCACCACCAGCTTCATGCCCACCGGGTATACCCCGGCCAGCGCCACGCCCACGACGAAGCGCAATGCGAGCCCGAGCGCGAGATGTCCCGCGGCGGCGGTGAAGGCGGCGTTGGTCAGTGCGCCGAGCAGGGTGCACACGGCGAAGATGCGGCTGGCGGAATAGCGGTCGGCCAGCCCGGAGACGGCGAAGCTCAGAGTGCCGACGATGAAGCCGAGCTGCACCGCGCTGGTGAGGTGCCCGAGGTCGAGCAGGCGGATGCCCCAGTCCGCCGCGAGACTGTCGGCGACGGCGTTGACGCTGAACCAGAGCGAAGTGCCCAGCAGCTCGGCGAGCACGATGATGGCGACTGCATGGCGCGGCGCAATCGCGCGCGGTGCCCGATGGGTCACGTGATGTCCCCGGCCCTAGGTGGCGGGCGCTTCCGTGCCCACCCTGCTGGCCGCGATCACTTCGGCCACGCAGCAGGTGAGCCGCTGCGCGTAATCCAGGTGCAGGAATTCGTTGGGGCCGTGGGCATTGGACTGCGGGCCGAGCACGCCGGTGATCACGAACTGCGCGGCCGGGTAGGCCTGGCCGAGCATGCTCATGAAGGGGATGGTCACGCCTTCGGCCTGGAACGCCGCAGCCCGGTCGAAATGGCGGTGCGACGCCTGCTCCAGCGCCGTGGCGAGCCAGGGCGCGAGCGGCGGCGCGCTCCAGCCGGTGGCCGCCTGCTCGATGTCGAAGCGCACGGAGGCGTGCTGCGGCGGGTCGGTTTCGAGCAGGCGCTTCAGGGTCTGCGCTGCCGCCTGCGCATCCACCGTGGGCGGCAGGCGCAAGGAGAGTTTCAGCGCCGTGCGCGGCCGCAGCACGTTGCCCGCGCTCTTCAGCGGCGGCAGGCCGTCGGCGCCGGTCACCGACAGCGTCGGGCGCCAGGCGCGGTTGAGCACCAGCTCCGCCAGATCGTCGGTGGCGGGCTGGGTGGTGCCGTGGAACGGGAACTTGCGGTGCACCACCGGGCCGAGGATCTGCGCCACCTGCGCCGCCTGGCGCTGGCGCTCGAGGGGAATCTCGGCATGGAATGCCGGCGGCAGGATGCGTCCCGTGTTCTCGTCCTCGACGCGGGACAACAGCTGGCGCGCGATGCGGAAGCTCGAAGGCACGATGCCGCTGGCGTCGCCGGAATGCACGCCCTCGGTGAGCACCTCCACCGTCAGCGTGCCGCCCACCATGCCGCGCAGCGAGGTGGTGCTCCACAGCCGCTGGTAGTCGCCGCAGCCCGAATCGAGCCCGATCACCAGGCTCGGTTCGCCGATGCGCTCCCGCAGGGCGTCCACATAGGCCGGCAGGTCCGGGCTGCCGGATTCCTCGCTGGTTTCGATCAGCACCACGCAGCGCGGATGGGGAACCGCTTGCGCCTGCAGCGCGGCAATCGCCGACAGCGCGGAGAAGATCGCATAGCCGTCGTCGGCGCCGCCGCGGCCGTAGAGCCGGTCGTCCTCGATCACCGGCTGCCATGGGCCCAGGCCTTCGCGCCAGCCGCTCATCTCCGGCTGCTTGTCGAGGTGGCCGTAGAGCAGGACGTTGCCGGGCTTCGCGCCGGGGATGTCGATGAAGACAGTCGGCGTGCGCGCGGGCAGCCGTACCACTTCCACGTGCATGCCGGCGATGGGCTGCCGGCGCGCCCAGTTCACGGCGAGGTCGACGGCGCGGTCGATGTGGCCATGGGCGATCCAGTCCGGGTCGAACAGCGGCGACTTGGCCGGGATGGCGATGTATTCGACCAGGCGCGGGATGATGTCGCGGTTCCACTGATCGGCGACGTGGCGGGACAGGGCGTGGGCGTCGAGCATGGCGGTGGCGTGCGAAAAGGAAGCTACGATACCACTGAAGCCGGCAGATTGCGCCAGCCCCGCGGGCCGTGGATGATGATGCCTCGGCCCACCGCGATCCCGCCAGCTTGCCGCCTCGACCCGCCATGAATCCTGCCTATCCCCGCGCCCTGGTCTGGTTCCGCCGCGACCTGCGCAGTTACGACCACGCCGCGCTTTCCCACGCGCTGCGCCAGAGCGCCCAGGTCCACTGCGTCTTCGTGTTCGACACCGACATTCTCGACAGGCTCGAGGACCGGCACGACCGTCGCGTCGACTTCATCTGGCACTCGGTGCGGGAACTGCAGACGGCGCTGGCGGAAATGGGGGGCGGTCTCGTCGTGCGCCACGGCTCGGCGCGGACGCTGATCCCGGAACTGGCGCGCGAGCTCGGCGTGAACGCCGTGTTCGCCAATCGCGACTACGAGCCGGAAGCCATCCTGCGCGACGCGGCGGTGGAGGAGGCACTGGCCGCCGACGGCATCCCATTCGTGACGTTCAAGGACCAGGTGATCTTCGAGCGCGACCAGCTGTTGAGCGGCAGCGGCCGGCCCTACAGCGTGTTCACGCCCTACAGGAACGCATGGCTGAAGCGCGTCGGCGACGCCGATTTGCAGCTGCACCCGGTGGCGGAGCACGCGGCGGCCCTGGCGCCGGCCGTGGAGTCGGCGCTGCCTTCGCTGCCATCCATGGGCTTCCAGCACACCGATCTGGCGAGCCTCGGCGTGAAGCCCGGCATGAGCGGCGCGGCGGCCTGCTGGCGCGCGTTCGAGGATCAGCTGGCGGGCTATGACCGCCTGCGCAACCTGCCGGTGCTAGATGCCACCTCGCGCCTGTCGGTGCATCTGCGCTTCGGCACCTGCTCCGTGCGCGAGCTGGCGCGGCGCGCCTACTATGCCTCGGGGCGCGGCGCCGACACCTGGCTGTCGGAGCTGATTTGGCGCGATTTCTTCCAGATGATCCTGTTCTTCCATCCGCGCGTGACCAACCAGGCCTACCGCACGGAGTTCGACGGCATCCGCTGGCCCGGCTCCGACGACCACTTCCGCGCCTGGTGCGCGGGCCGCACCGGCTATCCCATCGTCGACGCCGGCATGCGCGAGCTGAACCGGACCGGCTTCATGCACAACCGGGTGCGCATGATCGTGGCCTCGTTCCTGGTGAAGGATCTGCTGGTCGACTGGCGCCGCGGCGAGCGCTATTTCGCGCAGAAGCTGCTCGACTACGATCTCGCCGCCAACAACGGCAACTGGCAGTGGGCCGCCTCCACCGGCTGCGATGCCCAGCCGTACTTCCGCATCTTCAACCCGGTGGCCCAGTCGGAGAAATACGATCCGGACGGCGGCTACATCCGGCGCTGGGTGCCGGAACTGGCGGCGCTCGACAACCGCGACATCCACGCGCCCTGGCGACTCACGCCCATCGAGCAGGAGATTGCCGGCGTGGTGCTCGGGCGCGATTACCCCGCGCCCATCGTCGATCACGCCCTGGCGCGGGAACGGGCGCTGGCGCTGTTCAAATCGGCGCGCTGACGGGCATCGGCTTCACGCCCGGCCCACGAGGCGCAGCGTCTCGCGGATGAAATCGGGCAGGTCGCCAGGATCGCGCGAAGTGACCAAGTTGCCATCCACCACCACCCGTGCGTCCTCGTACAGGGCCCCGTTGTCCTTGAGTTCCTGGGCCACCGACTTGTAGCAGGTGGCGCGCCGTCCCTCCAGCAGGCGGGCGCTGGCCAGGATCTGCGGGCCATGGCAGATGGCCGCCACGGGCTTGTTGCGCTTGAAGAAAGTCTTGGCGATGCGGATGGCGTGCTCGTCCCGGCGCAGCGTCGCGGGGGCCTTGCCGCCCGGCAGCAGCAGCAGGTCGTACTCGTCCGGATTCACGTCGCGCAGCGTCAGGTCCGCAATCAGCGCCTTGCCATGCTTGCCGCGAAACTGGTGGCCTTTCTCGGGCGTGGCGACTTCGACCTCGACGCCGGCCTTTTCCAGTGCGGCCTTGGGCTCGAACAGCTCGCTGTCCTCGAACTCCTCCGCGGTGATGATCAGTGCCTTCATGACTCAAGCCTCCTTCCGTGTCTCTCCTGCGGCCTCGCGGGCCATTTGCTCCCTGGCGATCTCCTGCATGCGGAACTTCTGCAGTTTCCCGGTCACCGTCGTCGGAAACTCCGTGACGAACCGGATGTATTTCGGAATCTTGAAATGGGCGATCTGCCCCTGGCAGTAGGCCTTGAGCTCCTCCTCGCTGGCGCTCTGCCCCGCGCGCAGCTGGATCCAGGCCATCACCTCCTCACCATAGAACGCATCCGGCACGCCGAACACCGCGACCTGCGCCACCTTCGGGTGGCCGAACAGGAATTCCTCGATCTCGGCCGGAAAGATCTTTTCGCCGCCGCGGATGATCATGTCCTTCAGCCGTCCGGTGATGCGCACATAGCCGTCCGCGTCCATGGTGCCGAGGTCGCCGGAATGGAGCCAGCCGGCCGCGTCGATGGCCTTGCGCGTGGCGGCCTCGTCGCCGTAGTAGCCGCGCATGACGTGATAGCCGCGGAAGCACAGCTCACCCACCTGGCCGCAGGGCACGGTCCGGCCGCTGTCGGTGTCGATGACCTTCACTTCCTGATGCGGCAGGTTGGTGCCCACGGTCTCGGTGCGGCGCTGGAGGTCGTCCTCGCGCGCGGTCAGATGGGTGAGCGGCGAGGCCTCCGTTTCACCATAGCCGATGAGGATTTCCGCGCAATGCATTTCCTCCATCACCCGCTTCATCAGCGCCGGCGGACAGGGGGCGCCGGCCATGATGCCGGTGCGCAGGCAAGACAGGTCGAACTCGCGGAAGCGCGGATGCTCCAGCTCGGCGATGAACATCGTGGGCACGCCGTGCAGCGCCGTGCAGCGCTCATGGTGCACCGCCTGCAGCACCGCCTCGGCGTTGAAATGCTCGCAGGCGATGACCGCGCACGCCCCGACCGACAGGCACAGCAGGTTGGCCAGCACCATGCCGAAGCAGTGGTAGAAGGGCACCGGCACCGCCAGCCGGTCGGCCGCCGTGAAGTGCATGGCGCGCGCCGAAAACCAGGCATTGTTGAGGATGTTGTGGTGGGTCAGCACCACCGCCTTGGGGAAGCCGGTGGTGCCGGAGGTGTACTGGATGTTGATCGGGTCGTCGCGGTCGAGGCCGGCGGTGGCGGCGTCCAGCTGCTGCGGGGAAATCTGCTCGCCGGCCACCAGCACTTCCTGCCACAGGGTGAAGCCGGGATGTGGGCGCGCGGTCCGCTCCGGCTGCATCGGGTCGTACAGGACGGCGCGGCGCAGGAGCGGCAGCGCGGCGCTCCCGAGTTCGGGCCCGCCGACTTTGAGCTCGGGCACCAGCTCGCACAGCATCGCCACGTAATCGCTGTGACGGAAGCTGGGAATCAGGAACAGGCCCTGCACCTCGGAGCGCTTGAGGGAATATTCCAGCTCGTGCACGCGGTAGGCCGGGTTGATGTTGACCAGCACGCAGCCGATGCGCGCCGTGGCCATCTGCAGCAGCAGCCACTCGATGTTGTTGGTGGACCAGATACCGATGCGATCGCCCTTGCCGAAGCCGAGTCCGATCAGGCCGCGCGCGAGACGGTCGATTTCCCCGGCAAGCCGGGCGTAGCCGAGGCGGCGCTGCTGGGGCAGGGAGACGACCGCTTCCCTTTGCCCGTGGGCGGCCACCACGGCGGCGAAATGCTCGGGAATGGTGGCGCCCAGCAGCGGCACGTCGCCGCCGCGATGGCAGTAGCTGTGCTTCATCGATTTTCCTCAAAAGCACTCAACGCGGAGTTCGCGGAGGGCCCACAGCAAGAACGAGCCGCATGGCTTTCCTCCGTGTCCTCCGCGGTCAGGGCTTCTCAACGCCCCGCCAATACGCGTCCACCCGCGCCTGGATTTCCGCCAGCAGGGCTTCGTCGCGCTGCGGCTGGAACAGGTGGGCGAAGCGCCCCTGCTTCTTCAGGTACTCCTCCACCGGCACGCGCTCGCCCGGCACCTTGGTGTGGGTCACGGTGCCGTTCGCGTATTCCTTCAGCGGCCAAATGCCGGTCTTGACCGCGAGCCTGCCCACTTCCACCGTCTCCGCCGGATCGAAATCCCAGCCGGTGGGGCAGGGCGCCAGCGCGATGATCAGGCGTGGACCTTTCATGCTTTTGGCCTTTGCAATCTTGCGCGCCAGATCCAGCGGCTCGCTGCCGATCACCGTGGCCACATAGGCGGGGCGGTGCGCGGCCCAGATGGCGAACAGATCCTTCTTGTAGCCGCCGAAGCCGCGCGGCCCGGTGCTGGTCGACGTCTTCGCGCCGTGGGGCGTGGCAGGCGAGGTCTGCTGGCCGGTGTTGCCGTAGCCCTCGTTGTCGTAGCACAGGTAGATGAAATCCAGCCCGCGCTCGATGGCGCTGGAAGTGGAAGACAGCCCCATGCCGTAGGCGGCGCCGTCGCCGGTGAGCACCACCACGTCCAGGTTCTCCTCGGGCTTGATGCGCTGCTTCGCGAGCAGAATGTCCAGCGCATCGCGCACGCCCTGGGCGCCGGCGGGAGCGGAAGCCATGGAAGTGTAGAGCCAGGAGCCGCGGAAGGGTGTGAACGGGTACACCGCCAGCAGCGTCATGCAGCCGGCCGCGTTCACGAACACCGTCTTCTCGCCCAGGATGTCGTACACCTCGTGCAGGGCCTGCAGGCCGCCGCAGCCCGCGCACATGGGCGTGCCGGCGCCAAGGATGTGGGTCGAGGGCAGATCCTTCATGCGCTTGTAGAGAGTGACGGTTTGCTCGCTCATTTCAGCGATTCCTTGCGCTCGGTGTGGGCGATGGCCTGCAGCTTGCGCACCTCGCGCAGTTCGTTTGCGGTGAACAGCAGGCGCGGCAGCGGTGGCCTGCCTTCCTCGGCGGCTTTCTGCACCACGCGGATCATTTCGAAAAACTCCTCCGGCGCGATGTCGCGCCCACCCAGGCCGCCGATGAAGCTCGCCAGGACCGGCGGCGCATCCGGCTGGCCGTAGAGCACGGAAGCCAGCTCGCCATGCAGCACCCCGCCCTTGCCCATGGACAGGTTCTGATCGATCACCGCCACGCCGCGCTTGCCGGCCAGCGCCCGGCGCACGGGTTCGTCCGGGAACGGCCGCAGCAGGCGCGGCCGCACCAGGCCCACTTTCCAGCCGGCCTCGCGCATGCGGTCCACGGCGTCCTTGGCCTTGGTGGCGAAGGAGCCCATCATGAACAGCACCCACTCCGCATCCTCGCTGCGCCAGGTTTCGAGCGCGTGGTATTCGCGCCCGAATTGCGTGGCGAAATCACTCGCGATTTGTTCGTAGGCCGGCAGCGCCTGCAGCGCGGCGAGATGGGTCTCGTAGCGGAAGTAGGAGTAGGGCGTGGAACCCAGCACCACCACCGCCTGGCTTACCGGCTCGTTCGCGTGGAAGCGCGTGGTCTCCGCACTGAAGCCCGGCAGGAAGCGGTCGACGGCTTCCTGCTTCGGAATCTCCACCGGCTCGCGGGTGAAGGAGAGATAGAAGCCGTCCAGGTTCACGATCACCGGCAGGCGCACGCGGTGGTGCTCGGCCAGGCGGTAGGCGATGAGCGTGTGATCCAGCACCTCCTGGCAGGTGGCGCAATGGATCTGCAGAAAGCCGCTGTCGCGCGCGGCGAGCACGTCGGTGTGGTCCGGCTCCAGCGTCACCGGCGTCTGCAGGCCGCGCGACACGTTCACCAGCACGAAGGGCGCGCGCATGCCGGGCACGGCGTAGATCATCTCCATCGCGTACATCAGCCCCTGACTGGAAGTGGCGGTGAACACGCGCACGCCGGTGGCCGCCGCGGCGCCGGCGGCGGTGAGCATGGAGTGCTCCGATTCCATCATGGTCAGCCGGCAGTCCAACTCGCCGCGATCGATCCAGGCGGCGAGGGTCTCGATGATCTCGGTCTGCGGCGTGATGGGGAAGGCCGGCACGTAGTCGGCCCGCGCCAGGCGCGCCCCCCAGGCGGCGGCCTGGTTGCCGGTGATGAGGGCGCGGGTCATGCCTCGGCCTCCCTGAACTGCTGCTCGGGCACGGCGGCGATGGCGTGGGGCGGGCACTGCGCCACGCAGATCATGCAGCCCTTGCAGTGTTCGTAGTCGATCTCCGGCCTGCCGTCGACGACCTTGATGGCGCTGTCCGGGCAGAATTCGCTGCACACCCACCAGCAGCGGTTGCAGCGTTCGTAGTCGATCACCGGGCGCATCAGGCGCCACAGCCCGGTGCGCACTTCGACACTGGTGGCGCCGGCGTGGATGGCCGCGGCGGCGGCATCGGCCTCGTCCACCGGGAGCTCCACCCATTCCGGCGTCGCCGCCTGTGCCACGCTGGCTGCCGCGCCTTCGCTCACGCAGCCGGCGTGGGGCGCCATCGCATCGAAGGCGGCGAGGGCCTGGCGCAGGTTGTGCCGGACGATGTCCTCGCGCCGATCCGTTAGCTCCTCGTGTATCGCCGCTTCCAGGGTTGCGCGCGGAATCACGCCCACGAGGCGCGCGGCTGCGCCGGCGCAGGCCGCACCGACGAAGCGCAGCTCCTCGCGCGCCGTCGCCTCGGCTGGCAGCGTGAGCAGGGTGCCGGGGAAGTTGAGCCGGTGGCGCCAGGTGTCGGCGTCTTCCTGGGTGTTGATCAGCATCACCGTGCGCGCGGTGGCACCCTGCAGCACGCCGGCCATGGGCACCGGCACCAGGCTGTCGTCGGCGACGATCACCAGGTCCGGCGCGCGGATGATGCCGCGCTCGTGAATGGGCTCCCTCGCCGCGCGCACGTAGGCGAAGATCGGCGCGCCGCGCCGCTCGGCGCCGTAGCGCGGCGCGTCCTGCACCTGCCAGCCGGCGCGGAAGAACGCCGTGCCCAGCATGCGGCTCGCCGTCTTCATGCCCTGGCCACCGCGGCCGTGGAAGCGGATGCGGTACATCAGAAGATGTTCCAGCGCCGGTGGCTCATGGCCTTCTTCACCCGTGCGACGGCGAGATTCATCGCCGCCTCGCGCGGCGGCATGCCCTGCTTCGCCACCTGCGCCAGCACTTCCTCGGTGTTCTGCCGCAGCTTGTCGGCGATGGTGTCGAAGGCGGCGGACTCGCTGGCTCCGGCATACTCCATGGCGGCGCAGATCACGCCGCCGGCATTGGCGATGAAGTCCGGCACGCACAGCACGCCACGGTCGTGCAGGATTTTCTCCGCGCCGTGGGTGAACGGGATGTTGGCGCCCTCGATCACCAGCTTCGTCCTCAGGCGATGCACGTTGTCCTCGTGCACCACGTCCGGCCGCGCGGCGGGAATCCAGATGTCGCACTCCACGTCGATGACCGCGTCACGGTCGCGCTTCTCGCCCGCCGGGTAATCGAGCACACTCCGGCCCGCCTCCTTCAGCGCGGACAGTTGCGCCACGTCGATGCCCTTCGGGTCGACCAGGGTGCCGCTGCTGTCGGCCGCCGCCACCAGCACGGCGCCCTTGGCCGCGAGGAAACGCGCCGCATGCTTGCCCACGGCGCCGAAGCCCTGGATCGCCACGCGTGCGCCCTCCAGCTTGAAGTCGCGGTAGCGCAGGGCGACCTCGGTCACGTGGGACAGGCTCCAGCCGGTGGCGCCGATCTCGTCCAGGGGAATGCCGCCGATTTCCTTGGGCAGGCCCACCGAACGGCCGATTTCGTCCTTCACCCAGGCCATGCATTCCTCGTCGGTGCCCATGTCGGGGCCGAAGATGTAGTCGGCCTCGTTCCGGAGCGCGCTGGCGAAGGCGCGCACCAGCTGCTCCTTCTGCGCCTTGGGCATGCGCGGATCGCCGTAGAGCACCGACTTGCCGCCGCCGTGGCGCAGGCCGGCGGCGGCGTTCTTCAGGGTCATGGCGCGCGCCAGGCGGGCGCATTCCCCGACGCTCACGTCCGCCGCCATGCGCAGGCCGCCGATGGAGGGGCCGGTGGCCACGTTGTCCACCACCAGAATGCCCTTGAGGCCGAGGCGCGGTTCCTGTACGTGGATGATCTTGGCCGGCCCGAGCGCGTCGGCGAAACGAAAGATGTCTTCCATGCCTTTGATGCCTCCCTTCGTTGATTTATAGGCAATGGCCATAGCGCCCGCCAGCGGGCGCATAATTCGCCCCATGAGCGCGCCCATCCGCGTCCAGGCCGTTTCCTGGGCCCAGTTCGACCGACTGGCGCGCAGCCTCGCGTCCGCCATCCGGGCCTCCGGCTTCCAGCCCGATCTGGTGGTGGCCATCGCCCGCGGCGGCTTCGTGCCGGCGCGCATCCTGTGCGACCACCTGGGGGTGATGGAACTGGCGAGCTTCCGCATCGAGCACTATCGCGGCCAGGAGATGTCGGCGCAGGCGCGGGTGCGGCATCCGCTGACGGTGGAGGTCGCGGGGAAAAACGTCCTGATCGTCGACGACCTGACCGACACCGGCGAAACCTTCGAGGTCGCCAGGCGCCACCTGCGGGAGCTCGGGGCCGCCGATGTGCGCACCGCCGCCCTGCATCACAAGCAGCGCTCCCGCTTCGTGCCGGACTATTACGCTCAGCGCATCCGGGCGTGGCGCTGGTTGTCCTATCCGTGGGCGCGGATCGAAGATGCGACAGGGTTGATTCGCGCCTTGGAGCAACCCTGGGGCGAGCCGCGCGAGATTGCGGAGAAGCTGAAGACGCGGCACGGGCTGCGGATATCGGTGCGGACCGTGGAGGACGTGGTGGCGCGGCTGGCCGGGAAACCGCCGACTTAGGACATCGCCATACCCGGCCGGCAACGCTATACTGCGCGCTGAGCGCCGGCTGGCACGCGGCTCCCGCGGGTGCCCGCAGCGTTGTCAGGGAGGAGCATGCAATTACCAAGAAGACGGGCCGCAGACCGGCGTGACTATGGGGAACGGCGCACCCGCGACCGCCGGCGGGACGCCTCCTGGTCGGGCGCGATGCGCTTCCCGGGCTGGCCCGAGCAACGAGTCCAGTTCCTCACCCGCTACCTGTTCCTCGCGCTGGGGGTGGTGTTCTTCAACTTCGCCGCCCAGTTCAAGCCGGCGTGGCTCACGCTGCCGCAGCTCAATGCGGCCTTCGCCGTCTACTTCATCCTCAACACCATCGCCTTCCTCCACGCGCGCGCGAACCCGGATTCCGTCCTGCGCTACCGCGCGGCGATGTGGGTGGACGTGGTGCTGGCATCGGTGTGCGTCGTGCACGACCCCTACGACATCCCGCCTTCGCTGCTGGTGTTCATCATGATCGTGCTTGGCAACGGCATGCGCTACGGCATGCGCCTGTTCGGCGAGGCGCTGACCGGCTCCTTTGCCGGCGCGATGGTGGCGCTGAGCCTGCGCAGCATCGGCGGCATGCAGGGGCTGACGCCGGGGGTGATGTTCCTGAATCTGTTCGGCGGCATCATCCTGATCTACGCCTACATCCTGATGAGCCGCATCGAGGACTCGCGCCGCCGGCTGGAGCAGCAGAGCACGGTGGACACGCTGACCGGCCTGATCAACCGGCGCGCCCTGTTCGAGCGGGCGGAAGCCCTGTTCCACGGCCTGGGCGAGGGCCGGAAGATGGTGGTCATGTTCGCCGATCTGGACAAGTTCAAGTCGGTCAACGACACCTATGGCCACGCCGCGGGGGACGCGGTGCTGAAGCAGTTCTCCGGCATCCTGTGCGACTGCATGCGCAGCTCGGACATCGTCGCGCGCTTCGGCGGCGACGAATTCGTGCTGCTGCTGCCCGACACCGGGCTGGAGGAGGCGCGCCAGGTGGCGGAGCGCCTGCGCGCCCAGACCGCCGCCTGGGCCCAGATCAACCAGATCGATGTCAGCGTCAGCATCGGCCTGGGCGAAGCGCCGACCCACGGCCGCGACCTGGCCACCCTGCTCGACCAGGTGGATCAGGCGATGTACCGCTCGAAGTCGCAGGCCAGCTGCATCGGCGTGATCGGCTGAAGCGCTGCGGCGCGCCGCAAAGCAAAACGCCCCGGACCAGCCGGGGCGTTTTCCCTGATGCGGGGAAGAAGCCTCAGGCGACCTTCGCCTGCGGATCCTTGTGATAGGAAACCAGCAGGTCCACCTCGTTCTTCGAGCCGAGGATCACCGGCACGCGCTGGTGGATGCCCTTCGGCTGCATCTCCATGATGCGCTCGCGCCCGGTGCTGGAGGCGCCGCCGGCCTGCTCGACGATGAAGCTCATCGGGTTGGCCTCGTACATCAGGCGCAGCTTGCCGCCCTTTTCCTTCAGCTTGCTGTCCATGGGGTACATGAACACGCCGCCGCGGGTCAGGATGCGGTGCACTTCCGCCACCATGGAGGCGACCCAGCGCATGTTGAAGTCCTTGCCGCGCGGGCCTTCCTTGCCTTTGATGCACTCGTCCACGTAGCGGCGGACGGGCTCTTCCCAGAAACGGTAGTTCGACATGTTGATGGCGAACTCCTTGGTGTCGGCGGGGATGGTCATGTTCTCGTGGGTCAGCACGAACTCGCCCACGTTCGGGTCCAGGGTGAAGCCGTTCACGCCGTGGCCGGTGGTGAGCACCAGCATCGTGGACGGGCCGTAGATGGCGTAGCCGGCGCAGACCTGCTTCACGCCCGGCTGCAGGAAGGCTTCCACGGGGGTGGGGCCTGCCTGACTGTTCTCTGGGTTCTTGTCGCCGGGGCAGCGCAGGATGGAGAAGATGGAACCGACGGACACGTTCACGTCCATGTTGGAGGAGCCGTCGAGGGGATCGAACAGCAGCAGGTACTTGCCGCGCGGGTTGCCGGCGGGAATCTGGTAGACCTCGTCCATTTCCTCGGAGGCCATGGCGGCGAGGTGGCCGGCCCATTCGTTGCGCTTGAGGAAGATCTCGTTGGACAGGATGTCCATCTTCTTCTGCTCCTCGCCCTGCACGTTCTCGGAGCCGGCCGCCCCCAGCACGCCCAGCAGGCCGCCGTGGTTCACGCCGTTGGCGATCATCTTGCAGGCGGTGACGACGTCGTTCAACAGACCGGTGAAGTCGCCGGTGGCGCCTTGAACGTGGCGCTGTTCCTCGATCAGGAACTGGGTCAGCGTTGTGCCGAGGTGCATGCTTGCTCCTTAAGGGATTCCGAAAATTAGAATTTGCTGATTATACAGAAATAATTAAATAACTCAATGGGATGCCGTACCGCACCCGGGCTTCGGGAGGACCTGCGACAACGTGTCGCATTCCGGCGCCCGCCTTGCCCCCTTAGCATCCGGCTGTTCGCAAAAACAATATAAGCACATGGGAGCAGACATGGGCATCAGAAACATCCGATGCATGGCGCTGGCGGCGGCCACCGCGCTTTGGGTTCCGAGCCCGGGCTGGGCTTCCTGCGGCTCGGCGTTTTGCACCGTCAACACCGGCTGGGACGTGCAGGGCGTGGCCACCGAGCCCGGCGCGATGCGGCTCGACCTGCGCTACGAGTACATCAACCAGGACCGTCTCCGTTCCGGCACCCACAACATCCCGGCCGACCAGGACACGGGGGACGTGACCGAACTGCGGACCGTCAATCGCAACTGGGTCGCGACCCTCGACTACGCCCTCGATCCGCAGTGGGCCGTTTCCGTGGCCCTGCCTCTCGTTTCGCGCGAGCATGCCCACATCGCCGACCCCGCCGGCGCCGCGACCCTGGAGGAGTGGAATTTCTCCCGCCTGAGCGACGCCCGCGTGACCGGCCGCTACCAGTTTGCCGCAGCCGACCCCCAGGCGGGCAATGCCGGCCTCCAGTTCGGGTTGAAGCTGCCCACGGGGGACCATCGCGTGGCCAACGTCGACGGCACCGTGGCCGAGCGCGCGCTGCAGCCCGGCACCGGCAGCACCGACCTGATCCTCGGCGCCTACTATTCCCGCCCGGTGGGCGCCCACGGCCCCGGCTGGTTCGTCCAAGGCAGCTACCAGCGCGCCGTGGCGACGCGGGACGGGTTCCGGCCCGGAGACCAGGTTTCGCTCACGGGCGGCGTGACCTACCCGGTCGCCCGCCAGCTTGCCCTGCTCGCGCAGCTGAACCTCCTGCACAAGGACCGCGACATCGGCCCCAATGCCGAGCCGGACCTGAGCGGCGGCGATTTCGCCTACGCCAGCCCGGGCCTCAGCGTCGCCGTGGGCAAGAACATGCAGTTGTACGGCTTCCTGCAGCTGCCGGTGTACCGCAGGGTCAACGGCATCCAGCTCACGGCGGAACGGGCCGTGGTGGCCGGCGCCAGCATGCGGTTCTAGCGGGAGCCGTCATTGGCCTGGAGCGAAACAGCATTGCACTTGGCGCCAGCGTTGACGCCGGAAGCGCGCAAGGTGGGCTGGACGCTTGCCGGCTCGCTGTTCCTGCACCTCGCGGCACTTGCATGGCTGCCGTCCTGGGGCGAAACCCGGGCGTTTGCCTCGCCGCCGGTGCTGCAGGTGCAACTGGCGGCGGCGCCCGCGGCATCCGAGGCTGCCGCCCCTTCGCCCACGCCAGCGGCGGCGCGCCCTCGCCCCCCTCGCCTGTTCGCCGCCCC
>CAYUJV010000019.1:0-33598 GCA_964445085.1 uncultured Burkholderiales bacterium
ACCCTCGGCTGGCTCGCGGCGCGCCGGATGAGCCGCCAGGCGCGGGGCGGCCAGCCGGTGATCCTGCGCCGCGCCTGAGCCGGCAACCGCATGGGACCCGTGCTTACCCTCTACGGCCGGCGGGACTGTCACCTATGCCAGGACATGGCGGCGAGCCTGGACGAACTCCGGACCGAGTTGGGCTTCGACTACGCGCTGGTCGATGTGGACGAGGACCCGTCTCTGGCGGAGCGTTATGGCACGCTGGTCCCGGTGCTGAGCCTGGACGGTGAGCCCATCTGCCACTATTTCCTCGATCTGCCTGCGCTGAAGGCCCGGCTGGGGGTCGCCGCGGCGACACGAAGCTGATGATTTTCTGACGCTTTCCGGCTAAAATAACGCCTTGTCGTGAGAGGGCACTTGTCGTGCCCTTTTTTAATGCAGGCTTCATGAAAAACATCCGCAATTTCTCCATCATCGCCCACATCGACCACGGCAAGTCCACCCTGGCCGACCGCTTCATCCAGTTTTGCGGCGGCCTGTCCGAGCGGGAAATGTCGGAACAGGTGCTCGACTCCATGGACTTGGAGAAGGAGCGCGGCATCACCATCAAGGCCCAGACCGCGGCGCTCAACTACAAGGCGCGCGACGGCCAGGTGTACAACCTCAATCTGATCGACACCCCTGGGCACGTGGACTTCTCGTACGAGGTATCGCGCTCGCTGGCGGCCTGCGAAGGCGCGCTGCTGGTTGTGGACGCGTCCCAGGGCGTGGAGGCGCAGACCGTGGCCAACTGCTACACCGCCATCGAGCAAGGCGTGGAAGTAGTCCCGGTGCTGAACAAGATCGACCTGCCGGCCGCCGACCCAGAGCGGGTGATCCAGGAGATCGAGGACATCGTCGGCATCGAGGCCACCGACGCGGTGCGTGCCAGCGCCAAGACCGGCATCGGCATCGAGGACATCCTGGAAGCGGTGGTGGCGAAGATTCCGCCGCCCAAGGGCGATCCGGACGCGCCGCTCAAGGCGTTGATCATCGATTCCTGGTTCGACAACTACGTGGGCGTGGTGATGCTGGTGCGCGTGGTGGACGGGCGGCTCCGCCCCAAGGACAAGATCCTGCTCATGGCCACCGGCGCCACCTACCTGTGCGAGCACATCGGTGTGTTCACGCCGAAGTCGGTGGACCGCGACGAACTCTCCGCCGGGCAGGTGGGCTTCGTCATCGCCGGCATCAAGGAGCTGCAGAGCGCGCAGGTGGGCGATACCGTCACGCGCGCAGACAAGCCGGCATCAGTGCCGCTGCCCGGCTTCAAGAAGATCAAGCCGCAGGTGTTCGCCGGGCTGTACCCGGTGGATTCCCACGAGTACGACGCGCTGCGCGACGCCCTGGAGAAGCTCAAGCTCAACGACGCTTCGCTGCAGTACGAGCCGGAGACCTCGCAGGCCCTCGGTTTCGGCTTCCGCTGCGGCTTTCTCGGCATGCTGCACATGGACATCGTGCAGGAACGGCTCGAGCGCGAATACAACATGAACCTCATCATCACCGCGCCGACGGTGGTGTACGAGGTGGTGGCGCGCGACGGCACGGTGTCGGAGATCGAGAATCCCTCGCGCCTGCCGGATCCTTCCAAGATCCAGGAGATCCGCGAACCCATCATCACCGCCACCATCCTGGTGCCGCAGGACTACGTGGGCAACGTCATCACCCTGTGCACCCAGAAGCGCGGGTCGCAGAAGAACATGCAGTACATGGGGCGGCAGGTGATGCTGACCTATGAACTGCCCATGAACGAGGTGGTGGTGGACTTCTTCGACAAGCTCAAGTCCACTTCCCGCGGCTATGCGTCGCTGGATTACGACTTCAAGGAATTCCGCGCCGCCGACTTGGTGAAGCTGGACATCCTGGTCAACGGCGAAAAGGTGGATGCCCTGTCCACCATCGTCTATCGCGGCAGCGCGCAGTCGCGCGGCCGGGAGTTGGCGGCCAAGATGCGCGAGCTGATCCCGCGCCAGATGTTCGACATCGCGATCCAGGCCGCCATCGGCTCGCACATCATCGCGCGCGAGACGGTGAAGGCCCTGCGCAAGAACGTGCTGGCCAAGTGCTACGGCGGCGACATCACCCGCAAGAAGAAGCTGCTGGAAAAGCAGAAGGCCGGCAAGAAGCGCATGAAGCAGGTCGGCAACGTGGAGATTCCGCAGGAGGCTTTCCTCGCGGTGCTGCAGGTGGAAAACAAATAAGCGGCCGGACGCGCGGCCAGACAGGAATACGCCATGAATTTCGCCCTGATCATGTTCGTCGCGCTGGTCGTCACCGGCGCGGTCTGGCTGCTGGACCACTTCGTGCTGCGCAAGCAGCGCCCGAAGGATGCGAAGGAGCCGCTGTTCGTCGAGTATTCCAAGAGCTTCTTCCCGGTCATCCTCATCGTCTTTTTGCTGCGCTCGTTCGTGGTGGAGCCGTTCCGCATCCCCTCCGGCTCCATGATCCCGACGCTGCGCGCAGGCGATTTCATCCTGGTCAACAAATACACCTGGGGCATCCGCCTGCCGGTGATCAACAAGAAGATTCTCGACGTGGACCAGCCCCAGCGCGGCGATGTGGTGGTATTCCGCTATCCGGTCGATCCCTCCCTCGACTACATCAAGCGCATCGTCGCCCTGCCGGGCGACCGCGTGGCCTACCGCGACAAGCAGCTCAGCATCAACGGCGAGCCGGTGAAGATGGAATTCCTGCGGCCCTATGATTACGTCAAGGCGGGGCTGAACAACGTCGTGGCCAGGCTGTACGTGGAGCAGCTGGGCGCCCACAAGCACCAGCTGCTGATCCAGCCGGATGAGCCGCCGGTGCGGCTGGAAGGCGTGCGCGTGTTTCAGCACCGCGAAAATTGCGATTACAATGAGAGCGGCTTCACCTGCCTGGTGCCGCCCGGCGAGTACTTCGCCATGGGCGACAACCGCGACGACAGCACCGACAGCCGCTACTGGGGCTTCGTGCCGGACGAGAACATCGTCGGCAAGGCCTTCCTGATCTGGATGAACTTCGACGACTTCGGGCGCATTGGCAAAACCATCAATTAAAGGGGGCGAGCGTATGAAACATCAACGGGGAATGACCTTCATTGGCTGGGTGGTGGTGCTCGCCCTGGTGATCTCCTATGTGCTGGTCGGGGTCAAGGTGGTGCCGGCCTACATCGAATATTTTTCGGTCAAGAAAGTGCTGGCGACCATGGCCAATGATCCCGGTTTCCCGAGCATGAGCGTGAAGGAGATTCGCGATTCGTTCGATCGAAGGGCGTCCATCGACTACATTACCGCTGTCACCCCGGATGATCTCGACATCACCAAGGACAATGGCGAGAACGTCGTGAGCGTGAACTATTCGCAAAAAATACCCTTGGTCGCCAACATCAGCATCGTCCTGGATTTTTCGGCCAGCACGGCTGGAAAGAAATCGGCAAAACCTGTGGAATGAATGGCGACCTGAGCCGTCTCTCCCGGCATCTCGGCTATGAATTCAAGGCGCCGGCGCTGCTGCGCCAGGCGCTCACCCACCGCAGCTACGGCACCCCCCACAACGAGCGGCTGGAGTTTCTTGGCGACAGCGTGCTGTCGCTGGTGATCTCGACCCGACTCTATCATGACTTTCCCAAGCTCACCGAGGGCGAGCTGTCGCGGGTGCGCGCCCATCTCGTGAAGGAGCCGACGCTGGCGGAGATCGCCCAGGGCCTGCAACTGGGCGACTATCTGTTCCTGGGGGAGGGTGAGCTGAAAAGCGGGGGGTTCCGCCGCCCGTCCATTCTTGCCGATGCGCTCGAGGCCATCGTCGGCGCGGTCTACCTCGACGGCGGGTTTTTCGAAGCGCAGCGCATTCTCGATGGCCTGTACGCGCCGGTCATCGCCAAGCTCGAGCCGAAGAAGCTGTCCAAGGATCCCAAGACCCAGCTGCAGGAGTATCTGCAGGGCCGCAAGCTGCGGCTGCCGAAATACACGATCGTCGCCACCGAGGGCGAGGCCCACGAGCAGCATTTCAAGGTGCAATGCGCGATTGCGGAACTGGACATCCAGGTCACCGGCGAGGGCGCCAGCCGGCGCAAGGCGGAGCAGGAAGCCGCCCGCCTGGCCTACGAGCGCGCGCTGGCCGAGCACACGCAATGAAACCCGAAACCCCTTTCCGCGCCGGCTTCATCGCCATCGTCGGACGTCCCAACGTCGGCAAGTCGACGCTGCTCAACGCCCTGGTCGGCGAAAAGATCAGCATCACCTCGCGCAAGCCGCAGACGACGCGTCACCGCATCGTCGGCATCCACGGCGATGACACCGCGCAGTGGGTGTTCGTGGACACGCCGGGCTTCCAGCTGCAGCATCGCAACGCGCTCAACCGCGCCATGAACAGGACGGTCACCGAAGCGCTCTCCAGCGTGGACGTGGTGGTGTTCGTGGTCGAGGCCCTGCATTACGACCAGCGCGACGAACAGGTGAAGAAGCTGCTCCCGTCGAATCGGCCGGTGATTCTCGTGATCAACAAGACCGACACGGTAAAGGAGAAGGAGCGGCTGCTGCCTTTCATCGAGCGCATGGCGCAGGAGTTTCCCTTCGCGGCCATCGTGCCCACCAGCGCGCAGACGAAGTCCCAGATCAAGGATCTGCTCGAGACGATCCGCCCGCTCCTCCCGGAAGGCGCGCCGCTCTACGACCAGGATGATCTCACCGACCGCAGCGAGCGCTTTCTGGCGGCCGAAGCCGTGCGCGAGAAAATCTTCCGCCTCCTCGGCGACGAGGTGCCTTACTCCACCAGCGTCATGATCGAAAAGTTCGAGCAGGAGGGCAACCTGCGCCGCATCCACGCCGCCATCATCGTCGACAAGGAAGGGCAGAAGGGCATCCTCATCGGCAAGGGCGGGGAAAAACTCAAGGCCATCGGCAGCCAGGCGCGCAAGGATCTGGAGCGCCTGTTCGGCGGCAAGGTGTTCCTCGAGGTGTGGGTCAAGGTGAAAAGCGGCTGGGCCGACGACGAGCGCGCGGTGAAGAGTCTCGGCTACAGCGACTGAGCCGTACCATGGCAGCCCTCGAACGCCCGCAGGACAACCAGGCGGCCTATGTGCTTCATGCCCGTCCGTACCGCGAAACCAGCCTCATCGTGGAGACGTTCTCCCAGGCCTTCGGACGGGTCGCATTGGTGGCGCGCGGCGCGCGCCGACCGCGCTCCGCGGTGCGCGGCCTGCTCATGGCCTTCCAGCCGCTCAGCCTGTCCTGGTTCGGCAAGGGCGAGCTGCGCACCCTCAAGCACGCGGAGTGGCAGGGCGGCCAGCTGCCGCTGTCCGGCTCGGCGCTGATGTGCGGCTTCTATCTGAACGAACTCCTGCTGCGCCTGCTGCCGCGGGACGATCCCCATCCGGCGCTGTTTGCGCACTATCAGGCAGCCTTGCAGGCCCTGGGCCGGAATGAGACGCAGCCGGTCGTGCTGCGGCGTTTCGAGAAGCGCCTGATGCAGGAGCTGGGCTACGCCCTGGTCCTGGAGCAGGAGGCGCACTCGGATGCGCCGATCGTGGCCGAGGCCACGTATTTCTACGAGCTCGAGCACGGCCCGGTGCGGGAATCGGCCCGCCAGTATGCGTCGCAAACCAGTGTACAATTGCGTGGCCGCACGCTGCTGGATCTGGCGCGCGACGACTATTCCGACCCGACGACCCTTGCCCAGGCCAAGCAGCTCATGCGCGCGCTGATCAGCCATCAGCTGGGCAGCGAACTGTTGCAAACCCGTCAACTGCTCATGGATCTGCAGGAACTATGATCTACCTCGGCGTGAACATCGACCACATCGCCACCGTGCGCCAGGCCCGGGGCACGCGCTATCCCAGCCCGGTGCAGGCCGCGCTGGTGGCGGAGTCCGCCGGGGCCGACTCCATCACCCTGCACCTGCGGGAAGATCGCCGCCACATCCAGGATGCGGACGTGGAAATCCTGCGCCAGACGCTGCAGACGCGCATGAACCTGGAGATGGCGGTCACCGAAGAAATGCTCGGCATCGCCCAGCGCATCAAGCCCCAGGACGCCTGCCTGGTGCCGGAGCGGCGCGAGGAGCTCACCACCGAGGGCGGCCTGGACGTGGCGGGGCAGTTCGAGCGCGTCAAGCGCGCCTGCGACGTGCTCGGCCGGGCCGGCATCCGGGTGTCCCTGTTCATCGCGCCGGACCAGGAGCAGATGCGCGCCTCGAAGGAAGCCGGGGCGCCGGTGGTGGAAATCCACACCGGCCACTATGCCAACCACGAGCCGGGGCCCGAGTGCGATGCCGAATTCGAGCGCATCCGCAGCGCCGCAAGCTTCGGCGCCGGGCTGGGGCTGCAGATCAACGCCGGCCACGGCCTGCATTACCACAACGTGCAGCGCATCGCCGCCATTCCCGAGGTGCGCGAGCTGAACATCGGCCATGCCATCGTCGCCCATGCCCTGTTCGTCGGCTGGGAGGCGGCGGTGCGCGAAATGAAGCGCCTGATGCTGGCGGCGCGCGGCCTCTGAGCGTCGCCATGAACATCTACGGCATCGGCACCGACATCGTCGAAGTGCGCCGCATGGCGGCGATCCTGGCGCGCCATGGCCACCGCCTCGCGCGCCATATCCTCAGTCCGGCCGAGCTGCCGGAGTACGAGGCCAATGCCTTTCCCGAGCGTTTCCTCGCCAAGCGCTTCGCCGCCAAGGAAGCCTTCGCCAAGGCCATGGGCACCGGCTTTCGCAGCCCGGTGACCCTCACCAACATTCGCATCACCCACGACCACCTGGGCAAGCCGAGCATCGCCTACGAAGCCGCGCTTGGCCGGCTCGTGACCCGGGAGGGCGTGGGCCAGTGCCATCTCTCGGTGAGCGACGAGAAGGAGCTGGTCGCCGCCTTCGTCGTCCTGGAGCGCGCACCGTGACCCTGGGCCCGGTGATGCTGGACCTGTGCGGGACCGAGCTGACTGCGGAGGAAGCCGAGCGGCTGCGCCATCCGCTGGTGGGCGGCGTCATCTTGTTCGCGCGCAACTATGAATCGCCCAGGCAGCTCACCGCCCTCACGGCGGCGATCCATGCCGCCCGCCGCGAACACCTTTTGATCGGCGTCGACCATGAAGGCGGCCGCGTGCAGCGCTTCCGCGAGGGCTTCACCCGCATCCCGCCCATGCGCCGGCTGGGGGAGATCTGGGACGAGCACCCGCAGCGCGCGCGCAAGCTGGCGCACCAGGTCGGCTACGTGCTGGCGGCGGAGCTGCGCGCCTGCGGCGTCGATTTCAGCTTCACGCCCGTGCTGGACCTGGACTACGGCAGCAGCACGGTGATCGGCGACCGCGCGTTTCACCGCGATCCCCAGGCGGTGGCGGAACTCGCCCATCACCTCATGCTGGGCCTGAAGGAAGCCGGCATGGCCTGCGTCGGCAAGCACTTCCCGGGGCACGGCTTCGTCGCGGCCGATTCGCATTTGGCCATCCCGGTGGACGAGCGCGAGCTCGCGGACATCGAACTCGAGGACATGGTGCCGTTCCGGCAGATGACCGATTTCGGCATGACCGCCATCATGCCGGCCCATGTGATCTATCCGCGGGTGGACGACCGGCCCGCCGGATTTTCGCCGGTCTGGCTCAAACAGATTCTGCGCGGCGAGTTGGGCTTCAACGGCGTGATCTTCAGCGACGACCTCAGCATGGAAGGGGCCAAGGTGGCGGGCGGCGTCGTGGCGCGCGCCCGGGCGGCACTCGATGCCGGCTGCGACATGGTGCTGGTGTGCAACGATCCGGATTCCGCAGCGGAACTGCTCGCCGGTCTGGACCGGCCCATGCCCGCAACCAGCCTGGCGCGCCTTGCGCGCATGCATGGCCGGCCGCATCCGCCGTCCCTGGTGGCGCTGCATGAGGATGCGCATTACGCGGCGGCGGTGCACGCCATCGGCGGCATCGCGCCGGCCAGCGGCGACCTGCCCCTGGCGCCGGCGGGAAGCGACCCCTGTGCCGAACGCTGAGCACGCCCACGAACACGACCATGCCCATCCCCATGAGCATGTGCACGCCCATGGCCACCATCTCGGCTGGGCGCTGATCTTTACCCTGAGCTTTGCCCTGGTCGAAGCGGTCGGCGGCTGGTGGTCCGGCTCCCTGGCGCTGCTGTCGGACGCGGGGCACATGGTCACCGATTCCTTCTCCCTCGGCCTGGCGGCCTTCGCGGCGTGGATCGCCCGCCGACCGCCGTCGGCGCGCCACACCTACGGCTTCGTGCGCGCCGAGATTCTCGCCGCCCTGATCAACGGCCTGCTCATGCTGGGGGTGATCCTGTTCATCGTGATCGAGGCCGTCGAGCGACTGCGCGCGCCGCAGCCGGTGGCCGGCGGCTGGGTGATGGCAATCGCGGCCATCGGCCTCGGCGTCAATCTCGTCGTCGCCTGGGTGCTGAGCCGCGGCGGGCAAGGGCTGAACACGCGGGCGGCGCTGTTGCACGTGCTCGGCGACCTGCTGGGGTCGGTGGCCGCGCTGCTCGCGGGCGGCATCATCTTCTTTACTGGCTGGACGCCGGCCGATCCCATCCTGTCCCTGGTGGTGGTGGCGCTGATCCTGGTTTCCACCGTCCGCCTGCTCAAGGAGGCCATGCATGTCCTGATGGAGGGCGTGCCGCCGACCCTCAATCTGGAGGAGGTGGGACGGGCGATGGCGCAGGTGGCGGGCGTGAGCTCGGTGCACGACCTGCACATCTGGACGCTCTCCAGCGGCCGCATCGCCCTGTCCGCCCACGTGGATCTCGCTGATCTCGCGGGCTGGCCGGCGATCCTGGCCGAGCTCCGCAACCTGCTGCACGAGCGCTTCGACATCGGCCATGTGACCCTGCAGCCCGAAGTCCTGCTGCCGCCGCGGGGCGGGGTCACCGTCGTGCCCATTCGCGCCCGGGAAGACCGGCAATGAGCGCCTTTTCGACCGACTGCACCGCCTGTCCGCGGCTCGCCGACTTTCTGGCCGGGGTCCGCCAAGAGCATCCGGACTATTTCGCGAAGCCCGTGCCGCCTTTCGGCGCCGAAAAGCCGCGGCTGCTGATCGTCGGCCTCGCGCCGGGCATGCATGGCGCCAACCGCACCGGGCGTCCTTTCACCGGCGACTACGCCGGAATCCTGCTGTATGAGACGCTGCATCGCTTTGGCTTCGCCAGTGCCCCGGTGTCCGAGCATGCGCGCGACGGGTTGCGGCTCACGGATTGCCGGATCACCAATGCGGTGAAATGCCTGCCTCCCCAGAACAAGCCGGAGCCGTCAGAAATAAAGCAATGTAACAACTACTTGCGAGAAGAACTTGATATATTGGATAAGGATTCGGCGGTGCTCGCGCTGGGGCAGATTGCGCACAAGGCGGCGATCAGCGCCCTGAATCTGAAGCAAAAGGACTGGGGCTTCGGCCACGGCGCGGTCCATGCCTTGCCCAACGGCCTCACCCTGTTCGATAGCTACCACTGCAGCCGCTACAATACCCAGACCTACCGCCTCACCCCGGCCATGTTTCAGGGGGTGTTCGAGGCGATTCGCAGCCATCTCGAGAGGAACTGAGCATGCCCTACGTCAACATCCACATCGCCGGCAGCCTGAGCCGCGAGCAGAAGCAGAAAATCGCGCAGGAGATCACCGACACCCTGGAGCGCATCGCCCACAAGCCCAAGTCCTACACCTACATCGCCTTCGACGAGCTGCCGGACGAGCAGTGGGCCATCGGCGGCAAGCTTCTGGACGAAGAATAGCAAAAACAGCAAGATATCCACTATTTTTAATCTCATACATTAGATGTTCGACCCCGCCGAGTTTCTCGCCGGGTTGCCCCATCTGCCCGGGGTCTACCGCATGCTCGGCGCCGCAGGCGACGTGCTCTACGTGGGCAAGGCCCGCGACCTGAAGAAGCGCGTCTCCTCCTATTTCCAGAAGACCCAGCTCTCGCCGCGCATCCAGCTCATGCTGGCCCAGGTGGCGAAGATCGAGACCACCGTCACCCGCTCCGAAGCGGAGGCGCTGCTGCTCGAAAACAACCTGATCAAGGGCCTGGCGCCCAAGTACAACATCCTGTTCCGGGACGACAAGTCCTATCCCTACATCGTCCTCACCGGCCACCCGTTCCCGCGGCTGGCCATGCACCGCGGCACCCAGAAAAAAGGCGACCAGTACTTCGGGCCGTTCCCCAATGCCTATGCGGTGCGCGAGAGCCTGCAACTGCTGCAGAAGGTGTTCCGCCTGCGCACCTGCGAGGATTCGGTGTTCAGCCACCGCTCCCGCCCCTGTCTGCTGTACCAGATCAAGCGCTGCACCGGGCCCTGCGTGGGCAAGATCTCCGAGTCGGCCTACGCGGCGGACGTGCATCAGGCGGCACAGTTCCTGTTGGGCAAGGAACAGCAGGTGCTGGAGCACGTCGAGCGGCAAATGCTGGCGGCGTCGGAGGCCCAGGAATACGAATGGGCGGCGTTCTACCGCGACCAGCTGCAGGCCCTGCGCGCGGTGCAGGAGCGGCAGTTCGTGGAGAGCGGGCGCAAGCTGGATGCCGACGTGGTCGCTGTGGCCATGGAAAGCGGCCTCGTGTGCGTGAATCTCACCATGATCCGGGGCGGACGCCATCTCGGCGACAAGACCTTCTTCCCGCAGAACGCCGAGGGCCACGACCGCGCCCAGATCGCGGAGGCTTTCCTGGACCAGCACTATGCCGATCGTCCGGCGCCGGGCCTGATCCTCCTGAACGAGGCATTCGACTCCGCCGCGCTGGCGGCCGTCCTGAGCGAACAGGCCGGGCGCAAGGTGCACATCGTCAGCCGGCCCACGGGCGAACGGCGCGTGTGGCTGGAAATGGCGACCAAGAACGCCGAACTCGCCATCGGGCACCGTCTGTCGCAGCAGGCCACCCAGGAAGCGCGGCTGGCGGCCCTGCTGGATCTGCTGGGCCTGCCCGACGGCAGCAAGCGCATCGAGTGCTTCGACATCTCCCACACCATGGGCGAAGCGACGGTGGCGTCGTGCGTGGTCTACGACAGCTTCGCCATGCAGCCGGGCGAGTACCGCCGTTTCAACATCACCGGCATCGAGCCCGGCGACGACTACGCCGCCATGCGCGATGCGCTGACCCGGCGCTATCGCCGGCTCGCGGCCGGGGAGGGCAGGCTGCCGGACATCCTGCTGATCGACGGCGGCAAAGGGCAGGTGAGCGTGGCGCACGAGGTGCTGTCCGAGCTCGGCTTGAACGACGTCGAGCTGGTGGGCGTGGCCAAGGGCCCCGAACGCAAGCCCGGTCTGGAAGAACTGATTTTTGCCGATGAGCGAAAGCCGCTACAATTGCGGGCGGACCACCCCGGCTTGCATCTCATCCAGCAGATACGCGACGAGGCGCACCGCTTCGCCATCACCGGCCACCGCGCGCGGCGCGGCAAGGCGCGCACCCAGTCCGCGCTGGACGAGATCGAGGGCATCGGACCGAAGCGCCGGCAGATGCTGCTGACGCGCTTTGGCGGGCTCCGAGGGGTGCGCGATGCCAGCGTCGACGAACTGGCCAAGGTCGAGGGCATCAGCCGCGCCCTCGCGGAAAAAATCTACGCTCAACTGCACTGATGCCGCTCAATCTGCCCAATCTGCTCACCTGGCTGCGCATTCTGCTGATCCCGGTGTTCGTGTTCCTGTTCTACCTGCCTCATGGCTGGCTGGATGAGCACATCCTGAACCTGTCCGCCGCCGCCATCTTCGGCGCCGCCGCGGTGACCGACTGGCTCGACGGCTACCTCGCCCGTGCCCTGAATCAGACCTCGCACTTCGGCGCCTTCCTCGACCCGGTCGCGGACAAGCTCATGGTGGCGGCGGCGCTGATCGTGCTGCTGCAACTGGGGCGGGTCGATGGCTTCATCGCCCTCATCATCGTCGGCCGCGAGATCGCCATCTCGGCGCTGCGCGAATGGATGGCGGGGGCAGGGCAGGGCAAGAGCGTGGCGGTGGCCTTCGTCGGCAAGATCAAGACCGCGTCGCAGATGGTGGCCATCCTGCTGCTGCTGTATTACGAGCCGCTCGCCGGGATTCCGGTGCGCGAGATCGGCCGCTGGCTGATCTATGTCGCGGCGGTGCTCACCATCGTGTCGATGGTGTACTACATGGCGCAGGCGGTGCGTGCGGAAAACGTTCCAAAATAGCCCGTTTTGTTGACATTCGTTCGCGAATGAGTAAAATGGCGCCTCTCGGTTACGCGGGAATAGCTCAGTTGGTAGAGCGCAACCTTGCCAAGGTTGAGGTCGCGAGTTCGAGACTCGTTTCCCGCTCCAGATACAGGGAAGACGAAGCCAAAAACTTCGTTTTCCCTTTTTAGTTTTTTGAGCGCAGCAACGCGGCTGCGCTTCCTCCGAAGCGCTTTTGTATCCCTGGGTTCGACAGGGCGGGGTGGCAGAGTGGTTATGCAGCGGCCTGCAAAGCCGTGTACGCCGGTTCGATTCCGACCCCCGCCTCCACATCCGCCCGGATGGTGGAACAGGTAGACACAAGGGACTTAAAATCCCTCGGCCGCGAGGCCGTACCGGTTCGAGTCCGGTTCCGGGCACCAGCAAATCCCTGGCCCTTTTCCCCGCCGCGCCCCCTTACTACCCGAGACACAGCCTCGCGTCGACCCATCTCGCCGGCAGTCGTTAGGCTTGTTTGTTTGCTTCCAGGAACAACTCGGACAGATGGCGCTGTACGCGCAGGGACAGGCGGGAGAAGTCGTCGCCCAGCTTTTCTTCGGCCTCGGCCTTGTTCCCCGAGTACACGGAAACCAGCACCTCGCCGGCGCAGATGTGGAACTCGGCGTGGGTCGCCTTCAGCCGGGCAAAGGCAGGGGAGGTGCCGAAGCGTTCGCCGCCGTGGCCGTTGATCCACTTTCCCAGCACGCATTGGTTGTCCTGGCAAACGACGCGCGGATCCAGGGTTTCCTGGCTCGTGCCGTCAATGCAGTCGCGCAGGCGGGTCTTCCATTTTTGATGGGCGGCGACCGCGGCCTGGAAGTCCAGACCCTCCAGCGTCGCGCTCTCGTCGGATCTGGATGGGATGCCAGAGGTGGGGTCGCCCACAGGCTCGCCTGCGGCAGATTTTCTGAACCAGTCCAACAGCTTCATTTGCGCTCCTTAGCTTAAATGCCGGTGACAGCGTGGGCCTTCCGCGCACGCCTCTCGGCTGTATTAGCGGCTGCTTATTCTAGTCCTTTAGAACTAGTGCCGGCCAGGGACGGCAAGTCCCTAAAGTTCTTGGGCTTTCTGCCGCTAAACCGAACCGGAACCCAGCCAGGCAGGATGTAACGAGGCCCATGCCGCACCAGCAGTTTTCCGCTTCCCATGCGCTTGCTCCTGAGGAGCGCGCCTTCTTTCTTCAGCTCGCCGCGCTGAACGCCGCCTTCGAGGCCGCCCGTAGCGGCACTGCCGGCCAAGAGATGGCCGCGCCTGCCGTCCGCATCGACGACATGCTGAACCGCTATTTCCGCGCCCTGACCGAGCACGCGCCCTAGAAAATCCCTGTATGAGCCAAGCCTTCGAGGCTTGGCTGTCTGCTGCACGATAAACACCACCAAGACCAAGGACGAACAGGCATGAAGACCAATTTGCCGGTGACGAACCGGGAACTCGACTACCGCAACGGCGCGATCATCATTTCCAAGACCGACCGCAAGGGAATCATCACCGAGGTGAACCAGGACTTCGTCGAGATCAGCGGATTCGCGCCGGACGAATTGCTCGGCCATGCGCACAACGTCGTGCGCCATCCCGACATGCCGGAGGCGGCTTTCGCCGATCTGTGGCAGACGATCCAACAGGGCAAGCTGTGGAATGGCATCGTCAAGAACCGCTGCAAGAACGGCGACTACTACTGGGTCGAGGCCAACGTCACGCCCATCTTCAAGCATGGCCAGATCGACGGCTACGTGTCCGTGCGCACCAAGCCTTCGCGCCAGCAGGTCGAGGCCGCAAGCCAGCTGTACCGGGAAATCAAGGAAGGGCGCATCAAGCGCCTGGGCGGCTGGGGGGCGCGGCTGCGCAACAGCAGCCTGCGTTCCAAGATCTGGACGCTGACGGCCCTCGTCGGCGTGCTGCCCATCGCAGGCTGGCTGTTCGGCATTCCCCCCATCGCCACCGCCATCGGCAGCCTGGTGCTGACGCTTGCCCTGGCGCCCCTCGCGATCGGGCTGATCGTGCGCCCGCTCGACGCGCTCAAGGCGACCATGATGGCGATCCAAGGCGACGGCGACCTCTCGCGCCGGGCGCCGGTGCACGGCGATGACGAGGTGGGGCAGGCGGCGAAAGCGTTCAACGCCCTCATCCTCACCCTGCGCGGCATCACCCAGGAAGTGCAGCGGGGGGTGGAGAGCCTGTCCCAGGCCTCCCAGGAGCTCTCCGCGGCCGCCCGCAGCGTGAAGGAAAACGTCGAAACCCAGGCCGACGCCGCCCAGGCCAGCGCCGCCGCGGTGGAAGAACTGACCGCCAGCGTTGGCTCGGTCGCCGACACGACCCGGCGCGTGCGGGACGATGCCCACGCCAGCCTGGACACGACGCGGCGCGGAAACGAGGGCATCGTCAGCGTCGTCGGCCAGATCGACCAGATCGAGCAGCTCGTACGCGCCATGGCCCAGGCGGTGAGCGAGTTCGTTGCCAGCGCGCGCCACATCACCCAAATGACGCAGCAGGTGAAGGAAATTGCCGATCAGACCAACCTGCTGGCCCTGAACGCCGCCATCGAGGCGGCCCGCGCCGGCGAACAGGGTCGCGGCTTCGCCGTGGTTGCCGACGAGGTGCGCAAGCTCGCCGAAAAGTCCGGCGCCTCCGCCCGGGAAATCGACCTGGTGACCCAGTCCATCGCTCAGCAGTCGAGCAACGTCGAAGCGTCGATCCAGGCCGGCCTGGAGCACCTGTCGATGATGCAGGAATCGATGGAGTCCTTCGCCGAACTGATGGCCGAATCGAACATTTCGGTGACCCATGCGACCAGCGGCATCGACAGCATCAGCCAGGCCGCCGAGCAGCAGGCCCAGGCCAGCGTCGAACTGGGCCACGAGATCGAGCGCATCGCGCGCATGGCGGAAAGCAGCGCTCAGGCGGTAAACCAAGCCTTCGCGCTGGCCCAGTCGCTGGAAGCGATGGGGGCAAATCTGACGGCAGCCGTGCAGCGCTTCAGCGCACGTTAGCCGGTAGGGAGAACAGGCCGCCAGCACGGCCTGTTTTCTCGGAGGTGTCAGTTGACATAATATACATTATGCGCAGCGTCGGGTTCGGGCGCGGGGGGCGTTCAGCGCGCCGGCCCTTTGTGTTCCGCTGCTTCCAGAATGTCGGCGATGTCCGTGTTCCGGTGCTCCAGGGCCAGATCCCGCGCGCTGAGACCAGCGCGGTTTTTCATGCCGGGGTCGGCGCCGGCGCGCAGCAGGCTGCGCACGATGGATTCGTGGCCGTTCATCGCCGCCACCATCAGCGCGGTCATGCCCGCCGCCGTGGCGGCATTGACCTGGGACCCCGCGCCCAGCAGCATCTCCACCAGCTTCTCGTGCCCGCCGAAAGATGCATACATGAGCGGCGTCCAGCCCAGCCGGTTCGGTCCAACGCTGGCGCCGTGGTCGAGCAAGGCGCGGGCGATGCGTTCCTGTCCGCCATAGGCCGCCAGGAGCAACGCCGTGTCGCCATAGGCATTGACCAGGTTCACCTTGGCACCGGCCTGAAGCAGAATCTCTGCCGAACGCGGGCTGCCTTCCCGCGCGGCGAGCATGAGCAGCGTGTTGCCGTCGGCGTCGCTCATGTTCACCTCGGCGCCCCGGGCAATCTGCGCCACCACCTCGCGGTCGTTGTCGATCTTGATCGCCTGGACGATGTCGTCGCGAATGTCGCCCGCCCGGGCGGCGCCCAGATGCAGCCCCAGAACCGCCGCGAACAGCGCGATGCGACAAGGATGCATCAGGCGCTTAGTCTCTTTATTCAATGGCATGCGTGAATAACTTGAAAAAGTTTCGAGATGTCGCGCGGCCCACCTCGGCGACCTCCAGCCCCCTCAGGCGGGCGATTTCCTCCGCCACGTGCTTCACGAAGGCGGGCTGGTTGGTCTTGCCGCGAAAGGGCACCGGCGCGAGGTAGGGCGAGTCGGTCTCGATCAACATGCGATCGAGCGGCACGCGTCGCGCCACCTCTTTCAGCTCGCCCGCGCTCTTGAACGTGACGATGCCCGAGAAGGAGATATAGAAACCGAGCTCCATTGCCGCTTCCGCCACCTCCCAGTTCTCAGTGAAGCAGTGCATGACGCCGCCGATTTCCCCGGCGCCCTCTTCCCGCATCAGGCGCAGGGTGTCCTCGACCGCTTCCCGCGTGTGAATGATGAGCGGCTTCCCACTCTCCCGCGCCGCCCGGATGTGCGTGCGGAAACGCTGGCGCTGCCATTCCAGCTCACCCTTGAGGCGGAAATAGTCCAGCCCGGTCTCCCCGATCGCCACCACCCGCGGGTGCTGCGCCAGGCGCACGAGCTCGTCCACCGAGGGCTCCGGCGTGTCCGGGTAGTCCGGGTGCACGCCGACCGAGGCAAACAGGTTCGGATGCCGCTCCGCCAGGACCAACACCTGGGGAAAATCCGGCAGGTCGACCGAAACGCACAGGGCGTGGGTCACCTGGTTGGCCGCCATGTTGGCGAGCAGTTCGTCGGTCTTCGGCGCGAGGTCCGGGAAGTCGAGATGGCAATGGGAATCGATGAACATGGAGGAAAGTCGAGACTGGGCCAGCAGGGCCCGGAGGGGCGGAGACGGGCTCCGCCGGGGCTACATGGTGTGGGTGGGCCGGGTGGACTTGAGCGTGCCGCCCAACAGCCCTTCGATCTTGTTGCGGGCGGCGGTGCCGCTCTCGTTGGCGGCGAACTCCACGCCGATGCCCTGGGTCTTGCCGCCCTGCGCCCCCCCCGGCGTGATCCACACCACCCGCCCGGCGACCGGGATCTTGCTCGGATCGTTCATCAGGGTGAGCAGCATGAACACCTCGTCCCCCAGCTTGTACTGCTTGGTGGTCGGAATGAAAATCCCGCCGTGCTTGAGGTAGGGCATGTACGCGGCGTACAGCGCCGACTTTTCCTTGATGCTCAGGGAGAGCACCCCGGGCCTCGCTCCGCCTGGGGCGGCCGGTTTGTTTTGCAGATCAGCCATGGTGTGCGTCCAACGCCTCTTTGTAGCTTGAGAACACGCTCTCCAGCAGGAGTTGCGCGTTCAATGGATGCTGCACATGCCGCCGCACGCCGCTCAGTTCGCGGCCAAAGCGCAGCAGCGCGGTTACGTTAACCCGTTCACCCAGTTCCTGCAAGCGCGCGCCGAAGTCCGGGTTGTAGCGGACGGCCCCGGCCAGCCGCAGCGCGATCAAGTCGTGCAGCCACTTCTGCAGCCAGTCGATCTGGCTTGCCAGATCCTGACGCGCGCCATGCTCGGCCAGCTTCAGCCAGTCGAGCCGTTTCGGGTCGCTGAGCGCGGCCAGGAACGCCCGGCGCGCCGCGAGATAGTCGCTGTCGGCATAGCGCAGGGCTTCCAGCGGCGCGCCGCCGGCCAGGGCGAGGCAGAGCTCGGCCTGGGCGACCTTCTGGCTTGCCAGCCAGGCGCCCGCCTCGGCCGCGTCCGGCATCGGCATCGCGATCTGGCGGCAGCGGCTGCGCACCGTGGGCAGCAGCAGCTGCGGCTGGTGGCTCACCAGCAGGAATACCGTATTTTCGGTCGGTTCCTCCAGAGTCTTGAGCACGGCGTTGGCGGCGGCCGCGTTCATGGCTTCCGCCGGGTGAACGAGGATCACCCGCGGGCCGCGGTGATGGGTCGACAGCGCGACGAAATCCTCGAGTTCGCGCACCTGGGCGATGGCGATGCTGCGCCCCGCGCTGCGTCCGCCCTCCTCCCCTTCCCCGCCCTCCAGCGGCTCGATCTGCCGGTAGTCCGGATGGGTGCCGACCTCGAACAGATGGCAGGCGGTGCACTGGCCGCAGGCGCCGGCGGCCGTCGGCGCTTGGCACAGCAGCAGGCGCGCGAAGGCCACGGCGAAGCCGCGCTTGCCGGTGCCGCGGCGGCCATGCAGCAGCAGGGCGTGCGGCAGCCGCGCGCGATCTGCGCTCAGGCGCCGCCACAGTTCGCCCTGCCAGGGATACGGCGCCATCAGGCAAGCCCCTGCAGCACGGATTGAAGCTCGGCGCGAATGTCGACGATGGCACGGGTGGAATCGACCACCCGGATCCGCTCGGGGAACGCCCGGGCGCGCGCCAGATAGGCGCTCCGCACGCGCTCGAAGAAATCCTGCTTTTCCTGCTCGAAGCGGTCGAGCGCGGGATTGAGCGCGAGGCGGGCGCGGCTCACTTCCAGCGGCACATCGAACAGGAGGGTGAGATGCGGCTGCAACCCGTTCTGCACCCACTGCTCCAGCAGCTCCAGCTTCTCGAGGGGGATGCCGCGGCCGCCCCCCTGGTAGGCGAAGGTGGCATCGGTGAAGCGGTCGGAGATCACCCAGTGGCCCTTCTCGATGGCGGGCACGATGACCTTGTCGATATGCTCGCGCCGGGCGGCGAACATCAGGAGCGTCTCGGTTTCGATGTGCATGTGCTGGCCCAGCAGCATGTCGCGCAGCATCTCCCCCAGCGGCGTGCCGCCGGGCTCGCGGGTCACGACCACCTGGCGCCCCTGCGCGCGCAGCCAATCGGCGAGCCAGTGCAGATGGGTGCTCTTGCCCGCGCCGTCGATGCCTTCCAGGGTGATGAATTTTCCCGTCATGCCTGCCTCGTGTTCACTTCTGATAGCGTGCCACGGCCCGGTTGTGCTCGTCGAGCGTCGCGGAGAAGTAGTGCGTCCCGTTGCCCTTGCTCACGAAATACAGGGCCTTCGTGCTTGCCGGCTGGAGCGCCGCACGGATCGCGTCCAGCCCCGGCATGGCAATGGGCGTCGGCGGCAGGCCGGCGCGGGTGTAGGTGTTGTAGGGGGTGTCGGTCAGCAGGTCCTGCTTGTGCAGGTTGCCGTCGAAGCGTTCGCCCAGCCCGTAGATCACCGTGGGATCGGTCTGCAGGCGCATGCCGATGCGCAGGCGGTTGATGAACACCCCGGCGATCAGCGGCCGCTCCGTCGGGGCGCCGGTTTCCTTCTCGACGATGGAGGCCATGATCAGCGCCTGGTAGGGTGTCGCGTAGGGCAGGTTGCTGGCGCGGGTCTCCCATGCCCGTGCGAGATGGTCCTGCATCACGGCATAGGCGCGGCGCAGGATCGCCACGTCGCTGATGCCGCCGCTGAAATAGTAGGTGTCGGGGAAGAACAGGCCTTCCGGTTGGCTCTCCGGCACGCCCAGGCGCTGGAGCAGTTCCGCGTCCGAGAGGCCCGTGGTCTCATGGGTCAGCGCGGGATTGTCGTCGAGGGCCTGCCGCACCTGCCGGAAATTCCAGCCCTCGATGAAGCGGATCTCGTTCTGCTGCACCTCGCCCTTGCTGATCATGCGCAGCAATTCGAGCGGGCTGAGGTTCTTCTCCACCAGATAAATGCCGGCCTTGAGCTGGCTCGCCTTGCCGAGCACGCGGGCGAGCGCGGTGAAGCTCCACGGTTCCTTGAGCAGGCCCGCCTGGGCCAGCTGGCGCGAAACCCCTTTCAGGCTCGTGCCCGGTTTCACCTCGAACGAGAATGGCGTCTGCGGCAGCACGAGCGTGGAGCGGGAGAAGTACCCGAGCCAGCCCGCCGCGATGCACGCCGCAAGCGCGGCCAGCAGCACCAGCCGCTTAAGCAAGCGCCGCCTCCAGCCCGCGCCGGACGGCCGGCACGAGTTCCCCCGGCAGCCAGGTGTGCGGTCCGATCGCCCGTACCGGCCAGACGCCGATCACGCTGTTGCACACCAGCACCTCGTCCGCATCGAACAGGGTGCGCAGCGAAATCTCTCCCACCACCACGCTCAGCCCCAGCGCCGGCGCCAGTTCCAGGATGCGGTCGCGCTGCAGTCCGGCGACGCCGCACTGGCTGAGGTCGGGGGTGAGCAGCCGGTTTTCCTTGCGCATGAAAACATTCGACATGGTGCCTTCGATCACGTTGCCATCGGAATCGAGCAGGAGCCCCTCCGGGGTGTCTGGATCCGCCCACTCCATCCGCGCCAGCACGTTCTCGAGGCGGTTGAGATGCTTGATGCCCGCCAGGCGCGGCTGATGGCAGAGGCGGATGTCGCATACGTGCAGCTGGACGCCCTCCTCCCAGTAGCGGGCCGGATACTCGGGCAGCGGCGCGGTCACGATGACCCGGCTCGGGTTGACGGACGACGGCACGCCGTAGCCGCGCCCGCCCTCGCCCCGCGAAACGATGATCTTCAGCACGCAGTCGGGCTCGTGCCGGGTCGCGCTGCGAACTTCCCGCTCGAGCACGGCGCGTGCCGGACAGAGGATGTCCAGGGCGCTGCAGTCAGCGGCGAGCTTGTCGTACTGGCGCTGCCAGGAATCGATCCTGCCGCCTTCCACGCGCATGGTACGGAACACGCCATCCCCATACATGAGCCCGCGGTCCATGACCGGGATGGTGTCGGCGACTGAACCATTGACGATGATCATGATTGTTTTTTTCTGTCTGCGCCCGCTTTCAGACGCGAGTTTCCGGCAGTTGGCCCCATTTGTCGAGCATCCGCGCTACGCGGTCCCGAGCGCGCGCAGGAGGCCCTTGGCCTTCGCGCGGGTCTCGTCGAGTTCCGCCTCCGGCATGGAATCAGCGACGATGCCGGCACCGGCCCAGAACGTGAGCTTGCCGGCTTCGAGCATGAAGCTGCGGATCAGGATGTTCAGATCCAGGCTGCCGTCGCGGTTCAGGTAGCCCATGCTGCCGGTGTACGCCAGGCGTGGCCAGGACTCCAGCTCGCGGATGATCTGCATGCAGCGCACCTTGGGACAGCCGGTGATGGTGCCCCCGGGAAACAGCGCGCGCAGGATTGCGACCGGGTCGGCGTCCGCCCGCAGCCGGCCGCGCACCGTGGATTCGAGATGGTGCACATGGGCGTAACTGGTCAACTCCAGCAGCGCCGGCACGTGGACGCTGCCCGGCTCGCACACGCGGCCCAGGTCGTTGCGCTCGAGATCCACCAGCATGATGTGCTCCGCCCGCTCCTTCGCGGTCGCCAGCAGTTCGGCACGCTGGCGCGCATCGACCTCCGGATCGGCCGCGCGGGCACGGGTGCCGGCGATGGGGCGGGTGTCGATCACCCCGTCCCGCACCCGCACCAGACGCTCGGGCGAGGAGCTGACGATGCTGCAGTCGCCGAAGTCGGCGACCCCGCCAAAGGGCGCGGGGTTGTGGCGCGTCAGGGCGTGATGCAGATCCGAAGGCGCCAGCGGCTGCGCCAGGCGCGCCTGCCAGCGCCGGGCCAGGTTGACTTGGAACACGTCCCCCTCGCGAATGTAGTGCGCGATGCGGGCCACCGCCGCCAGATAGCGTTCCGGCGGGTCCTCCTTCACCGCCTCGACCCGCGGCGCGCGGGCAGACCAGCCGGTCGTCGCGGCAATATCCGCCCGCATGGCATCGAGGCAGGCGGCGGCGCCCTCCTCCGCCATCAGCATGGCCTGGTCCCGCCGCCGGTCCACCAGGATCGCGGCCGGGACCCGCGCCAGCACCGCCAGCGGGAAAGTGGCCGCTTCCGCGCGCGGCACAACGCTCGCCTCGATTTCCTGCAGCAGTTCGTAGCCCAGGTAGAGGAACCAGCCGCCGCTGAAGGGAACGGCCTGGGCCGGCCCGGGCTGCTTCGCGGCGGCCCATTCCTCGGCCAGGGCGTCGAAGAAGCCGGGCTGCCCCAGGGCAAAGCGCCGGATGCGCTGCGGGCACGCGAACAGGATGTCCCAGCCGGCGTCGGCGCCGGCGGTCTGCAGCAGATAGGGATAGCGATCCGGGTGCCGCGCGTGGAGCGCGAGAAGGTCGGGAACGGCCGGGAGGGCGACCTGCATCATGCCGGTTCACCCTCCGGCGCGGAGCTTAGACTTTGCGGAAAACCAACGTGCCGTTGGTGCCGCCGAACCCGAAGGAATTGGACAGCGCCACATCGATCTTCATCTTGCGCGCGGCATTGGGCGCGTAGTCGAGATCGCATTCCGGATCCTGCTCAAAGATGTTGATGGTCGGCGGCGCGACTTGGTCGCGCACGGCCAGGGCCGAGAACACCGCCTCCACCCCCCCCGCCGCACCCAGCAGGTGACCGGTCATGGACTTGGTGGAGCTGACCACGACCTTCTTCGCATGATCGCCCAGGGCCACCTTCACCGCCTTGGTTTCCGCCACGTCGCCCAGCGGCGTGGAGGTGCCATGGGCGTTGATGTAGTCGACCTGATCCGGGCTGACCCCGGCGTTCTTCAGCGCGTTGTTCATGCAGCGCGCCGCGCCCGCGCCGTCCTCGCAAGGGGCGGTCATATGGTAGGCATCCGCGCCCATGCCGAAGCCGGCGACCTCGCAGTAGATCTTGGCGCCGCGCGCGCGGGCCCGCTCGTATTCCTCCAGCACCAGCACGCCCGCGCCCTCGCCGAGCACGAAGCCGTCGCGCCCGGTGTCCCAAGGGCGGCTCGCCGTCGCCGGATCGTCATTGCGGGTGGACAGCGCCTTAGCCGAGGAGAACCCGCCGATGGCCAGGGGGCACACGGTGGCTTCGGCGCCGCCGGCGATCATCACGTCGGCATCGCCATACTGGATGAGCCGCGCCGCCTCGCCCACGCAGTGGGTGGCGGTGGTGCAGGCGGTGACGATGGCCAGGTTCGGGCCCTGGAACCCATACATGATGGACAGGTTGCCCGAGATCATGTTGATGATGGTGCCGGGGATGAAGAACGGCGAGATCCGCCGCGGGCCGCTGGCCAGGTATTCGTTGTGGGTGTCCTCGATCATCGGCAGGCCGCCGATGCCCGAGCCCACGATCACGCCGAAGCGTTCGGCGTCCGCCGGCTTGGGCTCGATGCCCGCGTCCCGCAGCGCCTGGATGCTCGCCGCCAGACCGTAGTGGATGAAGACATCCATCCGCCGCGCTTCCTTTGCGGACAGGTACTGGCTCACGTCGAAGCCCTTGACCTCCCCCGCAATCTGCGAGGCGAAGGCCGAGGCGTCGAACTTGGTGATGCGGGTGATGCCGGATTTCCCCGCCAGGATGTTGGCCCAGGCCTCGTCCACGGTGTTGCCCACCGGGGACACGATACCCAGGCCCGTGACGACTACTCTGCGTCTGGACAAATTGACTCCGGGTGTTCAGGGAAAACGGCTTACTTCTTGAGGTGGGCGTTGATGTAGTCGGTGGCTTGCTGGACGTTGGTGATCTTCTCGGCTTCCTCGTCCGGGATTTCGCAGTCGAATTCTTCTTCCAGCGCCATGACCAGCTCGACGGTGTCCAGAGAATCGGCGCCCAGATCGTCCACAAAGGAAGACTCGTTCTTCACTTCCGCCTCGTTCACGCCCAGTTGCTCGGCGACGATCTTTTTGACGCGCTGTTCGATGTTTTCCATCTCTAAATACTCCTAACTTTCTTGTGGTCTGTCAGAAAAACCCACGCATTGTACCAGAATTCACTGCCTCGGCCAAACCGCGCGGGAAGGCGAAATTGCTAATTAACTCATGTACATACCGCCGTTGACATGGAGCGTCACGCCGGTGATGTAGGCGGCCTTGGGCGAGGCCAAAAAGCCCACTGCCGCGGCAATGTCCTCGACCGCGCCGAGGCGGCCGAGGGGGATGTGCTCCATCAGCGCCTGGCGCTGCGCGTCGGGCAGCGCCCGCGTCATGTCGGTGTCGATGAAGCCGGGCGCGACGCAGTTGACGGTGATGTTGCGGGAGCCCACTTCCCGCGCCAGGGACTTGGTGAAGCCCATGATGCCGGCCTTGGCCGCCGCGTAGTTGGTTTGCCCGGCATTGCCCATGGCACCCACCACCGAGGCGATGCTGATGATCCGGCCGGAACGGGCCTTGGTCATGGGACGGAGCACGGCCTGGGACAGGCGGAAGACCGACTTGAGATTGGTGTCCATGATCTCGTCCCACTCCTCTTCCTTCATGCGCATCAGCAGGTTGTCGCGGGTGATCCCAGCGTTGTTGACCAGGATGGCCACTTCCCCGAACTCGCCGCGGGTCGCGCCGAGCACCTGCTCGATGGCGGCGGCGTCGGTCACGTTCAGGGCGAAGCCCTTGCCCTTCACGCCGGCCTGGGCCAGGTACTGGCTGATGGCGTCGGCGCCGCCCTGGCTGGTGGCGGTGCCGATGACGGTGGCCCCCATCTTGCCCAACTCCAGGGCGCAGGCTTGGCCGATTCCCCGGCTGGCGCCGGTCACGAGGGCGACTTGTCCTTCAAGCATGGCTTCTCCCAACCTTATAATTTAGATTAACTATATACTGTAGATAACTATTTTAATTCAGTTATTGCTGCCGCAATCGCGGCGCTGTCGGTCAGCGCGACGCACTTCATGTCGGCGGCGATCCGCTTGTTGAGGCCCGCCAGCACCTTGCCCGGCCCGCACTCGGCGGCCTGGACCACCCCTTCCCGGGCCATCTGCTGGACGGTCTCCACCCAGCGCACGGGGCTGTAGAGCTGGCGCACCAGGGCAGCCTTGATCTCGGCGGCGCCGGCAAAGCTGGCCACGTCGGCGTTCTGCAGCACCGGAATCGCCGGCGCCTCGATCGTCACCGATTCCAGGTAGCGGGCCAGCGCCTCGCCGGCGGGCTTCATCAAGGCGCAATGGGACGGGACCGAAACCGGCAGCGGCACGGCGCGCTTCGCGCCCTTCGCCTTGGCCAGCTCGATGCCGCGCTCCACCGCCCCCTTGTGACCGGCGATGACCACCTGGCCCGGCGAATTGAAATTGACGGCTTCCAGCACCTCGCCCTGGGCGCCCTCCGCGCACACGGCACGCACGGCGTCGTCTTCCAGGCCGAGGACGGCGGCCATGGCGCCCACCCCTTCGGCCACGGCATCCTGCATGGCCTGGGCGCGGAAACGCACCAGGGGCAAGGCATCGGCGAAGCGCAGGGCGCCGGCCGCGGTCAGCGCGCTGTACTCGCCCAGGCTGTGGCCGGCCATCACCGCCGGCGGGCTCCCGCCCGCCTTCAGCCAGGCGCGGTAGACGGCAACCCCCGCGGCGAGCATGGCCGGTTGGGTGTTCACGGTCTTGTTCAGGTCGTCGGCGGGACCATCGCTCACGAGCGCCCACAGATCCTGCTTGAGGATGTCGGACGCCTCGACAAAGGTGTCGCGCACGACCGGGTGGTCGGCGAAGCCGGCCATCATGCCCACCGATTGGGAACCCTGGCCAGGAAAGAGAAATGCGAATTTCAATTGAAAGCTCCTTGAAAGCGCTTGTAGCTTGTAGGGGGTAGCCTGTAGCTTTCGTTTGGCGCGCTGCGCGCGGCCTTACCGCCACCAGCTACGAGCTACCAGCTCAGAATCTCACCAAGGCCGAGCCCCAGGTGAAGCCGCCACCGAAGGCTTCCATCAGGATGGTCTCGCCCCGCTTTATCCGACCATCGCGCACGGCGGTGTCGAGGGCGAGCGGGATCGAGGCGGCGGAGGTATTGCCGTGCCGGTCCACGGTCAGCACGACGTTGTCCATGCTCATGCCGAGCTTCTTGGCGGTGGCCTGGATGATGCGGATGTTGGCCTGGTGCGGCACCAGCCAGTGGATGTCGCTCTTCTGCAGGCCGTTGGCAGCCAGGGTTTCGTCGACGATGGCGTCCAGGGTGTTGACCGCGACCTTGAACACGGCGTTGCCCGCCATGCGCATGTAGGGGCCCGTTTCCGCCCCCGGGGCCTTGCCCATCGAGGGTCCGCCATCGACGTAGAGCAGGTCCTGATGGCGGCCATCCGCGTGGATGTGGGTGGAGACGATGCCGGGCTCGTCGCTGGCCGCCAGCACCACCGCGCCGGCGCCGTCACCCCACAGGATGCAGTTGGTGCGGTCGGTGTAATCGGTGATGCGCGACAGGGTCTCCGCCCCGATCACCAGTGCGGTGCGCGCCTGGCCGGCGCGGATGAAGTTGTTGGCCGTGGCCAGAGCGAACACGAAGCCGCTGCACACCGCCTGCATGTCGAAGGCGGGCGAGGAATTGGCGATGCCGAGCTTGGCCTGCACGATGCAGGCGGTGCTGGGGAAAATCCGGTCCGGCGTGGTGGTGGCGACGATCAGCAGGTCGACGCTGGCGGGGGGCACGCCCGCCGCCTCCAGCGCCCGGCGCGCCGCGGCGACCGCGAGATCGCTGGTGTACTCGCCGTCCGCCGCGATATGCCGCTCGCGGATGCCAGTGCGCTCCACGATCCACTGATCGGAAGTCTCGACCATCTTCTCGAAGTCGGCGTTGGTGAGGATTTTCTCGGGCAGATAGCTGCCGGTGCCGACGATGCGGGCGTGGATCATTATTGGACAGGTTCCTGTTCGGGCTGCGGATGGATCAGCGCCATCTGCTCGTTGATGCGGCGCAGCACGCCGTGGCGGGCCTCGGAAATCGCGCGTTCGATGGCGAACTGAAAGGCGAAGCTGTCCGCGCCGCCGTGGCTCTTGATGACGATCCCGCGCAGGCCCAGCAGCGTCGCGCCATTGTAGCGGCGCGGATCGACCCGCTTCTTGAAATGCCTGAGCACCGGCAGGGCCAGCAGCCCCATCAGCTTGGTCAGCGGGGTGCGCCTGAATTCTTCCTTGAGCATGTCGCCCAGCATCTGCGCCAGCCCCTCGGTGGTCTTGAGCGCCACGTTGCCGACAAAGCCGTCGCAGACGACGACGTCGGTGGTGCCCTTGTAGATGTCGTCGCCCTCCACGTTGCCGTGGAAATTCAGATGGCTGTCGCGCAGCAGCTCGCCCGCTTCCTTCACCACGTCGTTGCCCTTGATCACCTCGGAACCGATGTTGAGCAGGCCGACGCTCGGGTTCGGCTTCTCCTCCACCGCCGAGGCCAGCATCGCGCCCATGACCGCGAACTGGCGCAGGTGCTCCGCGCTGCAGTCGACATTGGCCCCGAGATCCAGCATGTAGACCCGCCCCTTGCGCGAGGGCAGCACGGTGCAGATCGCCGGCCGCTCGATGCCGGGCAGGGTCTTGAGCACGAAGCGGGAGATCGCCATCAGGGCGCCGGTGTTGCCGGCGCTCACCGCCGCCTGGGCCGCGCCGCTCTTGACCAGGTCGATGGCGACGCGCATGGAGGAATCCTTCTTGCTGCGCATGGCCAGCGCCGGCGGATCGTCCATGGTCACCACTTCCGAGGCATGCTGAATGCGCAGGCGCGGACCGACACTGCGCTTGCGCTGGCGAAGCTCCGCCTCCAGCGCGTCGTGCAGGCCCACGAGAACGATGTTGACTTCGGGATCGCGGTCAAGCACCGCGAGTGCCGCGGGAACCGTGACATGGGGGCCGTGATCGCCGCCCATGGCATCGATTGCGACTGTGATATCCATCAGGGAAAACGAGCATCAGGCGCACGCTGCGCCCGATGCCTCATTCGCCTTTGGTGCGAAGAACCTTCTTGCCGCGATAGTAGCCGCTGGGGCTGATGTGGTGGCGCAGATGCACTTCGCCGGTTGCCGGCTCCACCGCGAGCGGCGGATTGGTCAGAAAGTCGTGCGAGCGGTGCATGCCACGCTTCGACGGCGACTTCTTATTCTGTTGAACAGCCATGGAAATACTCCTTAATCTAAAAAACCATCAACGCTTGCCCGGCTTGAGCTGCGCCAGCGCGGCGAACGGACTCGCCGTTTCCCCGTCCTCCTGCGAAGCCTCCGCGGCGATCGAAGGCCGGCACTGCCCTTCCGGATGTCGGGGCGCCAGGGGCAGCCCCAGCAGGATCTCGTCTTCGACCAGGTCCTGCACTTTCATATCCTTCTGCGCGAGCAGCCGGTCGGGCGCTTCCGGATCGTCCTCGTCTTCGGCCAGTTCGGCCTCGCTCGTGGCGAGCACCAGGTCCGAATCGAGATCGACCTTCCACGCCATCGGCTGCAGGCAACGCTGGCAAATCAGGTTCAGCGCGCCGCGCACTCGGCAATGCAAGCTGGGCTTGCCTCTCTCGTCCGTGTAGCCGGTCAGCTCATACTCGACGGCCCCATCGGTGGATGAAAGCCGGTCCTGCAACCGGTCCAGGGCGGCGATCCCGAAGCGCCCGCGAAGCTGGTTTCCGCTTCGCGCAAACTCTAGGCTATCGACCGTAACCTGTTCAGACATAAGGCGCGCATGATACAATCGCCGACTTTGGCTGTCAAAGCGGAAATACGCGCGTGATCAAGAAAATACTGGTTGCCAACCGGGGCGAGATCGCCGTGCGCATCGTGCGCGCCTGCTCCGAGATGGGCATCAAGTCGGTCGCGATCTACAGCGATGCCGACCGCCACGCGCTGCACGTGAAGAAGGCCGACGAGGCCTACAACATCGGCTCGGACCCCGTCCTGGGCTATCTGAACGCCCATAACATCGTAAATCTGGCCGTCGCCTCCGGCTGCGATGCGCTCCATCCGGGCTACGGCTTCCTCTCGGAAAACCCCCAGCTGGCCGAAATCTGCGCCCGGCGCGGGATCAAGTTCATCGGCCCCTCGGCCCAGGTCATCCGCCAGATGGGCGACAAGATCGCGGCGCGCCAGGCCATGATCAAGGCCGGCATCCCGGTGGTGCCCGGTTCCGACCACAACCTGGAATCCGTGGACGAAGCCGTCGCCCTGGCCAGGAAAATCGGCTATCCGGTCATGCTCAAGGCCACCAACGGTGGCGGCGGGCGCGGCATCCGGCGCTGCAACAGCGAGGACGAGCTGAAGAAGAACTACGACCGGGTGGTGTCCGAGGCAAGCAAGGCCTTCGGCAAGCCCGAGGTGTTCCTGGAAAAGGCCGTGGTCAATCCGCGCCACATCGAAGTGCAGGTGCTGGGGGACAACTTCGGCAACGTCATCCACCTGTTCGAGCGCGACTGCTCCATCCAGCGCCGCAACCAGAAGCTGATCGAAATCGCGCCCTCGCCCCAGCTCACCGAGCTGCAGCGCAACTACATCGGCAAGCTCGGCGCCCAGGCGGCCAAGGCGGTGGGCTACGTCAATGCCGGCACCATCGAGTTCCTGCTCGACTCCGACAACCAGTTCTACTTCATTGAAATGAACACCCGGCTGCAGGTCGAGCACACGGTGACCGAGACCATCACCGGCGTGGACATCGTGCAGGAGCAGATCCGCATCGCCAGCGGCCTCCCGCTCCAGTACAAGCAGTCGGACATCGCCTACCGCGGCTATGCCATGGAATTCCGCATCAACGCGGAAGACCCGAAGAACGACTTCCTGCCCAGCTTCGGCCGCGTGACGCGCTACTATGCCCCGGGCGGCCCGGGCGTGCGCACCGACGCCGCCATGTACACCGGCTACGTCATCCCGCCCTACTACGACTCCATGTGCGCCAAGCTCACGGTGTGGAATCTCACCTGGCCGGGGGTGATCGAGCGCGGACGTCGCGCGCTGAGCGACATGGTGGTCTACGGCGTCAAGACCACCATCCCCTACTACCAGCAGATCCTGCTGGATCCGGATTTCCGCAGCGGGAAGTTCGACACCAGCTTCGTGGAGAAGCATCCGGAGCTGATCAACTATCAGGTGCCCCGGCCGAAGGAGTTGCTGGCTGCCGCCATCGCCAGCGCAATCGCGGCCCATGAAGGCTTATAGAACAGGTAATACGGCATGCCGAAAATCCAGATCACCGAACTCGTATTGCGCGACGGCCACCAGTCGCTGATCGCAACCCGCATGCGCACCGAAGACATGCTGCCCGTCTGCGGCAAGCTGGACAATGCCGGCTTCTGGTCCCTGGAGGCCTGGGGCGGTGCGACGTTCGACACCTGCGTGCGCTTCCTGAAGGAAGATCCGTGGCAGCGCCTGAAGGCCCTGCGCCGCGCCCTGCCCAACTCCCGCATCCAGATGCTGCTGCGGGGCCAGAACCTGCTCGGCTACCGCCATTATTCCGATGACGTGGTGCGCGCCTTCGTGCAGAAGTGCGCGGACAACGGCGTGGACGTGTTCCGCATGTTCGACGCCATGAACGACCTGCGCAACATGCGCGTCTCCATCGAGGCGGTGAAGAAGGCCGGCAAGCACGCCGAGGGCACCATCTGCTACACCACCAGCCCGGTGCACAACGTCCCGCACTTCGTGGCCATGGGCAAGGAGCTGGAGGCCATGGGCTGCGACACCATCGCCATCAAGGACATGGCCGGCCTGCTCACCCCCTACACCACGGCCGATCTGGTGAAGCAGCTCACTGCCACCGTGAAGGTGCCGGTCCATCTCCACAGCCATGCGACCTCCGGCCTGTCGAGCATGTGCCACCTGAAGGCGGTCGAGAACGGCGCGCTGCTGCTGGACACCTGCCTGTCCGCCTTCTCCGAGGGCGCCAGCCACTCCACCACCGAGAGCATCGTCGCGGCGCTCGCCGGCACCGAATACGACACCGGCCTCAGCCTGCCCCTGCTGCAGGAGATCGCCGCCTACTTCCGCGAGGTGCGCAAGAAGTACTGGCAGTTCGAGAGCGCCTTCACCGGCGTCGACACCCGCGTGCTGGTGAACCAGGTTCCGGGCGGCATGATCTCCAATCTCTCCAACCAGCTCAAGGAACAGGGCGCGCTCGACCGCATGGACGAGGTGCTGGCCGAGATTCCGCGGGTGCGCGAGGATCTGGGCTTCCCGCCGCTGGTCACGCCCACCTCCCAGATCGTCGGCACGCAGTCGGTGCTCAACGTGTTGACCGGCGAGCGCTACAAGAGCGTCACCACCGAGGTCAAGCATTACTTGCAGGGCTATTACGGCAAGGCACCGGGCCCGATCAACGAGCAGGTGCGGCGCATGGCCATCAACAATGCGCAGCTGATCGAATGCCGTCCCGCCGACCTGCTTGAAGCGGAGCTGGACAAGCTGAAGCAGGAAGCCGAGGGCCTCGCCCGCAGCGAGGAAGACGTGCTGACCTATGCCATGTTCCCGGACTTGGCGCGCACCTTCTTCCAGGAGCGCGCGGCCGGCAGCCTCAAGCCCGAGCCCCTGCTGCCCAGGGAGGCGGCCCAGGCCGGCGGCAAGCGCTTCGCGCCCAACGAATTCCACGTCACGCTGCACGGCGAGACCTATCACATCAAGCTCACCGGCAGCGGCGCACCGGGCGAAGAGCCCCGCCCTTACTACGTGCTGGTGGACGGCGTGAATGAAGAGGTGGTGATCGAGACGCTGAGCGAGGTGGAAGTGGGCACCGGCGCGGCCGGCGGCGAACGCGCCAAGGCCAAAGTGAAGGCCGCCGGCGGCCCGGATGCCGGCCGTCCCCATCCCACCCACAAGGGCCACGTCACCACCGCCATGCCTGGCACCATCGTCGATGTCCTGGTGGACACCGGCAAGAAGGTCAAGGCCGGCGACCCGGTGCTGGTGATCGAAGCGATGAAGATGGAAAACGAAATCCAGGCCCCGGTCTCGGGCACCGTCACCAACATCTTCGTCTCCAAGGGCGATGCGGTGAAGCCGAACGAGGTGTTGATCGAGATCCAGCCCGAGTAATCAAAGCGCGGGCAGCGAGGGGCTGGGCGTGAAACCCTGGCCCCTTTTTCATTGCGCGAGAACACCATGCAAACCCTGGTCCTGGCCTCCTCCTCCCCCTATCGCCGCGAGTTGCTGGCGCGACTGCACCTCCCGTTCGAAGTCATGTCGCCCGACGTGGACGAAACGCCCCTGCCCAACGAGAAGCCCCAGGACACCGCCCTGCGTCTGGCTCAGCTCAAGGCCCGCGCCGTGGCCGACAAATTTCCCGATGCCCTGATCATCGGCTCGGACCAGGTGGCCATGCTGGGCGACACCCAGCTCGGCAAGCCGCACACCTTCGACAACGCGAAGAAGCAGCTCACCGCGGCCAGCGGCCGCAAGATGACCTTCCACACGGCGCTGTGCCTCTACAACAGCAAGACCGGCCGCATGCAGGCGCGGGTGGTGCCCATCAACGTGCAGTTCCGCAACCTCACCGAGGCACAGATCGAGCGCTACCTGCACAAGGAACAGCCCTACAACTGCGCCGGCAGCGCCAAGTCGGAGGGGCTGGGCATCGCGCTGATCGAGCGCTTCGAGGGCGACGATCCGAATGCACTGATCGGCCTGCCGCTGATTGCGCTGGTGGACATGCTCAACGCCGAGGGCGTGGCCGTTCCCTGACCGCGTTCCCCCCTCGGCTGCCGGCGCTCGCAGACGATAGGCAAGGCATCGTTGTCGCCCACTTGGGACTGCACCAGTCGCTTCGGCTCACGGCATGATGGCCTACGATTGGAAATGGGACTTGTGACCGACGCGGGGAATCGAACCATGTTCAGATTGCAGGGCACGCCCTTCCTGCCCGGCCATGCCCAGGGGTGCCTGCAGCGCGGCCCGGGCCAGGCGCCGGCGGGCATCATTACGCTGCGCCAGGACGACCTGCCGTTTGCCGGGCCGGCGCCGCTGGGCGTGATCATCGTCGACGGCGCACCGCTTTCGCATCCCCTGCTGCGTCTGCGCGCCCTGGGGGTGCCGATGGTGCTGCTCGATGCCGCCGCTGCGGCGCAACTGCCCTACGGCGAGACCATCGCCCTCGACGGCCAGTCGGGCATGATCTCCACCGAACTGCCCGGGCGCGTCGAAGCCGAGCCGGCCGCACCCCCGCCCGCCCGGCCGGTGCGCACGCGGGACGGCACCGCGGTCGAGCTGTGCGCCAGCATCAGCCATGCCGCAGACGCCCGCAGCGCGGTCGCGCGCGGGGCAGCGGCCATCGGCCTGCTGCGCTCTGAATATGTCTTCCATGCCTCGGGGGCGCTGCCCGATGCGGCGTTTTTTCGGACCGAGCTGGGCGCGGTGTGCGAAGCCGCCCAACCCCTCGGGGTGACCGTCCGCCTGGTCGACATCGCCACCGACAAGCGCCCGCCCTGGCTCAAGGCGCTGCCCGGCCTCGCCGGTGTCCTCGGTCTGCAAGGCGCCCGCCTGTACGAATCCGAGCCGGTGCGCAGCGTGCTCCACGCCGAGCTCGACGCGCTGGACGCGCTCGCCGAGCGCTTCGAACTGCAGCTGCTCATTCCCTATCTGACGCGACTCGAGGAACTGGAGCACACCCGCGCCGCAATCGCGGCGCGGCTGCGCCACCCGCTGCGGGTAGGCGCCATGCTGGAAACGCCCGCCGCCGCGCTGGCGGTCGCGAGCTGGATGAAAACGGCGGATTTCGTCGCTCTGGGCTGCAACGACCTGATGCAGGCGCTGTTCGCCGCCGATCGCGATCTGCCCGCCCTGCGCCATCTGCTCGATGCGTATTCCCCGGTGCTCTATCGCTTCCTGCGCGGGGTGGCCGACGAGGCCCGCGGGCGGGCCAAGGAAATTCTGGTCTGTGGTCTGCTGGCGCAGCTGCCCGGCGTGCTGCCGCTGCTGCTCGGCCTGGGCTACCGGCGCTTTTCCGTCGACCCGGTGATGATTCCCTGGCTCGCACGCACCGTGGGCGCGACCGCAATCGACGACGCAACGTCCCTGGCCGCCACGGCGTGCACGCTGCGCCACGGGGCGGAGCTGCGCAGCCTGCTCGGCCTACCGCCGGCCCCTTAGGGCGCGCCTCCAGGGAACCTCTGCAAAAGGTAGCGAGCAAACCCGGCTGGCCGCCGAGAAGCGCACCTGTACAAGGGAGTACAGCGAGCATCGCA
>CAYUJV010000020.1:0-32689 GCA_964445085.1 uncultured Burkholderiales bacterium
AGGCGCCGAGCAGCGTGTGCGCGCATTGCGCCGCCAGCAGGATGCCGCCGCCCATGCCGATGGCCGCGTCGGGGCCGAGGACGAGCGGCGTGATGTGCGCCTCCGCCCCGAGGGCCTCGCGCGCAGCCTGCGCCATGCGCAAGGCGATATGCTCCGGCAGGTTGGCCACGTGGGCGTAGCCCCGGATCTCCCGCAGCGGGCCTTGGGCATCGAGCAGCAGCGGCTGCAGCGCCCGGCACGGGGGCACCTCCACCCGCACGTCGCCGCCGCCGCGCGGGTAGTAGCCGCGACGCAGTATCTCCAGTTCGACCCGCGCCCCCATCCTTGCCAGCAGCGGGATGAGCACGTGCCGCAGGTAGTCCATGGGCGGCGCGCCGCGCACGTCGGTGCCGCCGTGAATGCGGAAGGAAAACGCCTCGCCGCTGGAGATGGCCACCGGCAGCAGCGCCTGCAGCACGAGGGCGATGCTGCCCGCCGTGCCCACGTCGAAGTGATAGTGGCCGGGGCGAAGCTGTCCGGGGCGGAAGCTGAGCTGGAGGGAGTGGAGGGCGAGGCCCTCGATCTCGGCCCCGCACACTTCGCCCAACGCCCGCACCGCCGTCAGATGCTGGGGCGCGAGGCCCGGGTGGCTGCGGCGGGCGCGGATGTTGGCCAGACGCAGCGGCCGGCCGGTGATGACCGACAACGCCACCGCCGTGCGCAGCAGCTGGCCGCCGCCCTCGCCGTGGGCGCCATCGATTTCCAACAAAGATCCATTTGTCATAAGCGCAGCCTCGCGGCAGAACGATTCCGGCGCAGCGCGGTCTGAAACCGCAACTGTGCCGGATTGCGCAGCGCAGGGCCAACTTTATTTGGCCGGTGAAATGTGGAACAATCCGGCCTAATACATGGATTTTTGAGGATTTGGAAATGATCGACCGTGACGGGTACCGCCCGAACGTCGGCATTATCCTGTGCAACGCCAAAAACGAGGTCTTCTGGGGCAAGCGAATCAAGGAACATTCCTGGCAGTTTCCGCAAGGCGGAATCAAGCGTGGCGAGTCGCCGGAACAGGCGATGTACCGCGAGCTGTACGAGGAAGTGGGCCTGCAGCCACAGCACGTGCGCATCCTGGGACGGACCAAGAACTGGCTGCGCTACGATGTGCCGAGTCACTGGGTGCGCAAGGAATGGCGCAGCACCTACAAGGGCCAGAAGCAGATCTGGTATCTGCTGCGCCTCATCGGCCGCGATTGCGACGTGTCGCTGCGCGCCAGCGGGCACCCGGAATTCGATGCCTGGCGCTGGCATGAGTACTGGATTCCCCTGGAGAGCGTGATCGAGTTCAAGCGCGACGTGTACCAGCTGGCGCTCACCGAGCTCGCCCCCTATCTGCAGCGCGACCACGCCGGCCGCCCGCATCCCGCCAAAGCCCAGGCCTGATCGGAAAATTCCCCGGTCGGGCCGGTGCTGGCATATCCGCTCCGCTCGTCTATTCTGAAGGGTGTTTCCTCTCCCAGCCGGGAAGAAAGGGCCGCCCCATGCTCAGCGACTTCCACCCCCTGCCGCGCCACACCCTGGAAGCCGGCGCCGGCCTCACCCGCGCCGACCGGGCAAACTATCGCCAGACCCGCCTCAGCGATCCGGCGATCGAGGTCATGACCGATCTGCGGCACGTCGCGCCGGTGACCGTGGGCGCCGAGGCGTCGCTGCGGGTCGCCGAGAACACGATGATGCACCGCGGCGTGCGCCTGCTGTTCGTGGTGGATGCCGACAGCACGCTGCTCGGGCTGGTGACCTGCTACGACCTGCTGGGGGAAAAGCCCTTGCAACAGATCGACCGCGTCGGCGGGACGCGGGAGGATCTGCGGGTGCGCGACATCATGACGCCCCATGACCAGCTGGAAGCGCTGACCCTGGCGGACGTGCTGACCGCCCGGGTGGGCCACATCATCGCGACCCTGCAGGCCAGCGGCCGGCAACACGCCCTGGTGGTCGAGCGGGAGCACGCCAGCGGCTGGGAGCGGGTCCGCGGCATCTTTTCCTCCTCCCAGATCGCGCGCCAGATCGGCATGGAAATCCCGATTTCGCGCAAGGCCGAAACCTTCGCCGAGATCGAAGTGGAATTGGCGAAATAGGCCGCGGCCGTGACTGCGCTCAAGCGTGGCGGCGCCGGACGGGTCCGGGTCATGGACCCGGGGGAGCCGCTGTGGAAGGTGGTGCCCACCCGTGATGAAAACGGCAAGCTGCTGGGCGATTTCATGATGCTGATCCCGGGACTGCGGCAGCGGCCCCAGCATCAGATCCAGGCGACGCTGGACCAGATTCACTGCGCCCTGGTGCAGTTTCAGGAGGTGGTGTTCGCGAACATGAATCTGCGCCTGAACCTGCTCTGGATTTCGGTACGGACGCGCCGGGGCATCACCCTGGACATCGCCTCGGCGGTGCGCAGCCGTGTGCCGGAAGCCGTCCTGATCGGCGACAAGCCACATAAGTAACTGACAAACAAGAGATTGTTATCCGTTCCAGCCAGGCCGGCAGGGTCGGCAGCCCTAGCGTCGACGTTCCGGCATTTGACTTCGCCCCAAGCCGGAACTATAGTGTGTTCACAGTTTAGAATTAGTCTAACTGTTGAATGATGTTTACATCTTGATCAAGGAGAGCAACATGAGCAGCTTGAAAGGTTCCAAAACCCACGAAAACCTGAAGGCCGCCTTCGCTGGCGAGTCCCAGGCCAACCGTCGCTACCTGTACTTCGCAGCCAAGGCCGACGTGGAAGGCTACAACGACGTCGCCGCCGTGTTCCGTTCCACCGCCGAAGGCGAAACCGGCCACGCCCACGGCCACCTGGAATACATGGAGGCCGTCGGCGACCCCGCCACCGGCCTGCCCATCGGCGGCACCGCCGACAACCTGAAGGCTTCCATCGCCGGCGAGACCCACGAGTACACCGACATGTACCCGGGGATGGCCAAGACCGCCCGCGACGAAGGCTTCGACGAAATCGCCGACTGGTTCGAGACCCTGGCCAAGGCCGAGCGCTCCCACGCCAACCGCTTCCAGAAGGCGCTGGACGCCCTGGGCAGCTAAGCAGCGGCGTTTCCCCCTCTCCCTCTGGGAGAGGGTTGGGGTGAGGGCGGGAGGCCCCGTCCTCACCCCAACCGTAGCCACAATTCCCCAACAGAAAGACCGTCCATGACCGTACGCGAAGGCAGCCTGGAAGCCCCGACCCGCCATCCCATCGACTGGCAGAACCCCGACTTCTACAACGAGGACAAGCTGTTCCACGAACTGGAGCGCGTCTACGACATCTGCCACGGCTGCCGCCGCTGCATCAGCCTGTGCACGTCCTTCCCCACCCTGTTCGACCTGGTGGACGAGTCGCCCACCATGGAAGTGGACGGCGTGAAGAAAGAGGACTACTGGAAGGTGGTCGACCAGTGCTACCTGTGCGACCTGTGCTACATGACCAAGTGCCCCTACGTGCCGCCCCACGAATGGAATCTGGATTTCCCGCACCTGATGCTGCGCGCCAAGGCAGTGAAGTTCAGAAAGGGCGAAACCAATTTCCGCGACAAGCTGCTGTCCAGCACCGACGCCCTGGGCAAGCTGGCGACGATTCCGGTGGTGGTGCAGACCGTGAACGCGCTGAACAAGAACGGCGCCGCGCGCAAGCTCATGGACAACGTGCTCGGCATCCATCACGAGCGCCAGCTGCCGGAGTACGCCAGCGCGAAGTTCCGCTCCAGCGCCAAGCCCAACGACAGCTTCCCGGTCAAGGACGGAAGCCGCACGCCCGGCAAGGTGGCGATCTACTCCACCTGCTACGTGAACTACAACGAGCCGGGCATCGGCCATGACCTGGTGAAGATCCTCGCCCACAACGAAGTGCCGACGCGGCTGGTGGAGAAGGAAGCCTGCTGCGGCATGCCCAAGCTCGAACTGGGCGACCTGGAAGCGGTGCAGAAGCTCAAGGAAACCAACATCCCGCAGCTGGCGAAGCTGGCGCGGGAGGGCTACGCCATCCTGACCGCGGTGCCTTCCTGCACCCTGATGTACAAGCAGGAGTTGCCGCTGATGTTCCCGGACGACGCCGACGTGAAGGCGGTGGCCGAAGCCATGTTCGACCCGTTCGAATACCTGGTGCTGCGCAACCTGGACGGCCTGCTCAAGACCGACTTCAAGCAACCGCTGGGCAAGGTGTCCTACCACATCCCCTGCCACCTGCGGGTGCAGAACATGGGGCAGAAGACGCGCGAGATGCTGCAACTCGTCCCGGACACCACGGTCAATGTGGTGGAGCGCTGCTCCGGCCACGACGGCACCTGGGGCGTGAAGAGCGAGTACTTCGCCAACTCCATGAAGATCGGCAAGCCGGTATTCAAGGCCATGGCCCAGAACGGTCCGGACTACGTGTCCTCGGACTGCGCCATCGCCGGCCGCCACATCATGCAGGGCATGGGCGAAGGCATCAGCGCCGAGAAGGCCCACCCCCTCACGCTGATTCGCATCGCCTACGGCCTGTAAGTATTGCAACTCTGACTCTCGGGAACGAAATCATGCCGCAACTCACCGCCGCCGACCTGCTGTCGCTGGAAGCCTATGCCAAGGCGCGTCCCCAGATCCGCGCCAAGGTCATGGAACACAAGAAGAACCGCACCGTGCACCTGGGCGACCACGTCACGCTGATCTTCGAGGATTCGCTCACCATCAGCTACCAGATCCAGGAAATGCTGCGCGCGGAACGCATCTTCGAACAGGAGGGCATCCAGGAGGAGCTCGACGCCTACAATCCCCTGATCCCGGACGGCAGCAACTGGAAGGCCACCATGATGATCGAGTACCCGGACGTGGACGAGCGGCAGAAGATGCTGGCGCGCCTGAAAGGCATCGAGAACCGGACCTGGGTGCGCGTGGCCGGTTTCGACAAGGTCCATGCCATCGCCGACGAGGACCTGGAGCGGGAGAACGAGGAAAAGACTTCGTCCGTGCATTTCATGCGCTTCGAGCTGACGCCGGCCATGGTGGCCGCCGCCAGGGCCGGTGCGGCCATCGGCGTCGGCGTGGAGCACCCGGAATATACCTCCGTGATCGAAGCGCTGCCGGAGGCCATTCGAGCGTCGCTGGCCGGCGACCTGGCCGGCTGATCCCGGCCGCGCGGGCGCGAAGGCCCGCAGCAGACAGGATGGGGATTCCCGGACAGCGCATCTTTTCTATACTGGGCTGACAAGCAATGACCATAAACCCTACAGGAGAAGCGCCATGCTGCAGAGCCAGATGATCAAGATGGTGGAATCGCGCCTGCGCCGCCACAACGTGCCTGTCGCCGTCGAGCTGTGGAACGGCCAGTCGCTGCAACTGGCGGACGAACCCGCGGTCAAGGTGCGGGTGAACCGCCCCAACGCCCTGCTCAACCTGGCCAACCCCAGCCTCGGCAAGCTCGCCCGCAGCTACGTCGAACGCGAAATCGACCTTGCCGGCACCACCCGCGACATCATCAGCCTGGGCGAATCCCTGTGCGACGACGAGGTGTGCATCGACAAGAAGGGCAGCCGGGTGCTGTCCTGGTGGCGGCATTCCAAGCCCTCGGACCGCAAGAACATCAGCTACCACTACGACGTCTCCAACGACTTTTACGGCCTGTGGCTGGACGCGCGCCGGGTGTATTCCTGCGCCTACTTCCGCAGCCCGGACGACACCCTGGACGCGGCCCAGGAGCAAAAGCTCGAGCACATCTGCCGCAAGCTGCACCTCAAGCCGGGCGAGCGCTTCCTCGACATCGGCTGCGGCTGGGGCGGGCTCATCCTGTGGGCGGCGGAGCGCCATGGCGTGAACGCCACGGGCATCACCCTCAGCCAGAACCAGTTCGAATATGTCTCGCAGCAGATCAAGGCACGTGGGCTGCAGGACCGGGTGCAGGTGCACCTGATGGACTACCGCGACGTGCCGGAGAGCGAACCCTTCGACAAGATCGCCTCGGTCGGCATGTTCGAGCACGTGGGCCGCGCCAATCTGCCCAAGTACTTCGCCAAGATCCAGCGCCTGCTCAAGCCCGGCGGCCTGGTGATGAACCACGGCATCACGTCCATCGGCGTGCAGACCAACGGCCTGGGCAGCGGCATCAGCGAATTCATCGACCAGTACGTCTTCCCCGGCGGCGAGCTGGTGCACGTGTCCGAGGTCATGAGCGGCATGGCGCAGCAGGGCCTGGAATGCTGGGACGCGGAATGCCTGCGCCCCCACTACGCGCGCACCCTGTGGCACTGGGTGGACCGGCTGGAAGCGAACGAAGCCGAGGCCAAGCGCCTGGTGGGCGAGGAGAAATACCGCGTGTGGCAGATCTACATGGCCGGTTCGGCCCACGCCTTCGATCGCGGCTGGATATCGATCTTCCAGGTGCTCGGCGGCAAGCCCCTGGCCGACGGCCGCATGCGCTACCCGCTGACCCGCGAGCACGTGTACGGCCTGTAGGAAGCGAAGCGCCGCACGGCATCGGGTACAATGCCGTCCATGCGACGCTTCATTTTTCCGCTGCTCGTCCTCCCGCTGTGCGTGCCCCTGGCCGCATCCGCCGGCTGGGGAGATTTCGAATATGACTTCGACAACGAGAAACCCTGGGTCGAGCTGCAGGCGCAGATTCCTCCCTATCCCAAGCCCGAAGACGCCCTGCCGTTCTTCGTCTCGGCCGCGACCGACAACAAGTTCTTCATCGACCCCGCTTCCATCAGCGTCGGCGAGGATGGCGTGGTGCGCTACACGCTGATCGTCAAATCGCCGGAGGGCGCGACCAACATCAGCTTCGAGGGCATGCGCTGCGGTTCCCATGAGACCAAGCTCTACGCCTTCGGCCACCCGGACGGCACCTGGTCGCGCAACCGCTTCGCCAAGTGGTCCCCGATCCGCTACCAGGACCGCAACCGGCAGCATCACGTGCTGTACGACGATTTCTTCTGCCCCGGCGGGATCATCGTCGGCGACAGCAAGGAAGCCATCTTCGCCCTCAAGCGCGGCATCCACCCGCGCGCGGAAAAATGAGCGCCGCCGTGGCGCAGGAGAGCGCCGCCACGCTGCGCGTGAGCGAAATCTTTCACTCGCTGCAGGGCGAGTCGACGCGGGTGGGGCTGCCCACGGTGTTCATCCGTCTCACCGGCTGCCCCCTGCGCTGCGGCTACTGCGACACCGATTACGCCTTCAGCGGCGGCGAGACGATGAGCCTGGAGGCCATTCTGCAGCAGGTGGCGCAGTACGACACGCGCTACGTCTGCGTCACCGGCGGCGAGCCCTTGGCGCAGAAGCATTGCCCGGCGCTGTTGACGGTACTGTGCGAGCGCGGCTATCTGGTGTCGCTCGAAACCAGCGGCGCGCTGGACATTTCCCACGTCGACGACCGCGTCTCGCGCATCGTCGACATCAAGACGCCGGGCTCGGGCGAGGTGGAGAAGAACCGCTGGGAAAACCTGGCGTGCCTCAGGCCCACGGACGAAATCAAGTTCGTGCTGTGCGACGAAACCGACTACCGCTGGGCCCAGCAGGTGTTGAAGGAGTACGCCCTCAGCCACCGCTGCCCGGTGCTGTTCTCGCCGGCCCATGGCCAGCTCGACGCGCGGCAGCTCGCGGAATGGATCCTGCGCGACCGCCTGCCGGTGCGCATGCAGATCCAGCTGCACAAGTACCTGTGGGGCGCCGAGCGCGCGCGCTGACGGCGTGGCGATGAACAAAGCCGTCGTGCTGCTTTCCGGCGGGCTCGATTCCGCCACCACGCTCGCCATCGCCCACAGCGAGGGCTTCCTCTGCCATTGCCTGAGCCTGGACTACGGCCAGCGTCACCGCGCCGAACTGGCGGCGGCGCCCCGGGTGGCGGCCGCCCTCGGCGCCGCCGCGCATCGAACCCTGAGCCTGGATCTGTCCGGCTTCGGCGGATCGGCGCTCACCGACCCGAGCCTCGCCGTGCCCACCAGCGGGCAGACCGGCATCCCCATCACCTATGTGCCGGCGCGCAACACCATCATGCTGTCGCTGGCCCTGGCCTGGGCCGAGGTCCTCGAAGCGCAGCACATCTTCATCGGCGCCAACGCCGTGGACTACTCCGGCTATCCCGACTGCCGCCCCGAGTACATCGCCGCCTTCGAACACATGGCCAACCTGGCGACCAAGGCCGGCGTCGAGGGGCGGCGCATGACCATCCACGCGCCGCTGATCGCCCTGAGCAAAGCGGACATCATCCGGCGGGGCGTGGCATTGGGCGTGGACTACGCGCTGACGGTTTCCTGCTACCAGGCCGACGCCGCCGGGCGCGCCTGCGGCGTATGCGACTCCTGTCGCCTGCGGCGCAAGGGCTTCGCGGATGCCGGGATCGCGGACCCCACGCCCTACCGCTAGGACTGGTACAGATGTACCAAGTATCGAATTTTATTGGGAAATCCGGAAGCGCGCGCTTGTCTGGAGCCCGCCGGCTCCCGTAAAATCGCAGCTTTCCCCGCCCCGGCCAGACGGCGACACGCGGGCGGGTTCAGCAAATCGAGCACGAGGATACGAGCATGAGTTTCGAGAGCTTTGGACAGGCGCAGTCCGTGTTTCTGTGGGCCGCGTTCGGCATCGCCGTGGTGATGGGCGCGGTGGCCAACAAGACCAACTTCTGCACCATGGGCGCGGTCTCCGACTGGGTGAACATGGGCGACACCGGCCGCATGCGCGCCTGGATCTTCGCCATCGCCATCGCCATGCTCGGCGTGGCCGTGCTGGAATCCCAGGGCCTGGTCAAGCCCGATGCCGCCTTCCCGCCCTACCGCGCGAACCAGCTGGTGTGGCTGGAGAACCTGCTCGGCGGCCTCATGTTCGGCGTCGGCATGACCCTCGGCTCCGGCTGCGGCAACAAGACCCTGATCCGCATCGGCGGCTGCAACCTCAAGTCGGTCATGGTGTTCGCCATCATCGCCGTCATTGCCTACTACATGATCAACCCCTTCCCGGGCAGCGACAAGACGCTGTTCACCGTGCTGTTCTACGACTGGATCCGTCCCGCCGCCGTCACCCTGAGCACCAAGCAGGACCTCGGCGCCATCTTCGGCGGCAGCCACCCGGCGCAGATGCGTCTGATCCTGGGCGTGGTGATCGCGCTGCTCCTCATCGCCTTCGCGCTGAAGTCGACGGACTTCCGCAAGAGCTTCGACAACGTGCTCGGCGGGCTGGTCATCGGGCTGGCAGTCCTGGCGGCGTGGTACGTCACCAGCAACATCGTGGTCAGCGCCGATGGCGAGCGCTATTCGCTGCAGAACTATGTGTCCGAGCAATGGGACATGCTGGCGGCGCCCACTGACGTGAAGCCGGCCCAGGCCGCCGCCCTGTCGCCCCAGTCCTACACCTTCATCAACCCCATGGGCCAGACCCTGGGCTATGCCATGTCCGGCTTCGGCAAACCCCTGCTCACCTTCGGCGTCATGTCGGTGGCCGGCGTGATCCTCGGTTCGCTGCTCTGGTCGCTGCTCAGCCGCAGCTTCCGCATCGAGTGGTTCGCCTCGTTCAAGGATTTCGTCAACCATCTGGTGGGTGCGATCCTGATGGGCTTCGGCGGCGTGCTGGCGATGGGCTGCACCATCGGCCAGGGCATCACCGGCGTCTCCACCCTGGCGCTGGGCTCCATCATCACCTTCTTCGCCATCGTGATCGGCAGCGCCGTCACCATGAAGGTCCAGTACTACAAGATGGTGTACGAGTCCGAGGCGACCTTCTTCAAGGCCTTCATCACCGCGCTGGTGGACATCAAGCTGCTGCCGGCCGGCATGCGCAAGCTGGAAGCCGTGTAACCACGCGGGTTTCCGGACCACGAGCCCCGCTTCAGGCGGGGCTTTTTGTTGACATGATTTTGGTCGATCCCTATAATCTCGCCTTCTTTACGGGTCGTTAGCTCAGCTGGTAGAGCAGCGGACTTTTAATCCGTTGGTCGCTGGTTCGAATCCAGCACGGCCTACCAAATCCGGGACGGGCTGCATGCACATGCAGCCCGTTTTCTTTTGCGCCACGCGGGGCCCGCACCCGCCATTTCCTTGGGCCGGTTCCCGCGCGGCCGAGCGCAAGGAAACACGCCGCTTGCGCGGGCAGCCCTGCGCAATGACCCACAGGACGCGGGATTCGGCGCCGCCATAACGGGCGGGCTCCAGATTACCCCGGCGTCCCACACAAGCATTTGTTTTTGCAGGATATTTCTCGGTGACGTTTTTTGGTCAGGCGTAAAATTGTCCTTGCGCGACTGGCAGTTAGCGCGTGTCTGTACAACATATCCACAAGCTTCTCCACAGATTCTGTGGACAGCTTGGCCCGACGAACGGCGCGCGGCCAATCAGGCCTTTGTCATAGAATGACAGAAGAAAAAACACGCCTCAGGCGCATCACACTGCGGTGGCGCCACGCCGCCACGAATGGAGACCGGGCATGGCCAGCATCGTTCTCAGCCTGGACGGCGAGATCGTCCAGGAATACGACCTCACCCAGGCGCGCACGACCATCGGGCGCCGACCCTATCACGACATCGTGATCGACAACCTCGCGGTGAGCGGCGACCATGCCGTGATCGCGCGCACGCCGGACGGCTACGTCATCGAAGACAGCGGGAGCACCAACGGCACCGCGGTGGCCGGCGAGCCCATTGCCCGCCATGCACTGAAGGATGGAGACGTGGTCGAGATTGGCCGCTACCGGCTGCGCTTCGTCGCTGGGCCGGACCGGCCCACCGTGATGCAGACGGAAAAGACCGTGGTCATGCGCAGCCCATTCGCGGGCAAGTCGCTGGCCGAGCTGAAGGGCGAGGCGCCACCGGCCGACGCGGTGACCGAGCGCTTCCCCAGCACGTTCTCGCCGGAGCTCTCGCCCCGCAGCCACGGCGGGGCGCAGTCGGTCACCGGCATCGAAGCAGCCAACCACCCGGCCATCCTGAAGATCCTCTCCGGCCCCCAGAGCGGCCACGAGATTCCGCTGGACAAGCCGCTGACGTCCCTGGGCAAGCCCGGGGTGCAGGTCGCCCTCGTCACGCGGCGGCCGCTGGGCTATTTCCTCAGCCATGTGGATGGGGCGCGCTTTCCGCTCGTGAACGGCAATGCCATCAACGACAAGCCGTGTCCGCTGAACCACCACGACCTGATCGAGTTCGGGTCGGTGAAGATGCAGTTTTGCCTGAGGTGAGGAGCGCTTCACCAGCTTCACCGGTCCTTGAACCACATGCAGACGAAGCCGGACCTCGCTCCAGACCCAGAGCCCCCTTGCCGAAAAACCATCATTTCTGCCGCCCAGCGTCACTTTGCGCCGGCGCCCAGAGCCAGCGCATGTCGGTGCAGCACACGTCAGTCCTATTCGTGCTTTGCCCGAAGCCGCTGGGGCCAACAACGCTGCAGCGTCAAATCAAAGAGATAGAACCTGGGCCACACCGGTTACCCGGAGTTCATGTCAAGAATCCCGCCACGCGGCCGCTACTGATACCTGGCACGGAGGTTGCTCGCTTTGGGACAGACACTCGCGTGTTGGTTTTCTTCGTTAACGTTAAAAGGAGCACACTAAATGAAACGCGTTCAATCTGGCTTTACTCTGATCGAACTGATGATTGTCGTGGCAATCGTTGGTATTCTCGCCGCGATCGCAATTCCCGCGTATCAGGACTACACGATCCGGTCCAAAGTCTCCGAAGCCTTGGGCGCCATTGCGGCCTGCAAGACCTCGGTTACCGAGTACTACCAGTCCAACAATGCCGTGCCGGCGAACCTGACGGCCGCAGGCTGTTCCTCCGTCGCCACCACCTACGTCTCCGGACTGGACGTGACCAACGGCGTGATTGACGTCACCCTGGGTGCCGTCGGCGGCAGTGCCACAGGCACTCACGTCATGTACAGCCCGACGCTCGCGGGAGGCAACATCACGGGCTGGACCTGCAATGCGGCGGCCGGCACGACGACGCCCTCCAAATACCTGCCCGCAGTCTGCCGCTAGTTGACTAGCCACGATGCAGCGTTCGACGCTGCATCGCGCAGACGGAAGCCCCTTCACCCGAGGAGTCTTCCGCCTGACGAAGCGCTAAGGGGAAAATCGATGATCAAGAAAAGCGCACAAAACGGTTTTACTCTGATCGAGTTGATGATCGTAGTCGCGATCATTGGTATATTGGCAGCGATTGCCGTTCCCGCTTACCAAGACTACACGATCCGCAGCAAGATCTCCGAAGCACTTGCGACCGTTGCCTCATGCAAGGCATCGGTTAGCGAGTACTTTCAATCCAACACAGCGCTCCCTCCGACCCTCGCAGCATCTGGATGTTCGAGCGTTACCACACAATACGTGTCTGGCTTGGACGTGGCCAGCGGCGCGATCCAGGTTACGCTCGGCAACGTTGGCGGCTCGGCCAGCTTCACCGTCATTGAATTTGCCCCAACCGTCTCGGGAACATACATCACCGGTTGGACTTGCAACGGTGCAGGAACCTCGTTACCCAGCCAGTATCGACCCGCCGTCTGCCGCTAAGCAGGACCGGTTTTGTCGTCCCAGCCTCGCAGCACAGCCGACATTTCAATGCGAAGGCGCGGATTCTTGCCCGCAAATAATACAAGCGCCGCTGCCTTCTTCGCGACAATGCTCGCCCAGGATAACGCGCTGATCCGCCAGCCAGGGTAACCAACCCCCCGCGTCTGGGGCTATTGATACCGCAACGCCTCAATCGGATTCAGCCGCGCCGCCTTGTTCGCCGGGTAGAACCCGAAGAACACCCCCACTCCCGCCGCCACCAGGAACGCCAGCAGGATCGAGCTCAGGGTGATCACCACCACCATCTGGCCGAGCAGGTTGACCAGGATGGCCCCGCCCACCCCCAGCAGGACGCCCACGAGGCAGCCGGCCACCGAGATGATCACCGCCTCCAGCAGGAACTGCAAGCGGATGTCGCGCTCCCGCGCGCCGATGGCCACCCGGATGCCGATTTCGCGGGTGCGCTCGGTAACGGAAACCAGCATGATGTTCATGATGCCGATGCCGCCCACCACCAGGGAAATCGAGGCGATCGCGCCCAGCATCAGGGTCATGACGCGGGTGGTCTCGGCGGCGGTGTTCGCCACGGCGGTCAGGTTGCGCACGTCGAAGTCGTTGTCGGCGCCCTCGCGGATGCGGTGGCGCTGCCGCAGCAGCTGGGTCATGGCCTGCTGCGCCGCGGGCATGGCCTCGGGCGAAACGGCCTGGGCCATGATGAAGCGCACGGTGCCCGGAAACTGGCTGCCGAACACCTTGCGCTGGGCGGTGGTCACCGGAATGATGATGGTGTCGTCCTGGTCCTGGCCGTTGAGGCTCTGCCCTTTCGGCGCGAGCACGCCGATCACCACGAACGGGCTCTGCTTGATGCGGATCGTCTTGCCGATGGGGTCTTCGTCGCCGAACAAGTTCTTCACCACGGTCTGCCCCAGCACCGCCACGCGCGTGGCCGAGCGCACGTCGGAATCGGTGAAGGCATAGCCGGACGCAATGGTCCAGTCGCGCACCCGGAAATAGGCCGGCGTCGTGCCGGTGATGCCGGTGCTCCAGTTGTTCGATTCGTACACCACCTGCGCCGTGCCGGGCTGGGACGGCGCCACGGCGGCGATCTGCGGCAGGGTCGCGATCGCCTCGGCGTCGCCCAGGGTGAGGGTCGGGGCGGCACCCATGCCGCTGCGCACGCCACCCGCCGTGGTGCCGCCGGACAGGATGATGAACAGGTTGCTGCCCATGGAGGCGATGGACTGATCGACCATGTACTGGGCACCCTGGCCGATGGCGGTCATGAGCACCACCGCCCCGACGCCGATCATCATGCCGAGCATGGTGAGAAAGCTGCGCAGGCGGTTGGCCTGCATCGCGCGCCAGGCTTCGCTCAGCATGGTTCCGATCATCGCCGCCCCCTCATGCCTGCTCCGTGGCCATGACGCTGCGCGTCACGGCGCCGTCGTGGGTGATGCGTCCGTCGACGAAGTGCACCAGGCGCTTGGCGTAGGCGGCGATGTCCGGTTCGTGCGTCACCAGCACCACGGTGATGCCCTCCTCGGCGTTGAGCTGGGAAAAGATCTGCATGATTTCCTGGCTGGTGCGGGTGTCGAGGTTGCCGGTGGGCTCGTCGGCCAGAATCAGGCGCGGCCGGTTGACGAGCGCCCGCGCGATCGCGACCCGCTGCTGCTGACCGCCGGAGATCTGGTTTGGCCGCGACTTGCCGTAGCCGCCCAGTCCGACCTTGGCGAGCATCTCCTGGGCGCGTCGCTCGCGCTCGCTGGTGCCGACATGGGCATAGACCAGCGGCAACGCCACGTTGTCCACGAGATTGGCCCGCTGCAGCAGGTTGAAGCCCTGGAACACGAAGCCAATGATCTGGTTGCGCAGGCGCGACAGCTCGTCCTTGTCGAGCGTCCCCACGTCGGAGCCGTTGAGGGCATAGCGCCCGCTGGTCGGCACATCGAGGCAGCCCAGGATGTTCATGAAGGTGGACTTGCCCGAGCCCGACGGCCCCATGATCGCGACGAACTCGCCCGGCTCCACGGTCAGATTCACGTCCTTCAGCACCGGCACCGGGCCCGCCGGGGTCTCGTACTGCTTGAACAGGTGCTCGATGCGTATGACCGGCTGCGCGGCCATCAGAACATCCTGACGCGCATGGTGCCGCCGGACTGCTTGTCGCCCGCGGCCGCCTGGGTGTCTTCCACGACCACCTGATCGCCCTCCTTGAGCTCGCCCGCGATGACCTCGGTGAGCCTGCCGTCGGTGATGCCGGTCTTCACCCGCACCGGACGGAGCTGGTTCTGCTGCAGCACGTACACCGTGGCGCCGTGCCCTTCGCGGTCCTTGCGCGCGCCGGGGGGTTGTTCCTTGCCCTTCTTGTCCTTGGCCTCCGTCGGCCGGAACCGCAGCGCCGCGTTGGGCACCAGCAGCGCGTTGTCGCGTTCGGCCACGATCACGTTGACGTAGGCCGTCATCCCCGGCATCAGGATCTGCTCCGGATTGTCCACGTTCACCACCACGTCGTAGGTCACCACGTTCTGCTGGGTGGTGGGATTGAGCCGGACCTTGCGCACGCTCGCCTCGAACGTGCGGTTGGGAAACGCATCCACGTTGAAGCGCACGGCCTGGCCGGCCTTGATCTGCCCGATGTCGGCTTCGGCAAAGTTCGAATCGATCTGCATCTGGCGCAGGTCCTGCGCGATCTGGAACAGCGTCGGCGTCTGGAAGCTGGCCGCCACCGTCTGGCCGACATCGATGCTGCGGTTCACCACCACGCCGGAGACGGGGGAGCGGATGACCGAATAGCCGAGATTGGTGCGATCCCTGGCCAGCTGCGCCCGCGCCAGGTCGAGCTGCGCCCGCGCCGACTTCAGCGCCTGCACCGACTGGTCGAAGTCCTGCCGCGACACATACTCCTGGGCGAACAGGTCGCGCATGCGCGCCTCGTTCGCCGCGGCCAGGTCCACCGACGCCTGCGCGTTCTTGACGTTGGCCTCGCTCTGGGCCACCTGCGCCTCGAACAGCCGCGGATCAAGTTCCAGCAGCACCTGCCCCTGCTGCACATGATCATTGAAATCGGCGTGCAGCTTTTTCACGGTGCCCGACACCTGGGTGCCGACATTGACCAGCACCACCGGATTCAGCGTGCCGTTGGCGGACACGGTCTGGGTCAGGTCTCCCCGCTCCACGGCCTGCGTCTTGTAGCGCTGGGCGGCACTGGGCTGCGAGAGCTTCTTCCACCACAGATAACCGCCGCCGGCCAGCGCCACGATCAGCAGCCCCAGCACATAGCGGTTCCACACATATTTTCCTGGACTCATTGCTTACCCTTGACCGAAGAATCGCCCGGCACGGCGCCGACGGCGGAAAAATCGAGCTGGCCGATCGCCTGCGCGAGGGAGGCCTTGGCGATGTACCAGTTGTAGCGTGCCTGCACGTCCTGCTGGCGCGCGCTGGCCAGCGCCGCCTGCGCGGACAGCAGGTCGAGTATGCTGCCCACGCCCGCCTTGTAGCGGCCGAAGGCCGCCCGCTCCGATTGCAGTGCGCTCGCCAGCAGGTCGGCGCTGCTGCGCACCGCCTGGGTCGCGGTGATGAGCGCCTGATAGGCCTTCCACACGTCGAGGGAGACCTGCTGGCTCAACTGGTCGCGCTGGGCGATGCGCGCGTCCACCTGCGCTTCCGCGGCGCGCACGCGGTAGGTGGTGTTGAAGCCGCTGAACAGCGGGATGTTGACCACCACCCCCAGCGCCGCGCTGTGGAAGGGGTCCGAGATGCTGGAGTTGGAATAATTCCAGTTGCTCGTCAGCGACAGGCTCGGCTTGCCCGATGCGCTGATGGCGTCGACATTGGCCTGGGCGGCCTTCACCTGCGCCTCGGCCGCGGCCAGGTCCGGCCGTAGCCGGCGCGCTTCGGCGATGAGCTGGCCCAGATCGCGCTCAAAGCTCCCATCGGGCGTGGGCGCGGACGGTGGCGCAACGGTCAGCGGCTGGTTTGCCTCCAGCCCCATCACGTTGGCGAGCACGCCGGCGGCGGTGCGCGCGTTGCCCTCCGCCTGAATCCGATTGAGTGCGGCCTGGGAATAGGCGGTCTGCGCCTGAAGCTTGTCGGCAGGCGTGCCGGCCCCGACGCTGTACCTGGCCTGGGCCGCATTGAACGCCTCGCGCGCGGACTTTTCCGATTCCAGCGCGGCCTGGGCGGCAACCTGGCTCGCGAACAGCTGGTAGTAGGCCTGCACCGCCGCCAGGAATACGCTCTGCACCGTCGCATCCTGGCTGGCATTGGCCGCGGCCAGTATCTGGCGTGCATTCTCCAGGGTGGCTGCACGCTGACCGAAGTCGTAGAGAACGTAGCTCAGGGACAGCCCGGCGCTGCGCTGGGTGTAATTTGTTGCATCGCCGGACACGGCACCGCCGCCCGACGTGCGGTTGCGGCTCGCCGCGGCGCTGGCCGTGACGCTCGGCAGGTAGGCCGACTGGCTGGCGCCGACCAGGGCCGCGTCCGCCCGCGCATTGGCCCAGGCCTGGCGTGTCTGCGGATTGTTGCAAAGGGCGCGCTCGACCACATCCGGCAAGGCAAGCGGCTCGCCGCCCAGGGCCGGCAGCTTGCACGGCTCCTCGCGGACCGGCATCGCCATCGACCCGACCTGGGACGGTGCCGCAAGCCCGGCGGTCGAAAACGGATCGGGGCCGTCAGCCGCGTGCACGCGCACGCCGGCGAGCAGCACGGGCATCGCCAGACAAGGCAGCAGCAGCCAGCGCGGAATCGTCATGGAAATCGTTAATTCTTTCACTCTGGGTCGGTTCCGGGCACGGCGCGCAGCCGTTCTGGCCGGGAAAGACGGCGCCCGCGAACCGCAGGCCACCCGCGTTTGAGCGCCGCGCAGGGGCGATGTTCCCCGTCGCAGCCCCGAAAGTGGGGGCCGCAAGGGGGCCAGCGCAAAGTGTACTGGAATCGAGGCAACAAAAAAGGGGCGCCGCGCGCCCCTTTTCCTGCCGCCTGCGCGCCGTGCTCAGGCCAGTCCGGGGTTCTTGCCCAGACCCGTGATCTTGGGCGTGTTGAGCTTGACCTTCTTGATGACCTTGACACTGCGCAGGTACTCGGCCACCACGTCCCAGATTGGGGTGCCGGTGACGCCCTCCTGCACCGAGGCCCAGCCGGCGACCAGGTATTTCTTGTTCGGGTCCAGCGGCTTGCCCCTGAGCATCATGTTGCTGATGCGGCTGCCCATCTTCGCGGCGGGATTGCAGGTGTACTCCAGACCGCCCACGCGCACCATGTCGCCCCCCTGCTGATAGTAGGGATCCGGGTTGAACAGGTTGTCGCACACGTCTTCCATGACGTCCTTGATCTGCGCGCCAGTCATTTCGTTCAGGGTCGTGGCCGGGTAGGTCAGGCCGGTCTGGTCCATCACGCGCTCCATGGTGATGGGGTCGCCCGGCAGCAGGGTCGTGCCCCAGCGGAAGCCGGGGGAGAAGGCCATGTCGGCGCCCTTCACTTCCATCAGCGCATCGACGATGACCTGGTCGAAGGTGCCGTTGAAGTTGCCGCGGCGATAGAGCAGATCCTCGGTGACGGCCAGCTTCTCGTTGAGCTTGGCCTCGTAGGGCGCGCGCACCTTCTTGATGTAGTCGGACATGGCGCGGTCCGGCTCGATCAGGTTGGAGAACACCGGCAGCAGGCGGTACTTGTGGCCCTGCACCTTGCCGCCGCGCACGTCGAGATCCATCACGCCGAGGAACTTGCCGTTGGACCCGGCGTTGGTGACCAGGGTCACGCCCTTCGCATTCTTGACCGGGATCGCCGCCGGCACGCCGTCGTGGGTGTGGCCGCCGAAGATGACGTCGACACCGGTGACGCGGGACGCCATCTTGAGGTCGACGTCCATGCCGTTGTGGGACAGCACGACCACCACCTGGGCACCCTTGCCGCGCGCCTCGTCCACGAATTTCTGCAGGCTGTCGTCCTGGATGCCAAAGGTCCAGTCCGGCACGAAGTGGCGCGGATTGGCGATCGGCGTGTAGGGGAAAGCTTGGCCGATGATCGCCACCGGCACCCCGTTCACCTGCTTGATGACGTAGGGCTTGAACACCTGGTCGCCGAAGTCGGTGGTCTTCACGTTCTGGGCCACGAAATCGACGCTGCCCTTGAAATCCTTCTCGACGATTTCCTTGACGCGGTCGGCGCCGAGGGTGAATTCCCAGTGCGGCGCCATCACCTGCACGCCCAGCAGCTTCTGCGCGTCGACCATGTCCTGGCCCTTGGTCCACAGCGCGGTGCCCGAGCCCTGCCAGGTATCGCCCGAATCCATCAGCAGCGCGCCGGGGCGCTGGGCACGAATGTTCTTGATGAGCGTCGCCAGGTGCGCGAAGCCGCCCACCTTGCCGTAGGTACGGGCCGCAGCCGTGAAATCGAGATAGGTGAAGGCGTAGGCCTCGGCGGTGCCGGGCTTGATGCCGAAGGCCTTCAGCAGATTTTCGCCCACCAGGTGGGGCGCCTTGCCCGCGGCAGCACCGACGCCGATGTTCGCGTCCGGCTCGCGGAAGTAGATCGGCAGGAGCTGCGCGTGACAGTCGGTGAAATGCAGCAACGACACGTTGCCGAACTTGGGCAACTCATAGAAATTGGCCGGCACATTGCCCGCCAGCACCTGCTTGCTATCAATCGCCAGGCCGGAGGCGGCTGCCACCGCCATGACCTGCATGAATTCACGACGCGTCATCGACATGCTTCTGCTCCTAACTAGTTGCTACTCGTCCAAATAGTGATCGCGACAGTTGCGCGATTTGACCGGCTGCCACAAAAAAACAAGGCTTGCCGGCAGCGCCCACAAGCCTTGTTTCTGGAGGACAGCTTCTTTACTTACGGAATACCGACGCTTCCATCGGCAGACCGTTGCTGATGTAGGAGTGGAAGTACTCCAGGTTGTTGTACTCGGTACTGCCCTGCTTGAACGGCACAGCACGCACCATCTTGTTGCAGCCGACATAGCGGGTCTGCAGCGTCACCAGGTTATCGCCGCCGCGGAACACCGGCCAATGGGTCGCCTGGCCGAGCATGGGAGAGAGGTACTCGGTGCGCAGCAGATTGCCCGCGTTTTGCTCGTGGCAGGTGGCGCAGGAGAAATTCAGCTGGCCGCGGCGAGCGTAAAACAGATGCTTGCCCTGCTCGTAGGCTTCTTCCGCCTTGGGACCGTTGACCTTGATGTCCATCTTCATGCCGTCGGACAGGGTCCGCGCGTAGGAAGTCAGCACACCCATGGTCTTCATGTCGCTGTAGGCCAACTCGTCTTCGCCGTTGGCCTTGCGGCAGGCATTGATCGCCATTTCGAAGGTCACGACCTTGCCCAGTTTGTCATCGAAATACGGGTAGTTGCCGACGATGTTCTTGGCACCATTGGGAAAGCAGCTGGCATAGGTCTTGCCGTTCTTGAACGGGGTCTCCCACATTTTCTTGCCCTGGTCGACCACGCTGGCAAACGGCGGGAACTCCATGATCGCCTTGTACTGCGCGTAGGCATCCGGGCTGTAGATGAAGGCGCCGTGCACGTAATCCTCGAACTTGATGTTGGGGAACTTGTGCTTGAAGTACTCGAGCACCTCCTTGCGATCCTGCTCCGGAGTTGCTTGAGCCGCCACCGCGCCCAAGGTCAAGCTTGCGCCCAAAATTGCCACGAGCAATTTTTTCATGTTTATCCTCCTCGTTATTGACTGGACGCGGCCAGCCGCCATCCGGCCGGCCGCGCGGGGCACTGTCAGCTGACGGTCGCGTCAGCGCTGTTCTTTTCGCCCTTGTTGTCGGACCAGCTGACGGTGACCTTGTCGCCTGCCTTGGCACCCTTCACCTTGAAGCCCAGGAACGGGTTCTTGGAGATGGCCTGGCTCCATTGCGCTTCCAGCACGGTCTTGCCGTTCACCTGGGCGGTCACGTTCTGGATGAAATGGGCCGGGATCAGCTGGCCGGTCTTGGCGTCCTTGCGCTGGCCGGTTTCCATCGGATGGTTCATGAGCACCTTGATGTCAGCGGTGTCGCCTGCCATCGTCGCGCGGATTTTCATCGGTTCTGCCATGTTGGTATCCTCAAATCTGTTTAGGGGTTAGCCGGGTGGAATGGTCGCCGGCGATCAGCCGCCGCAACCGCCGATGGTCACTTTGACTTCCTTGACCGCGCTGTAGGTCTTGCCGCCGGCCTTGACCACCACGCGCACGTTGGAGGTCTGACCCATCTTGATACGGGTGCTGACATAGCCATCCGCGCCGTTCATCAGTTCGAAATCGGCAACCATGGGCTGGGCGTTCTTCTCCACCATCAGCACGATGCCGGTCGTACCGGCGATCTTGCTGGTGACTTCCACCGGCACCACCGCGCCGTTCTCGGCGATGTCCGGAGCCTTGATCAGGATGTCGTGGCTGTCGGCCGCGCCGGTGGCACCGATGGCCTTCAGGGCATCCGGCATGCCTTTGGCGTCGAACGCCGCCTTGTTCCATTCGGCGGCCAGCACCTGGGTCGGCTTGAGCAGCCCGGCGGCGGCGGCCACGGCAACGGTGCCAGCTGCGCCTGCACCCTTGATGAAGGTTCTACGTGCGAAATTCATAACCTAACTCCTTCGATGTTTTACAGACCGTAAATGTAGTCAACGACCTTGTCGATTTGCTGCTCGGTCAAGATCTTGTGCTTGCCAAACGGCGGCATGGACGTATTCGGGTTGGCTTTGGTGGCATCCCAGATTTGCTCTCTGAGCTTGGCCTTGTCGGGGAATCGGGCCTTCATCGCGATCAGGGGAGGTCCGATGTTGGCGATGGTGATGGCCTTGGGATCACCGGGGATGGAATGGCAGGCCAGGCAGTTGCCCTCGCGGTTGTTGAATGCGATTTCCTGGCCGGTTTCTTCTTTCTTGGGGGCATCCGCGGCGAGAACCGAAGCGGACATCAGCATGCCAACCATGCTGGCCGCCAGCAGCAATGCTGGTGCAGTACGCATACTTCCTCCTTACCTCTGAGTGATATTCTTGTGGACGATCAACCAGTGCCGCCGGCCTTGAACGGAGCCACCGGCCAGTCTTACCAATCAATCGGCTGGGGATAGCATACCCAAACTTTTCGGCGCGGCGCAACCCTGTTTGTTCACGAATCCGCGGGAAAAGCTAGTCTTTTCAGACTAGACTCCCTCACAAACGTCAGCGTTTGCGCCTTTCCGCATCCTGTGCGCGCAGCTCGCGCAGCCGCGCCTCCACGCTCGAGAGCTGATAAAAATCCCCGCCACCCGCCTTCAGGGCAATCTGCAGCTGCTCGATGGCCGCCGGCAGATTGCCGCGCACGGCCTGGGCCTCGGCGAGCGCGCGATGTTCGAGCAGCCCGTGGCCCTGCTGGGCATAGGCTCTCGCCTGCAGGTCGTACAGCCGGTAGTCGCTCGGCGTGCTGCGCAGCCGATCTTCCACGACGCTCAGCGCCGTTGCGGGGTCGCGCGCCCGAAGCAGGGCATCGGCATAGCCATAGATCAGGGCGCGATGGAACGGAAAGCGCTTGAGGGCCTGGCGGTAATGGGCGACGAGGGCGGCGTTCTGGCCCTGGGCCGCAAGAACTTGCCCGGCCAGGACTTCGATCATCGGGTGCGAGGCCGGCAGGATCTTGCGCAGCCGGGTCAGCTCCTGCTCCGCCTGGGCATACTGCTTGGCCCGCAGCAGCGCCTCGGCGAGCCCGTAACGTTCGGCGAGCTCGCTGTTGTACTTGTGCTCGCGCAGGGCGTCCTGGAAGAACGCCACCGCATCCGTCGCCGTGCCCGATTCCGCCCGCAGCTTGGCCCGCACCAGCTGGAATTCCACGCTGTCGGCCACCTGCCGGTAGGGCATCTCGGCCACCCGGCTTTCCATGTCGGCGATGCGCTCCGTCGTCAGCGGGTGGGTGCGCAGGTAGCTCGGCGCGTTGTTCTCGTAGAAACGGGTGTTCCTCTGGAGACGTTCGAAGAACGTGACCATCCCGCGCGGATCGAAGCCTGCGGCCTGCAGCACCTGCAGGCCGACGCGATCCGCCTCGCGCTCGTTCTCGCGGGTGAAGTCGAGCTGGCTCTGGATGGAGGTGGCCTGGGCCGTCGCCACCGCGGCGCTGGCCACCTGGGCGTTGGAGCGGGCGGCGAGGATGGCGAGGGCCAGCGCCGCCAGGGTCGTGATGGAATTGCGGCTTTCCGCCGCCACCATGCGGGCGATGTGATGCTGCGTGACGTGGGAAATCTCGTGCGCCAGCACGCCGGCCAGTTCCGATTCGTTCTGCGTCGCGAGAATGAGGCCGGTATGGACACCGATATAGCCGCCGGGCAGGGCAAACGCGTTCAGGGTGCTGTCCTTGACCACGAAGAACTCGAATTCCTGGCGGTTGTTGCCGCTATGGGAGGCGAGGCGGTAACCGAGGTTGTTGACGTAGTCGGTGACCTCCGGGTCGTCGAGGTAGGTGCGGTCGGCGCGGATGTCGCGCATGATCGCCTCGCCCACCTTGCGCTCGGTCTGGGCGGAGAACACCGACTGCGATGCTTCGCCCAGATCGGGCAGGCTGTCGGCGGCCAATGCGCCCGGGGCCAGGGTGGACGTCGCGAGATGCAGCGCCGCCGCCGTTAGAAGGGCAAATTTCATGGTGCTATGATAACGATCCCCTGACTTTGGTTCATTGCCAATTCTCAAGCCATCGTGACCGAGTTCACCCATTTCGACGCCGAGGGCCAGGCCCACATGGTGGATGTCGGCGCAAAAGCCGAAACCCGGCGCATTGCCCGCGCCGCCGGCCGGATTGTCATGCAGCCGGACACCCTGCGCATGATCCAGCATGGCAGCGCGAAGAAGGGCGATGTGCTCGGCGTGGCGCGCATCGCCGCGATCCAGGCGGCGAAGCGGACGCCGGACTGGATCCCGCTGTGCCATCCCATCGCCCTGACCCGCGTCGCGGTCGAATTCGCCGCCAGCGAGGCCGACCATGCGGTGGACTGCACCGTCACCACCGAGACCGTGGGCCGCACCGGCGTGGAAATGGAAGCGCTCACCGCGGTGGCGGCGGCGCTGCTCACCATCTACGACATGTGCAAGGCGGTGGACCGCGGCATGCGCATCGAACACGTCCGGCTGCTGGAAAAACAGGGCGGCAAATCGGGACACTGGCAGGCGGAATGAGACGATGGTTCCGCCCCCTGCGCCGGCTGCTGCTCCTGCTGGCCCTGCTCCCTGCCGCTGCGACGTCGGCGGCGGGAATCGAAACCCTGCAGGTGCCGGGCGCCGACACCGACATCCCGGTCACCCGCTACACCGCACCGGGACGCACGCTGATTCTGTGGATCCCGTCCGAATTCGGCGTCGTCGCGCCGGAACGCATCATTGCCCGGCACCTGGCGGAGAAGGGCTACGAAACCTGGATCGCCGACCTCTATGCCGCCCATTTCCTGCCGGCGCTGCCGAGCAGTGCCGAGCAGCTGCCGGCGCAGGACGTATTCCGCCTGATCCAGGAAGCCACGCGCCGCAGCGGCAAACGCGTCTACCTGCTGACCGCCGGCCGCGGCGCAAAAGTGGCGCTGGAAGGCGCGCAACTGTGGCGCGAACAATCCGCCGGTCGACCGCTGGCGGGGGCGATCCTGCTCTACCCCAACCTCTACCTCAAGCAGCCCGACCCCGGGGAAGACCCGGCCTATCTGCCGGTCGCCGGCAACACCCGGCTGCACATCGGCATCCTCCAGGGCGAACTCTCGCCCTGGTTCTGGACCCTCGACACCTTGCAGGGCGAGTTCCGCCGCGGCGGCAGCATGGTGACCGTCACGACGCTTGCCGATATTCGCGACCGGTTTTATTTTCGGGAGAGCGCCACGGCGACGGAGCGCGCGACCGGCGAGCGCCTGCCGGAACTCATCGTCGCCGAGGTCCGCAAACTCGAATCCGCGCACCGGGCGCCGAAAGGAAGCAAATGACCCTCCGCCGCATCGCCATCACCCTTTGCCTGCTGCTGGCCGCCGCCAGCAGCTCCGCCGCCGAAATCAAGGCCGTGACGAGCCGGCCCGCACCCGCCCTCGTCCTCAAGGATCTCAACGGCAACCTCCACGATCTGAGCGCCTACCGCGGCAAGGTCGTGCTGGTGAACTTCTGGGCCACCTGGTGCCCGCCCTGCCGCGCCGAGATGCCATCGATGCAGCGCCTGAAGACGATGATGCGCGACAAGCCGTTCGCGATCCTGGCGGTGGACATGGCGGAGACGGACAAGGAGATTCGCGATTTCCTGAAGGAGTTCAGGGATACGCACATCGATTTCACCATCCTGCTCGACCCCAAGGGCACGGCGCTCAAGGACTGGAAGGTGCACGTGTTTCCCACCAGCTTCCTGATCGACGCCGAGGGCAACGTCCGCTACGGCGTGGCAGGTTCCGTGGAATGGGATGAGCTCGATCCAACGAGCAAGATCGAGGGCCTTCTCCCGCCAGCGACCGAGGACGCCGGCACGGCTCCGGCCAGCGGCACCGGCAGCTAGAGCCCGGCCGCGAGCTTGAGAACGAACTGCCAGACCGGCCCGGCCAGCGCGCACAGGCCGATCACCCGCACGATGTCGATCTTGTAGCGCCAGAGCGCTGCGCCGGCGACCAGGCTCAGCGCCACCGCGAACAGATCGATCCCGCCGGCAAAGGGCGCCGCCGCGGTGCCACGCGGCCAGAAGGTATGCCAGGCGAAGAACAGCGCGAGGTTGAAGACCACCCCCACCACCGCGGCGGTGATGGCCGTGAGTGGCGCGGTGAACTTGAGCTCGCTGCGGGTGGCTTCCACCAGCGGCCCGCCGGCCAGAATGAACAGGAAGGACGGCAGGAAGGTGAAGAATGTCGCCACCGCCGCCCCGGCCATGCCGGCGGCGACTGGATATTCCGACACGCCCTTGGCCACCCCGCCCAGATAGCCGATCCAGGTCACCACCATGATCAGCGGCCCGGGCGTGGTCTCGCCCAAAGCGAGACCATCCATCATCTGCGGACCAGTGAGCCAGCCGTAGTGCTCGACCCCGCCCTGGTAAACGTAGGGCAGCACGGCATAGGCGCCGCCGATGGTGAGAAAGGCGGCCTTGGTGAAAAAGCTGCCCATGTCGGTGAGCACGCGGCTGTCGGCGATGGCCAACATGGCGGCCCCCCAGATCAGCACGACGACGGTGAGCTTCGCGATCAGCCCGCCCCAGGAAAATCCGGCATGGGCGGGGGTGGGCGTGTCGTCGTCGATCAGCGCCGGGCCGTATGCCTTGTTGCTCGCGCCATGACCGCCTCCGCCTTGGAAACTCGCGGGCAGAAACTTCCCGCCCAGCGCGCCGAGCACGCCCGCCACCAGCACGATCCACGGGAAGCCGATGTCGAAGAAGAAGATGCCGACGAAGGCCAGCGCCGCCAACGCCCATAGCACCCCGTTCCTGAGGGCGCGCGAGCCGATGCGCCAGGCGGCGAACAGCACCACCGCCACCACCGCCGGCTTGATGCCGTAGAAGAGGCCCGCCACCAGCGGCACATCGCCCCAGGCCAAGTAGACGCCGGCGAGCAGCGAGAGCAGCACGAAGGCGGGCAGGAAGAACAGCACGCCGGCGACCACCGCCCCGCGCATGCCGTGCATCAGCCAGGCGACGTAGATGGCGAGCTGGGTCGCCTCCGGCCCCGGCAGCAGCATGCAATAGTTGAGCGCATGCAGGAAACGCCGCTCCGAAATCCAGTGCCGCTTCTCCACCAGCTCCTGGTGCATCATCGCGATCTGTCCCGCCGGCCCGCCGAAGCTGATGAAGCCAAGCTTGAGCCAGTACCTGGAAGCCTGGCCCAGGGTCACCGGCACCTGGGTATGGTGTTCCGCCATCCGCGCCCCTCCCTCGTCGCAGTCGCACTCTACCCCGCCCTCCGCGCAAGCGCGAGGGGCCGATTGCAAGGCATTAAAACATTTGTTTGAATAGCGCGATGAACACACCGCTGCCACCGAAGAAACGCCTGTACGAACAACTCGCGCGCGTCGCCAAGGCGCTGGCCCAGCCCGGCCGGCTGGAACTGCTGGAGGCCTTGGGCCAGGGCGAGCGCAGCGTGGAGGGCCTGGCCCAGGCCAGCGGCATGTCGGTGGCAAACACCTCCCACCACCTGCAGACCCTGCGCGACGGCGGGCTCGTGACCTCGCGCCGCGACGGCCTGCAGGTGATCTACAGCCTGAGCGACCCGGCGATTCCCAAGCTGCTGTCCTGCCTGCGCAGCGTGGCCGAGCGCCAGATGGCGGAAGTGGAGCGCATCGTGCGCGAGAACTTCGACAGCCGCGACGGCCTCACGCCGGTCAGGCGCGAAGAGCTGCTCAAGCTGGTGAAGAAGGGGGAGGCCATGGTGATCGACGTGCGGCCCGAGGCGGAATTCGCCGCGGGCCACATCCCCGGCGCCATCAACATTCCCATCGAGCTCCTGCCCAAGCGCCTCAAGACCCTGCCCAAGGATCAGGAAATCGTCGCCTACTGCCGCGGCCCCTACTGCATGTTCGCCCTGGATGCGGTGACCGCCCTGCGCAAGAAGGGCTACCGCGCGCGCCGCCTGGAGGATGGCTTCCCCGAGTGGAAAGCCGAGCAGCTGCCGGTGGAGCAGGGCCAATAGCCTTCGCCCCGCCCGGCGCGCCCGCGGCCAGCCACGCTTCCACCCCGCCCTTGACGCCCCACCGCCCCTTGTTTACGATTTGGTTCAAATGTTCATTTGAATACTTGTTCAGACGGCACACAAGGAGCGCGACATGTTCTTCAAGCAACTCGCCACGAAAGAAGCTTCCCTGTCCTATTTCTTCGGCTGCGGCTCGCTGGGCAAGGCCGTGGCGGTGGATGTGGTGGCCGGCGACGAGGACTGGTTCGTCGAACAGGCGAAGGATGCCAAGGTCACCATCACCCACGTCATCGACACCCACGTGCACGCGGACCACTACTCCGGCGGCCGTGCGCTGGCCAGGCGCGTCGGCGCCAAGTACTGCCTGCATGAAAGCGACAAGGACTTCGTGAAGTTCGAATTCACGCCGCTGACGGACAATGAAACCATCGAGGCGGGCAACGTGGTGATCAAGGTGCTGCACACCCCCGGCCACACCCTGGACAGCGTGTGCCTGCTGGTCACCGACAAGCGCCGCGGCGAGCAGCCCTGGTTCGTCATCACCGGCGACACGCTGTTCGTGGGCAGCGTGGGCCGTCCCGACCTCGCGGGGCGCGAACGGGAGATGGCCGGCATGCTGTTCGACACCTTGCACGCCAGGCTTCTGAGCCTGCCCGACGAGACCGAGATCTTCCCCGGCCATCAGGCGGGGAGCGTGTGCGGCGCGGGCATTTCCGGCAAGCCCTCCTCCACCATCGGTTTCGAAAAGCGCTTCAATCCCGCCCTGTCCATCACCAACAAGGATGAGTTCGTGAAACTCGTGACCGGCAACATCCCGCCGCGCCCGGCGGAAATGGACGAGATGGTGGCGGCGAATATAGCAGCCTGAGTTTTTTCACCGCGAAGGACGCGAAGGTCCGCGAAGGAAATCCTGTTTCTTGCTGTCCCTTGCGCACCTTCGCGTCCTTCGCGGTGAAAGCTCTTTTGCATTGGATTTCACCATGAACACCACTTTCACTTCCGCCGAGCAGCAATACCTGCATGGCATCCGCGACAACCTTTCCCAGTTCCTGCACCAGCTCGCACAGGTGTTCCTGGTCGGCCTGACGCTGGGCATGATGCGCACCGTGGTGCCCGCGCTGGCCGAATCCGAATTCGGCGTGCCCAAGGGCTCGTTCGGCCTGCTGATGGCCTTCGTGGTGGCCTTCGGCTTCGTCAAGGGCGCGCTCAATTTCGTCGCCGGCCGGCTGTCGGAACGCATGGGCCGCAAGACCGTGCTGCTGCTCGGTTGGGCCTCGGCCATCCTCATTCCCTTCATGATCCTCTATGCGCCGAGCTGGAACTGGATCGTCGCCGCCACGGTGCTGCTGGGCATGAACCAGGGCTTCACCTGGTCGATGACACAGACCGCGAAGCTGGACATCACCCGGGCCGACCAGCGCGGACTGACCATCGGCCTCAACGAATTCGCCGGCTACGTGGGCGTGGCCATTGCCGGCATCGTCACCGGCTATCTGGCGGGCGCGCTCGGTCCGCGCATGGGGCTGTTCGTATTCGGCGCGGTGGTGATCACCAGCGCGTTGCTGCTGACCGCGCTGTGGGTGAAGGAAACCCTGCCCTGGGCCAAGGCAGAAGGGGCGCGCCACGCGGCCGGCAGGACAACCGGCCCCGCGCCGCGTTATCCGCACAACATCTCCGCCACGCCCACCACCTGGGAAGTGTTCACGCTGATGAGCTGGCGCGACAGACGCATGGCCGCCTTGAGCCAGGCCGGACTGGTGGAAAAATTCGTCGATGCCCTGATCTGGGTGGTGTATCCGGTTTATTTGTACGAGCGCGGCCTGAGCCTCGCCCACATCGGCTGGGTGGTGGGGGTCTATGGCTTCGTCTGGGGCGGCTCGCAGTTCTTCACCGGCAGGCTGTCTGACCGCATCGGCCGGCAGCGGCCCATCGTCTGGGGCATGTGGCTGTGCGGCGCCGGCGTGGGCATGATGCTGCTGGGCGACCACATCGCCACCTGGCTCGCCTCGGCCGCCGTCACCGGCATCGGCATGGCCCTGCTCTACCCCAATCTCTCGGCCGCGGTGGCGGACATCGCGCACCCCAACTGGCGCGGCTCGGCCATCGGCATCTACCGCTTCTGGCGCGACACCGGCTACGGCATCGGCGCGCTGCTGCTGGGCTGGGTGGCGCACGCCAGCGGCAATCTCGCCTCCGGGTTCTGGTTCGTCGCCGGCGCCATGTTCGTGTCGGGCCTGATCGTATGGCTCGCAGCCGAGGAGACCCACCCCCGGCTCAATCCGGCGCAATGAAGGCCGCCGAGTACGACGCGTGGTACCACACGCCGCGCGGGAGCTGGATCGGCACGGGAGAATACGAACTGGTCCGGCGCCAGCTGGCCGCCGGGCCCGGCGAAACCCTCCTGGACGTCGGCTGCGGCACCGGCTGGTTCACGCGCCGCTTCGCCCAGGATGGCACGATCGCCACCGGCCTCGACCCCAATGCGGAGTGGCTCGCCTATGCGCGCAGCCATTCCCCGCCTGACCTGCGCTGGGTCGAGGGCGATGCACGCCGTCTGCCCTTTGCCGATGGCAGTTTTGACCACGTGATCTCCATCGCCGCGCTCTGTTTCGTCCCCGACGAACGCCGGGCGCTGGCGGAAATCCTGCGCGTGGCACGTCGTCGTTTCGCCATCGGCTGGCTCAACCGCCACAGCCTGCTCTACCAGCTGAAGTCGGGCCGTGGCGCCTACCGCGGCGCACGCTGGCATACCGCCGCGGAGCTACGCCGCCTGTTCAGTGGCCTGCCCATCGCCAGCTTGAGCCTGACCAGCGCCATATTCCTGCCCGGTGGGGGTGCCGGCGCCAGACTGGTGGAAGGCCTGCTTCCGAACCGGCTGCCCTGGGGTGCATTGCTGGTCGCGGCCGGAGAGAAGGCATAATGGCGATTTCCGAACCTGGAGCCCATCGATGACGCATCCGCTTGCCAAGCTGCTGTTGCTCGCGCTGCTTGCGCTGCCCGGCCTCGCCCGCGCGGCAGAACTGCGCTTCAACGAAATCGCGCCCGGCATCTACGCCTTCATCGGCGACATGGGCGCCCGCACCTCCGCCAACGAAGGCCTGAACGCCAACGTCGGCTTCGTGGTGACCAAGGACGGCGTCGTGGTCGTGGACAGCGGGCCCAGCTATCAGGTCGCAAAAAAAATCCACGAGGCGATCCGGCGCGTGACCCGGCAGCCGGTCAAGTACGTCATCAACACCGGCGGCCAGGACCACCGCTGGCTGGGCAACGGCTATTTCAAGGAGCAGGGCGCGCGCATCATCGCCAACAGGAAGGCCGCGGACGACATGGCGGCACGGGCTGCAGACCAGCTCGCGGCGTTGAAGGCCGACCTGAAGGAACGGCTCGACGGCACGCGGCCCACTCTCCCCGACGAAACCTTCGACCAGGACAAGACCCTCAAGCTCGGCGGCACGGAAATCCGCGTCATCCATTTCTTCGGCGGCCACACGCCCGGCGACAGCGTGGTGTGGCTGCCCGCCTCGCGCGTGCTGTTTGCCGGCGACCTGGTCTACGTGGACCGCATGCTGGGCGTGATTCCGGTGAGCAACACGCGGAACTGGCTCGCCTCCTTCGAGGCCATGGAAAAACTCGCGCCGCGGAAGATCGTGCCGGGCCACGGCAACCTGTGCGATCTGGCCAAGGCACGGCGCGATACCCGCGACTATCTGCTCCTGCTGCGCAGCCACATGAAGGTCGCGCTCGACAAGGGCGTCGACCTGCAAACCGCAATCAACGGCCTGGACCAGAGTCGCTTCAAATACCTGCTGAATTACGACGCCCTCAAGGGCGCCAATGCCAGCCGCACCTATCTGGAAATGGAAGCCGAATAAGCCGGCGACCGCCCCGCCCCCTCGACAGGAAATCGCACCATGTCCAGCCAATCCGCCATCGTCGCCCTGCGCGCGGCGCTCAACGACACCATCGTCGGGCAGGAAAAACTCCTCGACCGCCTCACCGTGGCCCTGCTTGCCGGCGGCCACGTGCTGGTGGAAGGCCTTCCGGGACTCGCCAAGACCACGGCGGTGAAGGCGCTGGCCAATGGTGTGCACGCGAGCTTCCAGCGCATCCAGTTCACGCCCGACCTGCTGCCGGGGGACCTCACCGGCACCGACATCTACAACCCGAACGAGGGGCGCTTCGATTTCGACCAGGGCCCGCTGTTCCATGAGATCGTCCTCGCCGACGAGATCAACCGCGCGCCGGCCAAGGTGCAGGCGGCCCTGCTGGAGGCCATGCAGGAGCATCAGGTCACCGTCGGCGGCGTCACGCGCAAACTGCCGCCGCTGTTCCTGGTGATGGCGACCCAGAATCCGCTGGAGCAGGCCGGCACCTACCCGCTGCCGGAGGCGCAGCTGGACCGCTTCCTGCTGCATGTCACGCTGGATTATCCGAGTGCGGACGAGGAGCTGGAGATTCTCCGGCGCGAACGGGAACGCCTGAAGCAGGGCGCGGCCGCGGCCCCCGCGCCGGTCGTGGACGTGGCCACCGTGCTCGCCGCGCGCCAGGAAGTGAACCGTGTGCACCTCGCGCCGGAACTCGAGCGCTACATCGTCACCCTGGTCCATGCCACGCGTCATGCAGAGCAGGTTTTGCCCGGCAAGGCGCAATACCTCGAAGTCGGCGCCAGCCCGCGCGCGACCCTGGCCATCGCCCATGCCGCCTCGGCCCTGGCCTATCTGCGCGGGCGCGACTACGTGAGCCCGGACGACATCATCGACATCGCGCCGGACTGCCTGCGCCACCGCATCATCCTCTCCATCACCGCGCGGGTGGAGAAGGTGGGCGCGGATGAGCTGATCGCGCAGCTGATCGCGGCGGTGCCGGTGCCGTGAAGGTTCCACACATCTTTACCGCGAAGGACGCAAAGGTACGCGAAGGAAAGCCTTTTATTCCTTTGCATTCCTTCGCGTACCTTTGCGTCCTTCGCGTTTAAAACCTCATGCTGGACTGGCTACCCCGCCCCCGCACCGCCCCCGCGCCGGATCCCACCGTCGCCCCCCTGCTCACGCCGGACGAGATCGCCCGGCTGATCGAGCAGGCGCGCGCGTTCATCCACAGCCGCCGGCAGCAGCACGATGTGCACCAGCGCCATCCGGGCGATTCGCGCTCGGTGCACTTCGGCCGCGGCCTGGATTTCGAGGAGTCGCGCCCCTACCAGCCCGGCGACGACATCCGCGACATGGACTGGCGCACCACGGCGCGCATCGGCAAGCCCTATCTCAAGGTGTACCGCGAGGAGCATCATCCGATGCTGCACGTCGTGCTCGACCGCGGCGCCACGATGCGCTTCGGCACCCGGGTGCAGCTGAAGGCGGCGCAGGCCGCGCGCGTCGCCACGCTGCTCGCCGTGACCAGCAGCCAGGATTGCGCCTGCATCGGCGGCACCCTGGTGGGGGAGGCGGCCGTGCCGCTCGTCTGCCAGCCGGGCGACGCCGGCGCGCTGGCGCTGGCCAGGGCGGCGGCCGCGCCCTGCCCACCCCTCGATGCAGAGCGCGAGGATACGAGTGTGCGCTGGAGCGCGCTGCTGCCGCGGCTGGTCGCGGAAATCCCGCGCGGCTCCCGCGTCGTGTTCGTCACC
>CAYUJV010000020.1:32801-33033 GCA_964445085.1 uncultured Burkholderiales bacterium
GCTGCCCGACGTCGGCCTCGCCCACTTCCGCGACGTTGGCAGCGGCCAGCGGCGCTGGATCGACACCCGCTCGCGCGCCGTGCGCGCCGCCTTCCGGCGCGAGGCGGCGGCCCTGCACCAGGCGCAGTCCCTGTGGCTGCGCCGGGCCGGCATCGCCCACCTGAGCCTGCGCACCGACGAGGCGGCCCTCGACCGCGTCGCGGAGTTCGCGCTCCATGACTGACATCCCCGC
>CAYUJV010000021.1:0-32164 GCA_964445085.1 uncultured Burkholderiales bacterium
AAGTCCTGGCCCTTGCCGTCGCCGCCGGCGATCAGCACCACCTGCTCGCGCATGCCGTTGAGCGCGGCGACGGTGGCGCCGACGTTGGTGCCCTTGGAGTCGTCGTAGAAGGCGACGCCCCCGATTTCGCCCACCCGCTCCACCCGGTGCGGCAGGCCCTTGAACTCGCGCAGCGCGGCCAGCAGCGGCGCCATGGGCAGGCCGATCGCCGTGCACAGGGCCAGGGCCGCCAGGGCATTGGCGGCGTTGTGCAGCCCGGCCAGGGGCAGCTCATCCGTGGGCATGAGCCGTTCGGCGTCGCGGGCCAGCCAGTGCGCGCCGTCGGCGCTGACGATGCCCCAGTCGGTGGCATGGGCGTCGAGACCGAAGGTTTCGACCCGGCGTCCCGGCAGGGCCATCGCCCGGCTGTAGGCATCCTGGCGGTTGAGGATCTGCACGCCGCGTCCGCGGAAGATGCGCGCCTTGGCGGCGGCGTACTCCTGCATGCCCGGGTAGCGGTCCATGTGGTCCTGGGTGACGTTGAGCACCGTCGCGGCGTCGGCGTCGAGGCTGGAGGTCGTCTCCAGCTGGAAGCTCGACAGCTCCAGCACGAACACGTCGGGGGCCGGCTTGTCCGCCTCGATCGCGGTCAGCGCGTCCAGCACCGGCAGGCCGATATTGCCGGCAACGACCGTGTCCAGGCCCGCGCGCTGGCACATGGCGCCCGCCATGGAGGTCACCGTGGTCTTGCCGTTGGCGCCGGTGATGGCGATCACCTTGGTCTTCTCCCGCGGCAGGCTGCGGGCAAACAGCTCGATGTCGCCCACCGCTTCCACGCCGCGCGCGAGCGCCGCGGCCACCTGCGGATCGGCCAGCGGCACGCCGGGGCTGATGGCGATCAGGTCGATGCCCGCGAACAGGGCGGCGGTGAACGGGCCGGTCACCATCTGCGCCTGGGGCAATTCCGCGCGCACGATTTCGGCCTGGGGCGGATTGGCGCGGCTGTCGGCCAGGCGCAGCACGGCGCCATGGCGCGCCAGCCAGCGCGCCATGGACAGGCCGGTTGCACCGAGCCCGAGCACCAATACCTTTTTGCCCGACAGGTTCAAATCCCCTACCTCAGCTTCAGCGTCGACAAACCGATCAGCACCAGGATCATGGTGATGATCCAGAAGCGCACCACGACCTGGGTTTCCTTCCAGCCTTTCAGCTCGTAGTGGTGATGCAGCGGCGCCATGCGGAAGATGCGCTTGCCCGTGAGCTTGAACGAGGCCACCTGCAGCATCACCGACAGGGTCTCCACCACGAACACGCCGCCCATGATGAACAGCACGATTTCCTGGCGCACGATCACCGCCACCGCGCCCAGCGCGCCGCCCAGGGCGAGCGCGCCCACGTCGCCCATGAACACTTCCGCCGGATAGGCGTTGAACCAGAGGAAGGCCAGGCCCGCGCCCGCCATGGCCGCGCAGAACACGGCGAGCTCGCCCGCGCCCGGGATGTGGGGCAGGCCCAGATACCTGGAAAACACCGCATTGCCGGCGACGTAGGCAAAGATCGCCAGGGCGCTGCCCACCATCACCGTCGGCATGATCGCCAGGCCGTCGAGGCCGTCGGTCAGGTTGACCGCGTTGCTGGTGCCGACGATGACGAAGTAGGCCAGCACGATGAAGCCGAAGGCACCCAGCGGAATCGCCACGCTCTTGAAGAAGGGCACGATCAGCTCGGTCTGTGCCGGCAGGGTGATGCTGAAGGCGATGTAGGACACGGCGGCGATCGCGATCACCGACTGCCAGAAATACTTGGCCCGGGCCGACAGGCCCTTGGGATTGCGGTGGACCACCTTGCGATAGTCGTCGACCCAGCCGATGGCGCCGAAGCCGGCGGTGATCAGGATCACGATCCACACGTAGGCGTTGCTGAGGTCGGCCCACAGCAGCGTCGAAACGATGATCGCCACCAGGATCAGCGCGCCGCCCATGGTCGGCGTCCCGGCCTTGGTCAGGTGGGTCTGGGGGCCGTCGTCGCGCACGGCCTGGCCGATCTTGTAGGCGGTGAGCTTGCGGATCATCGCCGGCCCGACCACGAAGGAGATCGCCAGCGCCGTCAGCGTCGCCATCACCGCGCGCAGGGTCAGGTAGTTGAACACGTTGAAGGCCCGGATCTGCAGATCCGTCGCGAGCCACTGGGCCAGTTCAAGCAGCATGTTTAATGGGTTTCCTCGAAGCTCTTCACCACCCGCTCCATCTCCATGAAGCGGGAGCCCTTCACCAGCACGGTCACGTCCGGCGCCAGCAGGTTTTCCAGGTCCGCCAGCAGCTCCTCGATGCGCTCGAAGTGCCAGGCATTGCGGCCGAACTGCGCCGCCATGTTGCGGGCGTTGTCGCCGAGGCAGAACAGGACATCGATGCCGCGCTCGCGCGCGTAGGCGCCGATCTCGCCGTGCAGCGCCCAGGCGTCCTCACCCAGCTCGCCCATGTCGCCCAGCACCAGCACCCGCTTTCCCGGCAACGCGGCCAGCACGTCGATGGCCGCGCGCATGGAGGACGGGTTGGCGTTGTAGGTGTCGTCGATGAGGGTCGCGCCGTGCAGGGCGCGCTTGCGCTGCAGGCGCCCCTTCACCGGCGCGAAGCGCTCCAGCCCCTGCGCGATCACTTCGCACGGCAGGTTCAGCGCCGCGGCCGCCGCGCTGGCCGCCAGGGCATTGCGCACGTTGTGCACGCCGGCGGCATGCAGGCGGGCGTGGAGCTTGCCCTGGGGCACGACGATGTCCAGCTCGACGCCGTCGGGCAGCAGCTGGTAGCTGCCGCTGACGGCCGCCGGGTGGTCGAGGCCGAACTCCAGCATGCGTTTGCCCGCGGCGAGATCGCGCCACAGCGGGGCGTAGGCATCGTCGGCATTGATCACGGCGATGCCGTCCGCCTTCAGGCCGCCGTAGATTTCGCCCTTGGCGCGAGCCACGCCTTCCACGCTGCCCAGCCCGGCGAGATGGGCCGCCTGGGCGTTGTTCACCAGCGCCACGTCGGGACGGGCCATGTGGGTCAGGTAGTCGATTTCGCCGAAATGGTTCATGCCCATCTCGATCACGGCATAGCGGTGGCCCGCGTTCAGCCGCAGCAGCATCTGCGGCACGCCGATGTCGTTGTTCAGGTTGCCCTCGGTCGCCAGCACCTGCGCGTCGTCGCCGCAGGCCGTGCGCAGGATCGCGGCGATCATTTCCTTCACCGTGGTCTTGCCGTTGCTGCCGGTCACCGCCACCAGCCGCAGGTCGAACCTGCCGCGCCAGTGGGCGGCGAGCCGGCCGAGGCCGAGCCGCGTGTCCGGCACCCGCAGCAGCGTGCCCGGGCCCTGGAATTTTTCGTCCACCATCGCCGCGGCGGCGCCCGCCGCCAGGGCCTGCGCGACGAACTCGTGGCCATCGAAGCGCTCGCCGCGCAGGGCGACGAACAGCGCGCCCGGGCGCAGCGTGCGCGTGTCGGTGCTGACCGAGGTGAATTCCGCGTCGGCGCCGACGAGGGTGGCGCCGAGGGCCGCGGCGGCTTCGGACAGGCGCATCATTTCCACGCCTCCAGCGAACGGCGGGCGACCTCGGCATCGCTGAACGGCAGCCTGCTGCCGGCGATTTCCTGGTAGTCCTCGTGGCCCTTGCCGGCGATCAGCACCACGTCCTCCGCCTTGGCGTGGCGAATGGCGTGGTCGATGGCCGCGGCGCGGTCCTCGATCACGTGGTAGTTGGCGGCCATGCCGGCGACGATCTCGTCGATGATGGCGCGCGGGTTTTCGGCGCGCGGATTGTCGCTGGTGACGATGACGCTGTCGGCCAGGCGCGAGGCAACGTCGCCCATGATGGGGCGCTTGCCCTTGTCGCGCTGGCCGCCGCAGCCGAACACACAGATCAGGCGCGAGTCCGCGGCCGCCGCCTTGGAGTCGCTCACCAGCTCGCGCAGGGTCAGCAACACTTTTTCCAGGGCATCCGGGGTGTGGGCATAGTCCACCACCACCAGCGGCCGGCCCGGGAGGCGGATCTGCTGCATGCGCCCCGCCACCGGCCGCAGCCGCGCGAGCGCGCCCACCGCGCGCGCCAGCGGGATGTCGCCCACCAGCAGGGTCGCCAGCACCGCCAGCAGGTTGGAGGCGTTGAAGCGGCCCAGCACGCCGCTTTCGACGCGGGCTTCACCCCACGGCGTGGCGACGTCGAAGGCGAGGCCGCGTGGGGAGACCGCCAGGTCCGAGCCGCGCACCTCGCCCGCCTCGAAGCCGTAGCCCAGCACCTTCACGCCCGTGCGGCGGGCCTTTTCCGCCAGCTCGCGACCGAAGGGATCGTCCAGGTTGAGCACCGCATGGTCCAGGCCCGGCCAGCCGAACAGCAGCGCCTTGGCCAGCGCGTAGCTCTCCATGTCGCCGTGGTAGTCGAGATGGTCGCGCGACAGATTGGTGAAGACCGCGACATTGAAGTCAACGCCATTGACCCGTCCCTGGGCCAGCGCGTGGGATGACACCTCCATCGCCACGCTCTGCACGCCCTGGTCCACGTACTGCTTGAGCTGGGCCTGCAGGCTGACCGGGTCGGGCGTGGTGTGCGTCGCCGCGGTCAGGGCGCCGGGCAGGCCGTTGCCGAGGGTGCCGACGATGGCGGTGGTGCGGCCGCAGTCGGCCTGGGCCTCGGCCAGCCAGTGGGAGCAGGAGGTCTTGCCGTTGGTGCCGGTGATGCCGATCATCCACAGCCGGCGCGACGGCCGGCCATACACTTCGGCGGCGATCAGGCCGGTCTTTTCGCGGAGCTGCGGCACCGCCAGGTTCGGCACCTGCCACGACGAGTCCCAGCGGAAATGCTTCGGCTCCCACAGCACCGCGGCGGCGCCGGCGGCGATGGCCTGCGGGATGAACTTGCGGCCGTCGGCCTGGTCGCCCGGGTAGGCGAGGAACACGTCGCCGGCGCCCACGCGGCGGCTGTCGATGGCGAGCCGTTCGACCTTCACGCCCAGCGCGTCGAGCAGGCCGAAGTCGAACTCGAGCTGGGCCGCCGCGCCGCCGCCGGCACCGGTCCCGTTCTCGCGCATGGGGAAGGCGGCTCTCACGTGTCCTCCTTCACTTCCGGGATCTGGTCGGGCGAGACGAACTGGCTGTTACCCGGCGCGTCGGGCGGCACCGAGAGCATGCGCAGCGCGCCGGCCATGATCTGGGAGAACACCGGCGCCGCCACCTGGCCGCCGTAATACTGGCCGTCGGTGGGTTCGTCGATCATCACGGCGACGATCAGGCGCGGATTGGAGGCGGGCGCAAGGCCGACGAAGGAGGCGACGTAACGCTTGTCAGCATAAGTCCCGTTGCTGTTAAGCTTGTGCGCCGTACCGGTCTTGCCGGCCACCCGGTAGCCGATCACCTGCGCCCGCGGCGCGGTGCCGCCCGGCTGCACCACCATTTCCAGCATGCGCAGCATTTCCTCGGCCGTGGCTGGGGAGAACACCCGCTCCTCGGTCTCCGGCTGATCGACCTTCAGCAGCGACAGCTTGCGCATCTCGCCCCCGTTGGCGAACACGGTGTAGGCCCGGGCCAGTTGCAGCAGGCTGAGGGAGATGCCGTGGCCGTAGGCCATGGTCGCCTGCTCGATCGGGCGCCAGGTCTTCACTGGCCGCACCTTGCCCGCCGCCTCGCCCGGGAAGCCGACCTGGGGCGGCTTGCCGAAGCCGAGCCGCATGAAGTTCTCCCACATGTTCTCCGGGGAAAGCATCAGGGCGATCTTCGCCGCGCCCACGTTGGACGACTTCTGGATCACCTGGGCCACGGTCAGCGCGCTTTCCACGTGGGCGTCGTGGATGGTGGCCGGGCCGATGCTCATGTAACCCGGCGCGGTCTGAATCACCGTCTCCGGCTTGATGCGGCGCTCGTCCAGGGCCAGCGCCACAGTGAATGGCTTCAGGGTCGAGCCGGGCTCGAAGATGTCGGTGACCACGCGGTTGCGCAGGTAGGACAGGGGCACGCCCTTGTTGCGCTTGTTGGGGTTGTAGGTCGGCTGGTTCACCAGGGCGAGCACTTCGCCGGTGTGCGCATCCAGCACCACGGCGGCACCGGCCTTGGCGCGATGGGTCATCACCGCGTTCAGCAGCTCGCGATAGGCAAGGTACTGGATGTTGCGGTCGATGGAGAGGGTGACGTCCCTGCCCTCCTGCGGCGCGCGGATGCTCTCCACGCCCTCCACGATGTTGCCGAGGCGGTCCTTGAGCACGCGGCGGCTGCCGTCCACGCCGGCGAGGGTGTCGTTGAAGGCCAGCTCCATGCCTTCCTGCCCCTTGTCGTCGACGTCGGTGAAGCCGAGCAGGTGCGCGGTCTGGTCGCCGTAGGGATAGTAGCGGCGGTATTCCCGCTGCAGGAAGATGCCCGGGATGTCGAGCTGCAGCACGTGCTCCGCCACTTCCGGCGAGAGCTGCCGCTTCAGATAGACGAAGTCGCGCTGCTCGGCGAGCTTCTTCTTGAGTTCCGCGGGTGGAACGTCGATCAGCTTCGCCAGCCTGGCGGTCTGGGCGATGCTGATCTCCACGTCGCGCGGGCTCGCGGCCACCGACTCCACCGGCGTGCTGATGGCCAGCGGCTCGCCGTTGCGGTCGAGAATGTCGCCGCGATTGGCGTTGAGGTTGATCACGCGGCTGTAGCGCGCCTCGCCCTTCTGGCGCAGGAAGTCCTTGTTGACGCCCTGCAGATAGAGGGCGCGCCCCACCAGCGCCGCGAGCCACAGCAGCAGCAGCACCAGGACCAGGCGCGCGCGCCAGGGCGGAAGCTTGACGGGCAGGGTCGCCGCGCGCGCGATCATGGCTTCGCCCCGCCGGCGGGGGAGGGAGACGGGGCCGGGTTGAGCGGCACGATGTGGATGCGCGCGGGCTCGGGCACCTTCATGTGCAGGCGCTCATTGGCGATCTTCTCGATGCGCGCATGCATCGCCCAGGTGCTTTGCTCGAGCTGCAGCTGGCCGTACTCGATGTTCATGCGCTTCGCCGCATCCTGGTCGTGCTGCAGTTCGGCGTAGAGCTGGCGCGCCTGGTGCTGCGCGGTCACCACGCCCAGCGCGCACACGACCAGGATCGCGAGCAGGATCAGGTTGAGACGGGTCACGCCGCCAGCCTCTCTGCCACGCGCATCACGGCGCTGCGGGCGCGCGGGTTGGCGCGGGTTTCCGCCTCCGAGGGGCGCACCGGCTTGCCGACCAGACGCAGTTTCGGTTGCGGCAGGTCCGCGGCCTTGATCGGCAGTTTCGGGGGAAGCTTGTCCGGGCGCGCTTCACCTTGCATGAAGCGCTTGACGATGCGATCTTCGAGAGAGTGGAAGCTGATCACCACAAGCCTACCTCCGGGCGCCAGCGCTTCCACGCACTGTGGCAGCACTAGCGAAAGCTCCTCGAGCTCCTGATTGATGAAAATCCGTATAGCTTGAAAGGTGCGCGTCGCCGGGTCTTGGCCAGGCTCGCGCGTGTGCACGGCTTCAGCCACGATCTTGGCAAGCTGTCGTGTGCTGTCGATTGGCCCTCGCGCGCGCGCCGCAACAATCGCTCTTGCAACCTGTTTAGCAAACCGCTCTTCACCATAATCGGCTATCACCTCCGTCAATTCGCGTTCGTCGACTTCGGCCAGCCAATCTGCGGCTGTCCTCCCCCTGGTGGTATCCATGCGCATGTCCAGCGGCCCATCCATGCGGAAGCTGAATCCGCGCGCTGCTTCGTCGATCTGCGGCGAAGACACCCCGAGGTCCAGCAACACTCCATCCACCTTCTCTACCCGCTGCTCGCGCAGCTTGTCCTTCAGTTCTGCAAATCCCGCGTGCACCGCGCTCAGCCGCGCGTCGTCGATCGCGCGCGCCGCTTCCATCGCCGCCGGGTCCCGGTCGAAGGCGATCAGGCGCCCGTGCGGACCCAGGCGCCTCAAAATCTCGCGCGCGTGTCCGCCGCGGCCGAAGGTGGCATCCACGTACACCCCGCCCGCCTTGACCGCCAGCGCGTCGACCGCCTCCTTCAGCAGGACCGTCACGTGCTGCGAGCCGGAGCTCACAGCGAGAAATTCCCCAGGTCCGGCGGCAGCACCTGGTCGCCCTGGGCCAGGGCTTCCTCCATCTGGGCGCGCCAGCTCGGCTCGCTCCACAGCTCGAAATGGCTGCCCTGCCCCACCAGCATCACCTGCTTTTCCAGGCCGGCGAATTCGCGCAGCACCGGCGACACCAGCACGCGGCCGGCGCCGTCCATCTCCAGGTCCTCGGCAAAGCCGACCAGCAGGCGCTGCAGCAGGCTGGCCTGCTTGTCCAGGCTGGGCAGGGACATGATTTTTTGCTGGATGGGTTCCCAGTCGGGCTGGGGATAAAGAAGCAGGCAGCGATGGGGATGGGCGGTGAGCACGAGCCGGCCCGCCGCCTGCACGTTCAGGGCGTCGCGATGCTTGGCCGGGACGGCGAGCCGCCCCTTGGCATCGAGACTCAGCGCGGTTGCGCCGCGAAACACGGAACCCCCTGAAACGCCCACATTCCCCACAATCCCCCACTTTTTTCCACTTCGACCCACTATAGGGTAAAAAAATAGGGGGGTCAAGAAAAAATTGGGCTCCGGAAGCAGGTTTTTGCGAGACGAGACAAAGACTTACGCGAAACCGCGATTGCCTAAGTGTTATTCATGCAAAATAACAAACTAAGACAATGTTCTCGCGTTGCTTATTCGAATTATCACGCAACTTTATGATTATTAAGAACGGAGCTTTTGCGCAGCGTGCACAAGGGGATGACCGGCCGCAGACGGGCGAGGCCGGTGGGCGGAAAGGGGTGGAAGCCGGCCGATAAGCCGGGTTCTGTCGGGGACAGTCATCTATCTAGGCGCAGCGTTGCCGCTGCGCTCGAGCAACCTACCCGGGAACAGCGCGAGCCGCGCTAGCGTTCCCCTATTTGGTCTTGCTCCGGGTGGGGTTTGGCGTGCCGTCCGTGTTACCACGTCCGCGGTGCGCTCTTACCGCACCTTTTCACCATCGCCTGGCCCTGCCCCAATCAGCGCAGCTTGCGCTGCTCGTCTTGGGGGACTTTGCCGCCCTTGCGGGCGGCAAGTCCGGGCCATCGGCAGTCTGTTTTCTGTGCCACTTTCCATCGCCTCACGGCGTCCGGCCGTTAACCGGCACCCTGCTCTGCGGAGCCCGGACTTTCCTCTCCCGGTTTGCCTGGGGCAATCCGGCAGCGACTGTCTGGCCAGCTTCCGCTGCTTAGTATATCAAGCGCGCCAAGGGTTCCCCCACGCATCTGCACGCCCGCAGTCCTTCAGGGTTGCGCGAAAATGCCGCTAATCAGGGGTGTCGTAGCTGAATGTCCCCCATGCCCCTCCTGCTCAAATCCCCCGGCTCCCTGCCGCCCCTCGTCCGCCTGGCCCTGGCCGTGGGCGGGATCGCCGGCACCGAGACCGGGGTCATGCTTGCCCTGAACCGGCTGTTGCCGGAAGAAACGACGCCGCTGTGGCTGCAGGTCGCGGCCGACACCCTGGCCCTCACCGCCGTCAGCCTGCCGCTGCTGTGGTGGCTGTTCCTGCGCCCGCTGCGATTCAGGGCGCAGGCTGCATTGGCGCAAAACAACGCGCTGCTGGAACGCATCTTCGACAGCATCCACTCCCTGGTCGCCTACATGGACCGGGACTTCAACTTCATCCGGGTCAACGCCGCCTACGCCCAGGCCGACGGCCAGACGCCGGGATTCTTCGTAGGCAGGAACCACTTCGCGCTCTATCCCAATGCGGAAAACGAGGCGATCTTCCGGCGCGCGGTCGAGACCGGCGAGCCCTACGAGGCCCATGCCAGGGCCTTTACGTATGCCGGCCATCCGGAGCGCGGGGTGAGCTACTGGGACCTGCGCCTCACGCCGGTCAAGGATGCGGCGGGTCGGGTGGAGAGCCTGCTGCTCACGCTACTCGACGTCACCCAGCGCGAGCGCGCGGAGCAGGAGCGCCTGCGCGCCATCAATCGCTTCCGCCTGCTGTTCGAGCATGCCGGGGACGCGATCTTCATCCACGAACCGGACGGCCGCTTCATCGAGGTCAACCAGGTGGCCTGCGCGCGGCTGGGCTACACCCGCGATGAGCTGCTGAGCATGGGCCCGCGCCAGATCGACAGTCCGGAGTTTGCCGCCCGGGTCGGCGAGCGGGTGGCGCAGCTGCGCAGGGACGGCGCCATCGTGTTCGAAAGCGCGCACCTGCGCCGCGACGGCGGCGTGATGCCGGTGGAAATCAGCAGCCGCCTCATCGACGACGACGGCCGGCCGCTGGTGATGAGCGTGGCGCGCGACATCACCGAACGCAAGCGTATGGAAGCGGCCCTGCACGAAAGCGAGGAGAATGCGCGCGCCCTGCTGAACGCGATCGACGAGTCGGCAATGTTGCTCAGCACCGACGGCATGGTGCTCGCGATCAATGAAACCGGCGCAAAGCGCCTGCAGCAGCGGCCGGAGGCGATCGTCGGGCGCAGGCTGCAGGACTTCCTCCCGACCGAGGTGGCGGCATCGCGGCTCGGCCACCTGGAAGCCGCCGCGCGCACCGGCCTGCCGCTGCATTTCGAGGACAGCCGCGCCGGCCGCCTGTACAACATCTCGCTCAACCCGATCCACGGTCCCGCGGGCACGGTCTGCGTGGTCGCGGCCTACGCCCAGGACATCACCGAGACCCACCGGCTGCAGGGCATCGAACGCCTGTTGCGCGAGGCCGACGAGCACATCCTGCGCGGCACGCCTCCGGCCCAGCTCATGACCTTCGTCTGCGACCAGGTGGTGCGCCTGTTCGACCTCCGCGTGGCCTGGTTCGGGCGCAAGGAGGCGGACGGCGCCGTTACCCTGGTCGCAGGCGCCGGGCCCGCCACGGCATTCCGCGAGGAAGTGATGCGCATCGGCGTGCGCTGGGACGATTCCGCCGCGGGGCGCGGCCCCACCGGCACGGCCATCCGCCTCGGCAAGATGCATCTCGCCAGCGTGTTTGGCGATGACTTTGCACCGTGGCAGGAAGCGGCGCGGCAGCACGGCCTGGTCTGCGCCTGCGCCCTGCCCCTGGTCATGCGCGGCGAAATCTACGGCGCCTTCACCCTGTATTCCAACCGGCCGGAGGTGTTCCACGACGCCCAGCTGCTGCACGCCGTGGAGAACATCGCGGCGCGGGTGAGCGTTGCGCTCGAAGCAAGCCTCGAGCACGAGCAGCTGCGCCTGCTCAGCACGGCGCTGGGGACCGCGGCCAATGCGGTGTTCATCACCGACCGCAACGGGACCATCCAGTGGGTCAACGCCGCCTTCACCCGGCTCTCCGGCTACAGCGCGGACGAAATCCTCGGTCGCACGCCGCGCCTGCTCAAATCCGGCGTCCACGACGCGGCCTACTACAAGGTGCTGTGGACGACGATCACCGCCGGCCAGACCTGGACCAGCCAGACCACCGAGCGGCGCAAAGACGGCAGCGAGTACACGGTGCGCCAGACCATCACGCCGGTGCGCGGCCAGGCCGGCGAGATCAGCCATTTCATCTCCATGCACGAGGACATCTCGGAGGCGCTGGAGGCGCAGGCCCACATCGAACGCCTGGCGCACTTCGACACGCTCACCGGGCTGCCCAATCGCAGCCTGTTCTTCGACCGGCTGGGACAGGCGATCAACCTCGCCAGGCGCACGAACGAGCACGTGGCGCTGTTCTTCCTCGACCTCGACCACTTCAAGCCGGTCAACGACAGCCATGGCCACGCAGTCGGCGATGGGCTGCTCAAGGCGGTCGCCGAGCGCCTGAAGAACAGCGTGCGGGAAAGCGACACGGTGGCGCGCATCGCCGGCGACGAATTCACGGTGATCCTGCCGCGCATCGAGAGCCGCGAGCGGACGGCGCTGGTCGCGGAAAAGATCATCAAGGCCATCGGCGAGCCGTTCCTGATCGAGGGGCACGCCATCCAGATCGGCGCCAGCATCGGCATTGCCCTGTATCCGGACGATGCCCGGGACGAGCAGGGCCTGATCCGCCTCGCCGACGACGCCATGTACGCGGCCAAGCACCAGAGCCGCAACACCTACCGCTTCTACTCGCCGGCTTGAGGCGCCCCGGGGCCGATCTCGCGCAGCAGGCGGATGCCCAGCAGCGTGTAGCGCGTATCCGGCGTGTTCCAGTTGCGGAAGGCGCAGCGGGCATACAGCGGCCAGGTATGCCAGGAGCCGCCGCGGCGCACGCGCAGCCCGCCGGCCGACGGTCCCGGCGGATCCGCCACCGGCGAGTGCGCGTAGTAGTCGTCCGCATAGCGGTCCGCCACCCACTCCCAGACGTTGCCCTGCATGTCGTAGAGGCCGAAGGCGTTGGGTGCGAAGCTGCCCACCGGCGCGGTGAAGGCGAAGCCGTCGTGCCCGGGCAGCGCGAATTGCTGCCAGCGCGGCCAATTGACCGCCGCGTCGGCATCGAACACGTTCGCCACCTGGAGCAGGGACTGCGGGTCATTGCCGCTGGAGTAACGGGTGCGCGTGCCGGCGCGGCAGGCGTATTCCCATTCCGCCTCGGTCGGCAGCCGGTACCGGTATCCTTCGGTCCGGCTCAGCCATGCGGCCAGCGCCGCCGCATCGTTCCACGTCACGTTCACCACCGGATGGTCGTCGCTCTGGGGGAAGCCCGGGTCGCGCCAGGAGTACCTGGGGTCCCGCCCCTCGAAGGCGTCGCCGCGGGCGGACGTTCCGGGGTCGTAGGCGGGGTTGTAGCCGTAGCCGCCGCTGCCGTCCGCCACCGACTCCGGCACGTAGCCGGAGGCCTGCAGAAAGCGCCGGAACTGCCCCACCGTCACTTCGTGCTGCCCGAGATAGAAGGCATGGGTGATGCGCACGCGATGCACCGGCGCCTCGTCCGCCAGCTGGAGGAAGCGCGCGGGATCGTAGCGCGGATAGGCTTCGGCCAGCGCCTGGGGCGAGTCGTCGCTGCCCATCAGGAACTCGCCCGCCGGCACCAGCACGAATTTCATGCCGAGAGTGTTTTCGACGAGCTGCAGCGGCGCGCCCGCGGCGCCGGCGGCCGGCACCGCGGCCAGAACCAGGAGCAGCAGCGTGGCGGCAGCCTTAACGTTCGCAGCCGGTCCATCAGCCGGTGTTGCGCATGCCTGCGGCGATGGCGTTGATCGAACGCAGCAGCGGTTCCAGCCACGGGCTGTCCTCGCGCTCGTCGGCGCGCAGCTTGCGCAGGAGCACGGCCTGGATGTAGTTGAGCGGATCCAGGTAGATGCGCCTGTGCTCCAGCGACAGGGCGAGATTGGGGTTGTCCTCGAGCAGGGCCTTGCCGTCGGAAACATTCAGGCTCTGCCGGATGGAGCGCTCGTATTCCCGGGCGATGACCTGGTAGACGTGCTGCCCGTAGCTCGCATCCGCGCACAGCGCAGCGTACTGCTGCGCGATCTGGAAGTCGGCCTTGGCCAGCGACATCTGGGCATTGCTCAGCAGGGTGCGGAAGAAGGGCCATTCGCGGTACATGCGCTGCAGCTTCACCAGACGCGCCGCGTCCTTGCCGCGCCAGGCCTCCAGCGCCGCGCCGATGCCGTACCAGGCCGGCAGCGCATGACGCGACTGGGCCCAGGCAAAGACCCAGGAGATGGCGCGCACCGAGGACTTGGAGCGGTCGCCGTGCTTGCGGTGGGAGGGGCGCGAGCCGATGTTGAGCAGGCCGATCTCCTGCACCGGCGTCGCCTCGTAGAAATAGTCGAGGAAATGCGGCGTGCCCTCGGTCAGCGCGCGGTAGGCCTTCTCCCCCTCGCGCGCGATCTCGTCCATGATGCCGAGGTAGTCCTTGCGGTCCTCGCGCGCCCCGCCGATCAGGTGCGCGCTCGCCTTGAGCAGGCCGGTCGCGGCCAGGGTCAGCTCGTAGACCGCGGTTTCCATGTTGTTGTACTTGTAGAACAGCACCTCGCCCTGCTCGGTGAGCTTGAGCTCGCCGCGCACCGTGCCCGGCGGCTGGGCGAGGATGGCCTCGTGGGTGGGGCCGCCGCCGCGGCCCAGGGTGCCGCCCCGGCCATGGAACAGCCGGCACGGGATGCGGTGGCGGTCCGACAGCGCGAGAATCTTCTTCTGCGCCTCGTACAGGTACCAGGCCGAGGCCAGGATGCCGCCGTCCTTGCACGAATCGGAGTAGCCCAGCATCACCTCCTGGCCCTCGCCATTGGCATCGAGCAGGTGGCGGTACACCGGCAGCTCGTACAACTGCTGCAACACCTGCTCCACGTGCGCGAGGTCGTCGATGGTCTCGAACAGGGGGCTCACGCCGACGTGGCAGTACCAGTTGCCGCCGACGCGTCCGGCGAGGCCGCTCTGGGCCGCGAGCAACAGCACCTCCATGACATGGCTGGCGGAGTGGGTCATGGAGATGACGTACTTGCCGAAGCATTCCGCCCCCAGCTTGCGCCGGTTGTGCGCGATCACCTGGAACACGCGCAGGGCTTCCTGGGTTTCCTCGCTCAGGCGCTCGGGATCGAACTCCAGCGCATCCGGCCGCGCGATGACATCGGACAGCAGCGCAAGCCGGCCGGCCTCGTCCAGTTGCGCGTAATCCACCTTCAGCGCCGCGCGCAGGATCTCCGTCACCGCCCGGGTATGCACCGTGGACTCCTGGCGCACGTCCAGCCGCAGCAGATGGAAGCCGAAGGTTTCGACCAGGCGGATGAGGTCCGTCAGCTCGCCCGCCGCCACCTCCTCGTCGCCGTGGCCGATGAGGGAGTCACGGATCAGGTACAGGTCCTGCAGCAGGCCTTCCGCGCTGGCGTAGCCGGATTCCTCGCCGCCGATGTCCTCGCCATCGATGGCGGCCTGCACCTGGGCCAGGTTGCGCCGCACCCGGTAGCGCATGATCTCCAGCTTGCGCCGGTAGGGCTCCTGCACGTAGCGCTTGGGCTGGGCGGAGAAGCGCAGCGCGGCGTAGCGGGCGTCGTCCTCCAGGCTCGCCATCAGCGCGTCCGACGGGCGGCACATGCGGATCGAATAGGACAGCTGGTCGCTCAGCTGCTCGATCCGGCGCAGGTATTCCTCCAGCGCGGTGCGCGCCTGCATCTGCCACGCCAGGTCGGTGACCTCGGCCGTGACGCCCGGATGGCCATCGCGGTCGCCGCCGATCCAGGAGCCGAAGCGCAGCAGCCGGCTGACCCTGAGCCCGGCCAGCGCCGCGTCGCCGTAGACATCGCGCACCGCGCGGCCCAGGTTGCGATAGACCTGCACCGTGGCCTGGAACAGGGACAGCGGGAAATAGGACAGGCCGGCGCGCAGCTCGTCGCGCACGTGCAGTTTGGTGGCGCGGACCTCGTCGGTCTTCCACAGGATCTGGATCTGGCTGGCCAGGCGCTGCGTCGCCTCGGTGCGGAAGCTGCCGTGCAGGCGCGAATCGCCGAGCGCCTCCATGCTCAGGAAGATGTTGCGCAATGCGCCCTTGATGGTGCGTCGCTTCGCCTCCGACGGATGGGCGGTGATCACCGGCATGAAGCACAGCCGGCCCACCAGTTCCTGCATCTCGGCGATGCCGACCCCCTGCTCCTTCAGGCCGTACAGCGTGTCATGGAAGGAGCCCGGCCACATGTGGGCATTGGCGCGGATGGCCTGGCGCCGCTCGCGCAGCGCGATCGATTCCTCGGCGATGTTGAGCAGGCTGAAATACACCCCGGCGGCGCGCACGATCTGGGTCAGCGCCTCCGGCTCCAGCCGGTCGATCAGGGCCAGCAGCTGCTCGCGCCGCGCCGCATCGTCGCGCTCGCGCAGCTTGCCGAAGCCCACGCGCAAGTCGCCCAGCGCGGCATAAACGGCAGGGTCGAGCTGACGCTTGAGGATCTTGGAGAGCAACAGGTTCAGCAGGCGTTCGCGGCGCTGGAACTCGCGCTGGCGGCTGGAAACGGACATGGCGGCGACTTCGGACGGGCAAAAAAGTGAAATCGTGCCATGGATTGGCATCCATGGCACCCCCTGCGCAGCGCCTGGCGCCGGCCCGGGCGGCAGGCCGGGAACATTTTTTGACAATTCCCGACAAAATTACTATACAAAAACCACGGCGGGCGGCGTCAGCGCCGGCCCCGATTTTCGATATTCAACCGGGTGCGGCCCACGGGCCGCCAAGGTGCTTGCCAGGCCTTGCGTCCCGTGGCTTCGCCCCAGCGGAGCCGGCCGCGCCTCGACACAAGGAGGTGACTTATGCGACGCAGACTGTATTTCCTGCTGCCTGACACCGCGAGCGCCAAACAGGTCGTCAACGACCTGCTGCTGGCGCGCATCGAGGAACGCCACATGCATTTCCTGGCCCGGGACGACATTTCGCTCGATGGCCTGCACGAGGCGTCCATTCTGCAGAAATCCGACATCGTGCACGGCGCCGAGTCCGGGCTCGTGGTCGGGGGCTTCGCCGGCATCGTCGCCGGCATCGTGGTGCTGGCCTTTCCGCCCGAAGGGACCACGCTCCATCTGGTGACCGTGCTGCTCACCGCCATGCTCGGCGCCGCCTTCGGCGCCTGGGTGTCGAGCATGGTCGCGAGCTCCATCCCCAACTCCCGCCTCAAGGCCTTCGACAAGGCGATCCAGCGGGGCGAAATCCTGCTCATGGTGGACGTGCCGGCGAGCCGCGTGGAAGAAGTGCGCGAGCTGTTCGACCGGCGCCACCCGGAAGCCGCGCGGGGCGGACAGGAGCCGACCATCCCGGCCTTCCCCTGAGCGCCCCTGCGCAGCCCTGCACAACGGCCCGCCACGGGCCGTTTTTTTGTTGGCGGCGCGGGCCCGTCGGGCCCCGCGGGAACGGCTATACATAGAAATGAAGCCGGGCACACCATCACTGCAAAGGAGGATTCCATGCCTATCGGGGAAATCTGCAATCGCGAAGTCGTCGTCGCCTTTCCCAAGGAAAGCGCGGCGGAGGCCGCCAAGCTCATGCGCCAGTACCATGTCGGCGATCTGGTCATCGTCGAGGAGGGGAAGGACAGGCGCGTTCCGGTCGGCATCGTCACCGACCGCGATCTGGTGGTGGAGGTGATGGCCAAGGAGCTGGACCCGGCCAAGTTCACCGTCGGCGACCTGATGACGCGCGAATTGCTCACCGCGCGTGAGCAGGATGGCATCTACGAGACCATTCAGCGCATGCGCGTCCACGGCGTGCGCCGGGTGCCGGTGGTGGATGCCGGCGGCGGACTCGTGGGCATCGTCTCCATCGATGACCTGTTCTCGCTGCTGGCGGAGGAGATGGGCGACCTGGTGCGCGTGACCGCGCGCGAGCAGGCGGTCGAGGCCGCCGCCCGGCACTGATCGGCAGCGGCGCCACGACGCGGGAGGCTCAGTCCTTCTTCTTGCGCTTGCCCGCGCCTTTCGCGCCGAGGCCGGCAAATTCCTGGCGGATCAGGGACAGCTCGTACACGGTGGTCGCGACCCGGAAGTTGATGCTGCCCTCCGGCAGGTTGCCCTGGGCGTCCGGCATGCCCGCCGGCACGCCGGTGAGCAGTTCGATCGCCTCGTCCACGGTGTCCACCGCGATGACGCGGAACTGGCCGGCCGCGACTGCGTCGCGCACTTCGCGCTTGAGCATCAGGTGCTTGATGTTGGCGCTGGGGATGAGCACCCCCTGCTGCCCGGTGAGCCCACGCCCCTTGCAGATGTCGAAGAAGCCTTCGATCTTCTCGTTCACCCCGCCGATGGCCTGCACCTGGCCGAACTGGTTGACCGAGCCGGTGACCGCCAGCGACTGTTTGATCGGTGCCTGCGCCAGGTCCGACAGCAGCGCGCACAGCTCCGCCAGGGAGGCGGAATCCCCTTCCACGTAGCCGTAGGACTGCTCGAACACCAGGCTCGCCGACAGCGACAGCGGGCGGTTGCGCGAATAGCGCGAGGCGAGGAAGGAGGACAGGATCAGCACGCCCTTGGAGTGGATCGCCCCGGACAGCTCGACCTCGCGCTCGATGTCGACGACGTCGCCGTCGCCGATGCGGGTGGTGGCGGTGACGCGGGTGGGATAGGCAAAGCGCGATTCGCCCAGCTCCACCACCGACAGCGCGTTGATCTGCCCCACCACCTCGCCGCTGGTGTCGATCAGCATGGTGCCGCGCAGGATTTCCTCCTGCAGCCGCTGCTTGACCCGGTCGCTGCGCTTGTCGGCAGCCTCGATGGCCCGATCCACGTGCTGCGCCTGGACCTGTGCCGCACCCGCCTGCCGCGCCCAGTAGTCGGCCTCGCGCAACAGGTCGAGCACGCTCTGCATGTGGGCGGTGAGCTTTTCGGCGTCGCCGACCATGCGCGCGCTGTGTTCGATGACGCGCGCCACGGCGCCGCGCTCGAACGCAAACAGGCCCTCGCGCCGCACCAGGGTCGCGATCAGACGCGCATACAGCAGGGCGCTCTCGTCGCTGCGCGGCATGCTGTCCTCGAAATCCGCGGCGACCTTGAACAGCTCGGAGAATTCCGGGTCGAGCTCCTGCAGCAGGTAATAGATCATCCGGTCGCCGAACAGCACGACCTTCACGTCGAGGGGAATCTCCTCCGGTTCGAGCGACACCGTGGGCACCAGGCTCAGCATCTGCCCGACCGATTCGATCCGCAGCGACTTGGCATACAGCGCGCGCTTGAGGCTCTCCCAGGCGAACGGCTGCACCAGCAGCTTGCGCGCCTCCACCAGCAGATAGCCGCCGTTGGCGCGGTGCAGGGAGCCGGGCTTGATCAGGGTGAAGTCGGTGACGAGGGCGCCCAGCTGTGCGACGTGCTCGACGCGTCCGATCAGGTTGTTGTAGGTGGGATTGTCGTCGGTGATGATGGGCGCGCCGCTGCACGCGGCGTTGTCCACCAGCAGGTTCACCTGGTAGCGGTGCAGGCCGGACGCATCCACGCCCGCCATCATGCCGCCCCCCTCGCCGTGCTTGAGGAACAGATCGGTGTTCTGCAGCACGTCCTCGCGCACCAGCGTCAGGTATTCCACCACCGCAGGCAGATCGGCATAGGCGGCGAACAGGTCATCCATGAGGTGGCCGACCGCGAGCATGGCGGTCTCCTGGTTCATCTGGCGCAGGGCCTGGCGCATCTCGCGCCGCCATTTGGGGATGTTGCGGACGATCTCCTCCAGCCGTGCCTGGTAGGCCGCGACCTTCTCGTCGATCTTCGCCTTCTCCTCGTCCGGCAGCTTGTCGTACTGGTCCGGCTCCAGCACCTTGTCGTCCTTGGTGGGCGCGAACACGAAGCCGTCCGGCGTGCGCAGCAGGGCCACCCCATTCGCGGCCGATTCCTCGCCCAGCGCGCGGATCGCCCGCTCCTGGCGCTCGTCGTATTCGTTCCGGATCGCCTCCACCTTGGCCCGGTACTGGTCGCTGTCGAAGGCGCCGGGAATGGCGCTGCGCAACTCCTCCAGCAGCCGGGCCATGTCGTCGCGCAGCTGGCCGCCGCGCCCGGCGGGCAGGCGCAGCGCGCGCGGGCGATGGGCCTCGGCGAAGTTGTGCACGTAGCACCAGTCGTCCGGCACCGGCTGGGCGCCGACCCGTTGCTCCAGCACCTGGCGCACCAGCGAACGCTTGCCGGTGCCCGGCGGGCCGAGGGCGTACAGGTTGTAGCCGTCGTGGCGCATGCCGGCGCCGAATTCGATCGCGCCCATGGCCCGCGCCTGGCCGATGAATTCGCCCAGGTCCGGCAGCTCGGCCGTGGTTTCGAAGGTGAGGCTTTGCGGATCGGTGGTGCGAAACAGCTGGTCGAGGGTGAGCGGGGACGGAATTGTCATTGTTCTCGGTCGTTGCTTGGAGACTGGCTTCGATTATAGGCGGCGACAGCCGTTGCGCCAGCGCGGCCGGATCACGCAGCCGCGAGGCGCCAGGCAATGGCCTCGCCGGCGCGCATCGGCACCAGCGTGCCGTCGCCGAAGGCAAGCTCCGCCGGGGCGGTCCATGCCTCCTTCACCAGGGTGATGGTGTCCGTGTTGCGCGGCAGGCCGTAGAAGTCCGCGCCGTGGAAGCTCGCGAAGGCTTCCAGGCGGGACAGGGCGCCGGCCGACTCGAAGGCCTCCGCGTAGAGCTCGATCGCGGCGTGGGCGGTGTAGATGCCGGCGCAGCCGCAGGCGGCCTCCTTGGTGTGGCGCGCATGGGGCGCGCTGTCGGTGCCGAGGAAGAATTTGGGGCTGCCGCCGGTCGCCGCCGCCAGCAGGGCCGCCCGATGCTCCTCGCGCTTGAGCACGGGCAGGCAATACATATGCGGGCGGATGCCGCCGGCGAACATCGCGTTGCGGGTGTAGAGCAGATGATGGGCGGTGACGGTGGCCGCGACGTGAGCCGGCGCGCCCTGGATGAACTCGACGGCCTGCCGCGTGGTGATGTGCTCCAGCACCACGCGCAGGCGCGGGAAGCGCGCGAGCAGAGGCAGCAGCACCGTCTCGATGAACACTGCTTCGCGGTCGAACACGTCCACCCGGGGGGCGGTGACTTCGCCATGCACCAGCAGCGGCATGCCGACCTCCTCCATCACCGCGAGCGTGCCGTGGCAGCGGGCGATGTCGGTGACGCCGGAGTCGGAGTTGGTGGTCGCGCCGGCCGGATAGTATTTCACGCCGTGGACGAAGCCGCTGGCGTGGGCGGTGCGGATCTCCTCCGGGCGGGTGTTGTCGGTCAGATACAGCGTCATCAGCGGCTGGAAGCGCGCGCCGGCGGGCAGCGCCGCCAGGATGCGCGCGCGATAGGCCGCCGCCTGGGCGGTGGTGGTCACCGGGGGCCGCAGGTTGGGCATGACGATGGCGCGGGCAAACTGGCGCGCGCTGTCGGGCAGGACCGCCGCCATCAGTGCGCCGTCGCGCAGGTGCAGGTGCCAATCGTCCGGACGGGTCAGGGTAATTTGCATAGAATGAGCAAGATGGGAGAAAACCTTCGCAGTATAGCGGATGGCTTCGCCGTCCCGCACCGATCCGCGGCGGCCCGGATTGACTTCCTGCCGCAGCCCGCTATATTAGCCTTTGTGGATATGCTTATCCTGAAAGGAGTCGGAATGACCCGTTGCTCGATGCTGCAGGGGGTACGCCGGGGGATGCTCCTCGCCCTGCTCGCGCTGCCGCTGTCGGCGGCGTGGGCGGCCCCGGACGGTGCCACGCTCTACGCCCGCAACTGCGCCGCCTGCCACGGCGAGGACGGGCGCGGCGGCATCGGCATCCCGCTTGCCCTGCCTTCGTTCCAGGCCACGGTGGACGATTCCTACCTGCGCAAGACCATCCGCATCGGCCGGCCCGGGCGCGTCATGCCCGCATTCAACCAGCTCAGCGACGGCGAGGTGGACGCCATCGTCGCCCATGTGCGCAGCTGGTACAAACGCAAGCCGCCGGTCTACGACCACCGGCCGATCGCCGGCGACGCGACCAAGGGTGCGGTGCTGTTCGGCAAGAATTGCGCGGGCTGCCACGGCGCCCAGGGTGAAGGCAGCCACGGCACGGGCGTCACCTTCTCGCGCCCGCGCGACTTCCCGATCATGCCGCCCGCCCTGCACAATCCCGGCTATCTCGCCTCGGCCAGCGACGCGATGATCAAGGCGACCCTGGTCCGAGGGCGGGAGGGCACGCCCATGGTCTCCTTCAAGGCGCGCGGGCTCAGCGACCGCGACCTCGACAACATCGTCGCCTTCGTCCGCAGCCTGGAAAAGGTGCCGCTTGCCAGCGGGAAAAAGGTGCTGGAAACGGACGAGCCGGTGATCGTGGTGGACTCGCCCTACGACCTGGCGACCACGATCGAGAACGTCAAGCGCGCGGCAACCTCCAACAACTTCGTCTTCATCCGGGAGCAGGACCTGGATTCGGGCATCGCCCCCGAAGGCAAGGAAAACCCCAGGCAGCACATCGTCTATTTCTGCAATTTCGGCTTTCTCAACCGGGCCCTGGCCACCGACCCGCGCGTCGGCCTGTTCCTGCCCTGCCGCGTCACCGTGGTGGAGGACGGCGGCAAGGTGAAGATGATGACCGTCAATCCGAAGCGCCTGTCGAAGATCTTCAACAACACCGAGCTCAACGAGATGTGCGACGAGATGACCAAGCAGTATCGGGCGATCCTCGAGGAGGCGGCGCTATGAACGCTTTCCTTCGCCTGATCCTTGCCGGCATGCTGCTGGCCGTCCTGGCCGCGCCGGCGGCTGCGGACGAGCTGCTCATCGTGCGTTCCGCGCAGAACTTCGAAGACGCCATGACCACCCTGCAGGCGGCGATCGCCGCGCGCGGCTACAAGGTCGCGAAGGTGCAGCGGGTAGACGTGGGGCTGGAGGCCAAGGGCTACAAGACCGACCGCTATCGCGTGGTGTTCTACGGCAGGCCGGGCGAGGTCGAAGATCTCGCCGCCCGCTACCCGGACCTGATTCCGTATCTTCCCTTGAACGTGGCGATCTTCGCCGAAGGCGGGCAGACCATCCTCACCACCGCGCGGCCGGGGGTGCTCAAGACGTTCTTTCCGCAGCCGGAACTGCAGCCGGTGTTCGACCGCTGGGAGTCCGATCTGGTCGGCATCCTGGACGAGGTGCGCGAGACACGCTGATCGCAGCGCCGGCCCTAGCAGCGCAGCGGCTCAGGCCTCGCCCTTGAGCTGCAGCGCCAGATCGTACAGCGCGTTTTTCTTGCCGCCGGTGATTTCGGCGGCGAGTTTCGCCGCCTGACTCACCGGCAGCTCCCGCAGCAGGATCTCCAGCACGCGCCGCGCCTCGGCCGCGCCGCCCGCCTCTCCTTGCGCGCCGGACACGATCAGCACGAACTCGCCCTTCTGGCGATTCGCGTCCTCGGCCAGCCAGGCCGCCGCCTCGCCCAGCGCGCAGCCGTGAATCTGCTCGAACAGCTTGGTCAGCTCGCGCGCGATGACGATGCTGCGGTCCGCGCCCAGCACCGCCGCCAGGTCCGCCAGCGTCTCCACGATGCGGTGCGGCGACTCGTAGAACACCAGGGTGTAGGGCAGCTCCTTCAAGCCCGCCAGCGCGCCGCGGCGCTCGCCCGCCTTGGCGGGCAGGAAGCCGTAGTAGAGAAAGTGCGGAGCGGTGAGCCCGGAGGCTGACAGCGCGGCCACCAGTGCGCTCGGCCCGGGAACCGGCACCACGGAAAACCCGGCCGCGCGCACCGCCGCGACCACGTGCGCGCCGGGATCGCTGACTGCGGGCGTGCCGGCATCGGTGACCAGCGCGACCGACTTGCCCTGGCCGAGGGCCTCGACGATCTTTGCCGCCCCGGCCTTTTCATTGTGCTCGCGCACCGACAGCATGCTCTTGGCGAGGCCGAAGTGGCCGAGCAGGCGCGCGGTGACCCGCGTATCCTCCGCGGCCACCAGGTCCGCCGCACGCAGCGTCTCCACTGCACGAAATGTAATGTCACCCAGGTTACCAATGGGCGTGGCCACCACATATAATGACCCCTTCCCACTCGGACCTGCCTGATGTTCCGCTTGCTCGGCCGTCATGTTCCCTTCCTGTGCGCGCTCGCCTTCGCCGGCCTGGTCGGCCACCCGGCGCGCGCGGCGGACACTACCCTAGCAGAGAACACCCCGGCGACAAAGCCGGCGCCGCCGCACATCGCGCTGCTGTTGCCGCTCAACGCGGCCGCCTTCCGCCAGCCGGCGGAGATCGTGCGCCAGGGATTCCTGGCGGCGGCGAAAACGCAGCCCGACGCGCCGCCGATCCGCATCTATCCCACCACGGGCGAAGTGAGCGACATTCTTGCGGTCTACGTCCAGGCGCTGAGTCAGGGCGCCCGGGTCGCGGTCGGTCCGCTGACCCGGAATGCCGTGGCCGGACTCGCCGCCAGCAATCTGGTGGTCGTGCCGACGCTGTCCCTTGCCATGCCGGACCAGGAGCGCATGGCGATTCCCGCGCAGCTCTTTCTGTTCGGGCTGTCGGTGGAGGAGGAAGCGCGGCAGGTCGCGGATGTCGCCGCGCGGGACGGCTATCGCCGGGCCCTCATCGTCGCCGCCGACTCGCCCCTGGCCCAGCGCATGCAAGCTGCCTTCGCCGACGAATGGCAGCATGAGGGTCGCGCGCTGGCCGGCCAGCTCCGGTTTTCGCTCCGCGATGATCTGGCGCCGCTGCACACGGCCGTGCAGGGCGCCGCTGCGGACATGATCTTTCTCGCCGCCGGCGTGCAGGAAGCGCGCATGGCCCGCCCCTATCTCTCGCCCACGCTGCCGACCTATGCCACATCCCAGGTGTTTCCCGGACGCATGCAGGACCCGGCGTATGTGGACCTGACCGGGATACGCTTCTTCGACATGCCGTGGCTGCTGCAACCCGACCATCCGGCGGTGATGATCTACCCGCGGCCGGGCGCGCCACTGGGCGCCGAACTGGAGCGGCTCTACGCCCTCGGGATCGACGCCGAGCGGGTGGCGAGCCAGCTCTACCGCGATCCGTCCGCGGGCTCGATGTCCCTGGACGGCGTCACCGGCAAGCTCACCCTGGGCGCGGACCATGTCTTCCGGCGCGAGCTGGTGCCGGCGGAGTTCCAGCAGGATTCGGTGGTCCTGGTCGATTCCGCACCATGACGGCGGAGAACGGGGCCAAGGCGGAACGCGCCGCGCTGGCCTATCTCGTCGAACGCGGCCTGTCTCTGGTCACCCGCAATTACCGCTCGCGCTTCGGCGAGATCGACCTCATTCTGCGCGACGGCGAAATGTTGGTGTTCGTCGAAGTCCGGCTGCGCGCCAGCACCCGCTTCGGCGGAGCCGCGGCCAGCATCACCGCGGCGAAGCGCAGGAAGATCATCGCCACCGCGCAGCACTACCTGACGCAGTTCCGCCAGGCGCCGCCCTGCCGGTTCGACGTGGTGTTGCTTGGCACCGGCGCGCCGCCCACGATAGAATGGTTGCCCAACGCATTCGCCGCCGACTAGGCGGCTTCTCCAGCGAACTCCATGGATATCACCGCCCGCATTCACCAGCATTTCACCGACAGCGCGCACCTCAAGCTGCAGGCGCTGGACGTCCTGGCCGACCCGATCGCGCAGGCGGCGGAACGCATGGTTGCGTGCCTGATGAGCGAAGGCAAGATCATGGCCTGCGGCAATGGCGGGTCGGCGGCGGACTCCCAGCATTTCTCGTCCGAACTGCTGAACCGCTTCGAGCGCGAACGCCCGGGACTGGCGGCCATTGCCCTGACCACGGACAGTTCCACCCTCACGTCCATCGCCAACGACTATGCTTACGAGCAGGTGTTCTCCAAGCAGGTGCGGGCGCTGGGCCAGCCGCGCGACCTGCTGTTCGCGATCTCCACCAGCGGCAACTCGAAGAACGTGCTGGAGGCGGTGCACGCGGCCCATGAGCGGGAGATCGGCGTGATTGCGCTCACCGGCAATGGCGGCGGCCAGATGGCCGAGGCGCTGAGCGAAGGCGACATCCACATCTGCGTCCCGTCCAGCGTCACCGCCCGGATCCAGGAGGTCCACCTGCTCACCCTGCATTGCCTGTGCGATGCCATCGACTATCTGCTGCTAGGAGCCGAATGATGCGCAAGATCTGGATGTTAGCCCTGCTGTTGTCCCTGACGCCCGCGTTGCATGGCTGTTTCCCGGTGGTGGCCACCGGCGTGGGCGCCGGCGCGCTGATGGCGGACGATCGCCGCACCTCCGGCATCTATGTCGAAGACCAGGGCATCGAGCTCAAGGCCGCCAACCGCATCAGCGAGAAATACGGCAGCAACACCCACGTCAATGTCACCAGCTACAACCTGACGGTGCTGCTGACCGGAGAGGCGCCGGACCAGGCCACCAAGGACGACGTCACCAACATCGTCAAGGCCGTGCCGAGCGTGCGTCAGGTGTTCAACGAGCTGACCATCGGGCCCCCGAGCTCCTTCCCCGCACGCAGCAACGACACTTACATCACCACCAAGGTCAAGGCACGCATGGTGGACGCGCAGAAGTTTCAAGCCAACCACGTGAAGGTCGTGACCGAGGCGGGTGTGGTCTACCTGCTGGGGCTGGTCAAGCACTCCGAAGCCGACGCCGCCACCGACATCGCCGCCACCACGCCCGGCGTGAAGCGGGTGGTGCGCATGTTCGAATACCTGGATTGATGCCGGACTACGCGCCGCCGCAGTTCGAGCGGAAGATCTGCGCGCCGGAGCACATCGCCGCGCGCGTCGCGCAGCTGCCGCGGCCGGTGGTGTTCACCAACGGCTGCTTCGACATCCTGCACCGCGGCCACGTCACCTACCTTGCCCAGGCGCGCGCGCTGGGGGCGAGTCTGGTGGTGGGCGTGAACACCGATGCCTCGGTGCGGCGCCAGGGCAAGGGCGACGACCGCCCCATCAACAGCGAGCAGGACCGCATGGCGGTGCTCGCCGCCCTGGAAAGCGTGTCTGCCGTCACCTGGTTCGATGCCGATACGCCGCTGGACCTGATCCTCAGCGTGCACCCGGACGTGCTGGTCAAGGGCGGCGACTGGGCCATCGACCGCATCGTGGGCGCCGCCGAAGTCCTGGCCTGGGGTGGCCAGGTGCACTCGATTCCCTTCCTGCATCAACGTTCCACCACCTCCACCCTCGCCCGCATCCGCCAGTCCGGCTGAGTCCGCCGGCATTGCGCCAAGAGCGCCATTCCCATATAGTTAATATGGTTATTGCAAGGGGCCCCGCCGTCGCCCGGCGAGCTGACCCGGCGCGCCAGAAGGAGAAAACAATAAATGAATGCCTGGGGATGGAAACGCCTGCCCAACCCCATTTTCGGCGCGGGGGGCGAAATCCTCAACTATCCCGCACACCTGGATCTGCTTGCCGCCACGGGCAGCCCCGACACCCGCGACACCCTGTCCCGCATGCTCGCGCCCCATGGCCACCGGCTGGGCGCCGTTACCAGCCCTGACGAACTCGTGGCGCAGTTCGAATCCGCCCCGCCCGACCTGGTGCTGCTGGATGAATCATTGTGCGCGCTGGAGGACTGCGAGCTGCCCCTGCAGCTGAGGCAGACCATCGGGACGGAACGCTGGATCCCCCTGCTCCTGCTCACCGATGCCGCACCGGAACCCGCGTTGTGCCAGCGCAAGGGCATAGACGACTGGCTGCCCAAGCCGCTGCAGCCCGCGGTGCTGTTCCCGCGCCTGGATCTGCTCGCCCGAAGTCTCGCCCTCCAGCACCGCCTCCTGGAAATGCATCGTTTCCAGACGCTGTTTGATCATGTGCTGGACGGCATCGTGGCCACGGACGGGCGGGGTATCGTGGAAAGCTTCAACCCGGCAGCGGAAAAAATCTTCGGCTATGGTGCGGACGAGATCGTCGGCCGCAATGTGGCCATGCTCATGCCTTTGCCCGACGCCCACCGCCATGACGCCTACATGGCCCGTTATCGCACCACCGGCGAAGCGACGGTGATGGGACGGGGACGCGATATTTTCGGCAAGCGCAAGGATGGCAGCCCGGTACCCATTTCCGTCGCCCTGACCGAGATGGAATGGCTGGGCAAGCGGCATTTCGTGGCGGTGATCCAGGACATCTCGGAACGCAAACGTCATGAGCAGCGCCTTGCCCACACGCTGTCCGAGCTGGAGCGCTACCGCGAGCGCAGCGAGGCGGAGCGGCACATCACCCAGGAGCTGGTGCAACGCATGACCGCCCGCGGGCAACCCGACGATCCCCTGCTCGACTGGATCGTCATGCCGGCGGAAAACTTCAGCGGCGACATCATCCTGTGTCAACGGCACCCTGACGGCCGCCTCTTCGTGTTCGCCGCGGACGCCATGGGCCACGGACTGCCCGCCGCGGTCAGTCTGCTGCCGGTGGCCGGGATCTTCCATGCCATGGCTGAGAAGGGACTGGAATTACCCCTCATCGCCAGCGAAATGAACCGGCGACTGAAAGAGTTGGCACCCACGGGGCACTTCGTGGCCGCCTGCCTCCTGGTGCTGGACACGCCCCGGCGCACGCTGGAGCTCTGGACGGGCGGCATGCCGCGCCCGCTGCTCTGTCTCGCCGGATCGGCGCCGGCGTTCCTGGGCCGGCCGCAGCTGCCCCTGGGTATCGCCGACATGGACCCCAACGGGGTTTTCGAGCGGCTCTCCTGGTCCGATCCGGGTTACCTCGTGATCTATTCCGACGGACTGACGGAAGCAGGGAATACCCACAGCAGCGCCTTGGGCGAGACTTCACTGGTCGCGACGATCCAGGCCGCTGCACCCAACAACCCGTTTGATGCCATCTGCGCCCGGTTGCGGCAGCACTTGGGCAACAGGACACCGGAGGACGACATCCTCCTCGCCGTGGTTCGCGTGCCTTAAGCGCCCAACGTCGCTCGCTCGCGCGCGACGTCCGCCGCGCCCCGGCGTCGGCACATCGGTGCTACCATGGCCACTTCCATCCCGCGCCTTGCATCGTGTTAGCCCCGGAATTCTGCTCCCTGCTCCAGCGCCTGCTGGGGCCCGTCCGGTTCCTCACCGGAGCCGCCGACTGCTACGTCTATGGCTATGACAACAGCCGCAAGCTCGTCGCGCCCGATGCGGTCGCCTTCCCCGCGACCACGGAAGAGGTGCGGCAGATTGTCCTGGCGTGCAACGAGTTCGGCGTGCCGCTCACGCCGCGCGGGCGCGGCACCGGCACCGCGGGCGGCAGCATTCCGGAACGGGGCGGCGTCGCGCTGTCGCTGGAACGCATGCGCAAGATCGTTCGCATCGACCCCGCCAACCGCGTGATCGTGGTCCAGCCCGGCGTGCTCAACCAGGAAGTGCAGGACGCGGTGCGGGCCCACGGCTACTTCTGGCCGCCGGACCCGTCCAGCGCCGCCTATTGCTCCATCGGCGGGAACCTCGCCACCTGCGCCGCCGGCCCCCATGCGGTGAAATACGGCGTGACGCGCGACCACGTGCTGGCGCTGACGGCGGTGACCGGAAAAGGCGAGGTGATTCACACCGGCAGCTATACCACCAAGGGCGTCGTCGGCTATGACCTCACCCGCCTGCTGATCGGTTCGGAAGGCACCCTCGCCGTCATCACCGAAGCCACGCTCCGGCTGACCCCGCTGCCCGAAGCGGCGGCGGGGGTCACTGCCCACTATCGCAGCCTCGACGCCTGCGCGCGCGCCATCACCCGCATCATGGCCCAACCGCACACGCCGAGCGCACTCGAGTTCCTCGACCAGGGCGCACTCGACCTGATCCGCAGGCACTACCCGGGCCTTGTCCCCGCGGAAACCCAGGCCATGCTGATGATCGAGGTCGACGGCAGCCAGGGTGAGATCGCCACCGCCCAGCGCGCCATGCTCGCCGCCTGCGCCGATGACGATCTGATCGCCGCGGCGGCGGTGGCGGATGCGGCCGCCCTGTGGGCCGCGCGCAAGGCACTCTCCCCGCTGTTGCGCGACATCGCGCCGAAGAAGATCAACGAGGATGTCGCCGTGCCGGTGTCACGCCTGCCCGAGCTGCTGGGCGGCGTCGCCGCGCTGGCGCGCGAGCACGGCGTGGCCAACGTCAACTTCGGCCATGCCGGCAACGGCAACATCCATGTCAATCTGCTGGTGAACCCGGACGATCCGGAGGAATCGCAGCGGGCCGAGGCGTGTCTGGCAAAGATCTTCGACCTGGTGATCCGCCTGCACGGCACCCTGTCCGGCGAGCACGGCGTCGGCAGGGAGAAGCGGCCCTACGTCGGCCTCGAAATCGACCCGGTCACCATGGAGCTGATGCGTTCGGTGAAACGCCTGTTCGATCCAAACGACATTCTCAACCCGGGCAAGCTCTTTCCGACGCCTTGAGGAACCTCTGCAAGCAGAGGCTCCTCAGCGCAGCTTGCAGGCCACCGGCTTGAGGGTGGTCCGGTCGAAATCCGCCTGCACTTTTTCCAGCTTCTGGCGCAGGGCATCATCCGCGTCGACGATGGTGATGCTGGTCCCCGGCCCGTGGCGCTCCATCACTTTGGCGCTCTTCACCCCTTTGTCACGCAACTGCTTGAGGTAGAACTGCGCTTCCTCGCTGCTGGCGAAGGACGCCAGCGAAATCGCGTGCAGCCACTGCGGATCGCCTTCCACCACCTGCCCGTCGTCGATTCCCAGCGCCTTCAGCTCCGCCAGTTTCTTCTCCGCCTCGGCGCGGGTCTTGAGCGGGGGAATGTACACCCACTGGTCGCTGGTGTTCGCCAATACCAGCTTGTCGCGCAGGCCCAGCTGCTCCAGCGCCGCTTGGGCGCGACTCACATTGGCATCGGTGAGCCCGGACCACTCGAAACAGGCGGTCTTGGCCGCGGCGGCGCTGGATGCCGGCGGCGGATGCGGCGTTTCACCCTGAATGCGGATGGCCTCCGGCCGCAGTGGGGAGTGCGGGCGCGCCACGCGGCCTTCCGCCGCCGGTTGCAGGGAGAAATAGGCCAGCACGCCGGCGTTCGCCAGCAGCAGGATGAAAAACAACAACCTCATAGCATTCCTTCCTCACGCGCGATCAAAACCAGACCCTCGAGCACCAGATTCTCGATCACCAGCGGCGCGGGGCGAAGCAGTGGCGCGACCAGGCCCGCATCACCGCCGGTCAGGACGATTTGCGCGCCGCCACCGAGCGCCTCGGCCATGCGCTCCACCGCGCCGGCGATCGCCAGCAGCGCGCCGGTATGCACGGCGTTGGCCGTGCTCGTCGGGAACCGCTCGAACTGGCCCGCGGCGGGCGGTATGCCCGCGGTACGCTGCCACAGGCTCTGCTGCATGAGGGCGACGCCGGGCAGAATCAGGCCGCCGCGGAATTCACCGGTGGCATCCAGCGCATCCACCGTCGCCGCGGTACCGGCACTGGCCACGACGGTGCGTCCGGGTCGCAGCCGGTGTGCTGCAACCAGGCACGCCCAGCGATCGCTGCCCAGTTGCGCCGGCACCGCGTAGGCATTGGACACGCCGTAGGCCTGGGCTTGCGCCGTCACCCAGTGGGCCGGGCAGCCCCAGCGGGCGAGCAGGTCTGTCATCGGGCTGCGGAACGCGTCGCCCGCGACGTTGGAAATGACCACGGCGACGGGGGCCGTTTCGGCTGCCAGCTTCGCGGCCACGGCCGGGAACCGGTCGAGCGCGACGCGCTGGCTCCCCTGCCAGCCGCTGCCATCATGGCGGGCCAGCTTGACGAAGCTGTTGCCGGCGTCGATCGCGAGCAGCACGTTCAATCCCGGGCGCGCGCGGCCGGAACAAGGTCGGCTGCCGTGGCGGCGCGCAGGCTGATCTCGCCCGATGCGAAGCGCTGCACACCCTCTGGCGTCCGGAGCAAGAGCGCGCCATCGTCGGCGACGCCCACCACCTCGCCGCGCTCCTGCGCGCCGGAAGGCAGGAACAGGGACACCGGCCGGCCGTGGTAAGCATGCGCCGCCTGCCACTCCTCGCGGAGTGCGGCAAAGCCGGCCCTCTCGAACGCGACGAGCACGTCATGTAGATGGGACAGAATCAGTCCCAGCAGCCGGTTGCGCGACGGCAGCTCGGCGAGGACGGTGCTCAGATCGGTCACGGCCTGGTCGATGCGATCCCTTGCCTGCTCGCTGAGCCGAACGTTGACCCCGATGCCGATGACGGCGGCCGCCGGGCCGAGGGCGTCTCCCTGCAGCTCGATCAGGATGCCGCCCAGTTTTCGAAATCCATGCAGCAGGTCATTCGGCCATTTCAGCGCCGCCTCGCGCACGCCGACCTCCTCCAGGGCGCGCACCAAGGCCACGCCCACGGCAAGGCTGAGCCCGGACAGCTGCGACACCCCCTGGTTGAAGCGCCACAGCACGGAGAACGTCAGGCCGCCGCCGATGGAGCCTTCCCAGCGCCGACCACGCCGGCCGCGGCCCTGGGTTTGCACCTCGGCCACCACGCAGCTGCGGTGCGGCGCACCGGCAGCCGCCCGCTCCATCAGCACCGCGTTGGTGGAGTGCACCACGTCCGCGACCTGCAGATCGAAGACGGCGTCGCGCTGCACGAGGGCCGCCTCGATCGCCGCCGCATCCAGCCAGTCGATGGGCTCGGCCAGCCGGTAGCCGCGTCCGCGCACCTTGAACACGCCGATATCCAGCCCCTCCAGATCGGCCAGGGCATTGGACACGCTCGCACGGGAAATGCCCAGCAGGCGTGCGATCTCCTCGCCCGAGCGAAACTCGGTGCCGGAAAGCAGGCGCAACACGGAAAAGGTCAGCGGTTTCACAACAGGCCGGAACGCAGGAAATGCACGGATGGTAGCACAGCGGCCAGACCGCCGCCCCGCCGCCGCCTGCAGGGGGATGCACCGACCGCCGCATAAAAAAAGCCCTGTCTCATGGGAGGCAGGGCTTTTTAGGAAGGGAG